>NZ_KB944451.1:0-118286 GCF_000389825.1 Pandoraea sp. SD6-2 | reverse complement strand
CGGGGGGGCTGGCGGGCGGGGCGGCAGGGCGACCCGGCGGAGTGTCTGCAAAGTGACCGGCGCGAGCCGCAGGTGTTGAGATCGGCAACTCGAAGGTGGGTGTCGTCGTCATAGCGGCTCGCACGTCGCGTTGAACATGCGTGCATTGCGCCATGACTTCATGAAGGGACGATGACAGTCACGCGTGTGTCGCGAAAGTGTCTTGAGACGTCGCGGCGATGCGACACCGCCGGTCCGCCTCGTGCGCTGACGACGCCCGATTCAGACGTTGTGGCGCAGTCCTTGCGCTACGCGCTCCAGCGTTTCGAGCACCAGCGCGCGGGAACGCGGGTGCGTGCCTAGCGACACGTGTCCGAGCCGGTCCAGCGCGATGTTGCGCGCGCCGGGCAGCACCGAGGTGCGAGTGGGGTAAACAACGTTATCGTGGAGCGTGTAGATCGACGTGATGCGAGCGCGTTCCGCGTCTGTCTCACGGTCCGCGAGCGCCACGAGCCACTCGCTGCCGAGGCGCATCTGGCGAACGTTCTGGCCAATGCCGTGGCGCGCGTGCAAGGTGCCGAAATGCGGGGAGCCGAGCGTGATGGTGTGCGCGACGGGCAAGGTCGGATAGCGTTGCAGGCAGGCGCGCGCCGCGATGCCTCCCATGCTGTGGCCCACGATGACGACGGGCAGCCGCGTGCGCTCGGCAAGCGTTTGCGCGGCGTTCGCGATGCTGGCCGCGTAGTCGTCGATGCCGCCGAATATCGGTCCGAGATTGACGGCGTCGCAGTGATAGCCGGCATCCGCCAGATGGCGCGAAAAACGCAGCCAGAATGCTCGATTGCAGCCATAGCCGTGCAACAACAGTACCGCGACGGGGCGTGCCGGGCCGTTGGGAGAAGGCAGTGGGGCGGCGCTGCGCCAGGGTTGGTAGAGGTCGAGCAGCAGAATCGACGCCGCACATTCGTACGCCCATACGGCCGCATTTGTGCCGGCCGGTGTGCGCCGCTCGGGCGTCGGGTCACCGTGCGCGGCCATGATGAAGCCGGCGGCCAGGCCGGTGGCGTGCGAGACCGGCAGCCACAGGACTGTCCAGAGCACGGTTGTCCAGGGGCTGTGCCACGTGACCCAGGTCGCGATGGCGACGACGATGGACAGTGCGATCTCGATGCCGCCGTAGATCAGATGCGGGCGTGACGCGCGCTGCATAGGGCGGTTGGCCGGTGTCGGCGAATTCATTTGCCGAGCACGCTGACGAGACGCGTGCCGGCGAGCCGGTCGTGAACGAATTGGTGATCCGGTATCACGCGCATGGCCAGCGCCCAGAGCACGACCCAGCCGGCGAGCGATGCGACACTGCTCCAGCCGGTGAACCCGAGCGCCCAGTCGAGCGCCATGGCAGGCAGCACCCACAGCCATGCGAGCATGTATCGCAAGACGGCGCGGCCGGTGCGCACCGGTTGGCCCTGCGTGTCGACCAGACGTATCTTCCAGGTCTTCATCGCCAGTGTCTGGCCGCCGTGGGTCCAGAACCAGACGAAGTACGCGCCAAGCACAAGGAACAACCAGGTTTGCATTGCGTGGCGATACATCAGGCCGCTGCGCTGCTGGGTCAGGGCGCTGAAAAGGTATCCGGCGAGAAAGAGCACGCCGAAGAGCAGCAGGGATTCGTAGACCATCGAGAGCAGGCGGCGTCGCAGCGTCGGCACTGCGTAGCCGTCTGGCGCAGCACCGGCAGGCGTGCGCGGCGAAGTGGCTGCGCCGGACGAGCGAGACGGCGTGGCGGGCTGGGTGGCGGAGTCGGTCATCGCGATGTGGTCTGGGATCGTTCTGTCGGGTGCCCGGCGTCGCGCCGATGCCGTTCAATGTGTCAATGCGCCCGCGCGGCGCATCATGCGGCGGGCCTGTCGAGCCATCTGTCGCTCATTATGCGGAAGAACGTGCCGATGGGCCAGTCAGGCGCGCCTGACCCGCCAGGCTCAGGAATGCAAACGGCCGCCCGAAGGCGGCCGTGGCGGCAAGACACTGGCTGACGGCGTGGGTCAGTTGGCGTGCATCAGTTGTGGTGATAGATCTCGGAGTTGAAGACCGTTTCGCCGTTCTTGTCGCTGTTCGCGGCCCCTGTGCCGACGGCGCCGGTGCTGACACCCGCTGGCACCGATGCTGTTGTCGGCGGTGCCGGCATCGGTTGTGCGGCCGCCGGTGCGGACGCAGCCGAAGGCGCCGGGCTCGGCAACACGCCGTTCTTGGCTGCGGCGGCGTTTTCCTTGCGATGCACGGCGGCATACGGATTCTTCACGCCGGTGCGGCCCGACGGCGGCGCACTGACCACGTTGGGATGGTTGGCCTGCTTCTTGTCGTCGGCAGCAAGGCGCTTCTTCTGCTCTTCCGTGAGCTGTTGATACTGCTGCCATACCTGCGCCTTGCGCTCGGGCGGCAGGGTCTTGGCGTTCTGATAGCTCTCGCGCGCCAGTTTGCGCTGCTCGGGCGTCAGGCGCACCCAGTCGGCCATACGGTCATGCAGACGTTTGCGGCCCTCGGGCGAGAGCGTATGAAAGCGCTTGGCGATCTCGATCCACTTGTCGCGCTGACGCTCGTTCATGCGATTCCAGTCCTGCGCGAGCGGGGCAAGGGCTTCCTGCTGGCTCGGTGTGAGCTTGCTCCAGAGGCCGCCGGGCGACGGGAGTGCAGCGGCCGGGGCGCTGCCCGGCGCTACGGCGTCCGTCGTGAGACTGCCGACCGGTGCACTGGCCGGGCTGGCGGCGCCGGGAGCCGAAGTGCCGGAGATAAGTGGCGGCACGTCGGACACCGGCTCCGGAGCTTGCGAGCGGCGCAGCACGGCCGTGCCGGCGAGCGCGGCCACGATTAGCGCGGCGACCAGAAAAAGTACGTTGCGTCGCGTCACAGGTCGGTCTTGAGTGAGGGAACTACTGGGCACGCTTCAGATACGCGTTGAAACCGTGATCGGCATAGGCCGACAGCGGCAGTTCGTCGCTCAATACGGCAGCATCGATATCTGCAAGATCCTGAATGTGCTGCTGATGTTCCCAGTACGCGACACCCGCCAGACCGATCACCAGCGCGGCGAGCGGCCACAACAGGCCCAGACGGCCCAGTTTGTCGAGCGCGCGCCGCGGCCCGCCGATCTCCGGCGACTGCACGGCGCCCACACCCGCGAGCACCAGCGCCGGTTGCACAACGGCGACCGGTTCCGGCTTTTTGCGGGCGAGCGCCTCCTGGCGAGCGGCGGCCAGCCGGGCCGCAATATTCGGCGACGGCGTATCGGACGCTTCATCCAATGCACGCCGCACGCGATTTGCGAAGCGGATTTCCCTCGTTTCCAGATCGTGACTCATAACCTGATCCCTTTTACCTTCAACGCCTGCGCCAACGCGTGTGTAGCACGCGAACAGTGCGTCTTGACGCTGCCCTCCGAACACCCCATCGTGGCGGCGGTCTCGGCAACGTCCATGTCTTCCCAGTAACGCATGAGGAAGGCTTCTCGTTGACGTGTCGGTAGTTTCTGTATTTCCGTCTCGATGATCGAGAGGATTTCGGCACGCGAAACGGAATCTTCGCTGCTCTCGGTTTGCACTGACCCATCCTCGCCCAGCAAGGTTTCCAACGGGTCGAAATCATCGCGTTCGTCGTCGCCGGGGCCGGCGAGATTCGAAAATAGTGTGACCCAGGTGTTGCGCACCTTTTGCCGACGAAAATAGTCGTGGATCGTGTTCTGGAGGATGCGCGTGAACAGCAGCGGTAGGTCGGCCGGCGGCTTGTCGCCATACTTCTCGGCCAAGCGGATCATCGCATCCTGAACGATATCGAGGGCGGCCTCGTCGTCGCGAACGGCATAGACGGCCTGCTTGAAGGCGCGCCGTTCAATGCCCGCGAGAAAATCCGCCAGTTCCTTGTCAGATGCCATCCGGTGGGGTACACGCAGCGTCAACCGCTGCGCCTGTGAAATGCCGTGTAAGCGTAAAGATCACGTAAAGTTCGCGTAGTCGGAGCGGATGCTACCAAAAACGCGCTTCGCTGTAACCGCTTTTGCTTCCGGTTGTGTCACATGACGACGGCGCCGGGCTCGCCAGGTTCCTACCGTGTAAAGATTGTGCACCAGCGTGGGGCGGCTCGGCGTGCGATGTGGGAAATTCTGCGCGCCCGACTTCGTAATCATGCTGCAAATGCCTAAACTCGCTTGACCATTTTGCTGCAAACCGGTAAGGTTGCCAGTTCGCAATATCTGTGATTGTCTCAATATCGGCACGCCTATCCGGGGTGTCCATCATTCAGACGCGCAGCTTGAGCCCGAACCACAAGTTCGCGGGGAGAGCACCCGATCAAAATTTTTGCCGAAACTTTGAAAGGTCGACGATGAACATGCCAAGCGCGGAATTCTCCGAGGCGGAAGCTACACGCCACCAAAATACTTCCGAAGACATGATCGGCGCCGAGATTCTCGTGCGCTCGCTTCAGGAAGAGGGGGTCGAACATCTGTGGGGTTATCCCGGCGGTTCGGTTCTCTACATCTACGACGAACTCTACAAGCAGGACAAGATCCAGCACATTCTGGTGCGCCATGAGCAGGCAGCCGTGCATGCGGCAGACGCTTATTCGCGTTCCACCGACAAAGTCGGCGTGTGCCTCGTGACGTCTGGCCCCGGTGTGACCAATGCGGTCACCGGCATTGCCACGGCGTATATGGACTCGATCCCGCTCGTCATCATTACCGGACAGGTGCCTACGGCCGCGATCGGCCAGGACGCCTTCCAGGAATGCGACACGGTCGGCATCACGCGTCCGTGCGTCAAGCACAACTTCCTCGTGAAGGACGTGCGCGATCTCGCTTCCACCATCAAGAAAGCCTTCTACATCGCCAAGACGGGCCGTCCGGGTCCGGTGCTGGTCGATATTCCGAAGGATGTGTCCAAGGCGCGCTGCCGCTTCGAGTATCCGAAGTCGGTGTCGCTGCGCTCGTACAACCCGGTCACGAAGGGCCACTCGGGGCAGATCCGCAAGGCGATGAGCCTGCTGCTCTCAGCCAAGCGTCCCTATATTTACACCGGCGGCGGCATCATTCTGGCCGACGCATCGAAGGAACTGAACCAGTTCTGCGACCTGCTCGGCTATCCGGTGACCAACACGCTCATGGGCCTGGGCGGGTATCGTGCGAGCGATCCCAAGTTCCTCGGCATGCTGGGCATGCACGGCACGTACGAAGCCAACATGGCCATGCAGCACTGCGACGTGCTCATCGCCATCGGTGCGCGCTTCGACGACCGCGTGATCGGTAATCCGGAGCACTTTTCCGAGCGGCCGCGCAAGATCATTCACGTCGATATCGACCCGTCATCGATTTCCAAGCGTGTGAAGGTCGACATTCCGATCGTCGGCGACGTGAAGGAAGTGTTGCGCGAAATGATCGAGAATCTGCAAACGGCAGAACATGGCCCGGACACCGAGGCACTGGCTGACTGGTGGAAGCAGATCGAGGAATGGCGCTCGCGCGATTGCCTCGCGTTTGATCGCCAGAGCGAGATCATCAAGCCGCAGCATGTGGTCGAGACGTACTGGAAGCTCACCGACGGCGATGCCTTCGTGTGCTCGGACGTCGGTCAGCACCAGATGTGGGCCGCGCAATACTATCGCTTCAACAAGCCGCGCCGCTGGATCAACTCGGGCGGTCTGGGCACGATGGGCTTCGGCCTGCCGGCTGCCATGGGCGTGAAGATGGCGCATCCGGATGCCGAAGTCGCGTGTATTACTGGCGAAGGCTCGATCCAGATGTGCATTCAGGAACTCTCGACGTGCTTGCAATACCGCACGCCGATCAAGATTCTGTCGCTCAACAACCGCTATCTGGGCATGGTTCGCCAGTGGCAGCAGATCGAATACAGCAAGCGTTACTCCAGTTCGTACATGGACGCGCTGCCTGACTTCGTGAAGCTCGCCGAGGCCTACGGTCATGTGGGCATGCGCATCGAGAAGTCGTCGGACGTCGAACCGGCACTGCGAGAGGCGTTGCGCCTGAAGGATCGTACGGTATTCATGGATTTCCAAACGGATCCCACCGAAAACGTCTGGCCGATGGTCCAGGCGGGCAAGGGCATCAGCGAGATGCTGCTCGGTTCGGAAGATCTGTAAACAGAGGCGCGCGCGCCGTCAGTCGCCGCCGCTATGGCCGGCGCGGGTGCGACGTCCCCACACTAGGACAATCCGGGATACACCATGAGGCACATTATTTCTGTTTTGCTTGAGAACGAGCCGGGCGCGCTGTCGCGTGTGGTCGGGCTCTTCTCGGCTCGTGGCTACAATATTGAGACGCTCACCGTCGCGCCGACCGAAGACCGGTCGCTCTCGCGCATGACGGTGGTCACGACAGGCTCCGACGACATCATCGAGCAGATCACCAAGCACCTGAACCGGCTCATCGAAGTGGTGAAGGTGGTCGATCTGACCGAAGGGGCGCACATCGAGCGCGAGCTAATGCTCATCAAGGTTCGCGCTGTGGGCAAGGAGCGCGAAGAGATGAAGCGGATGTCGGATATTTTCCGCGGCCGCATCATTGACGTTACTGAAAAGACCTATACGATCGAACTCACCGGGAATTCGTCGAAGCTCGACGCCTTCATCGAAGGGCTCGATCGTACGGCGATTCTCGAGACGGTTCGCACCGGTGGCTCGGGCATCGGGCGCGGTGAGCGCATCCTGAAGGTCTGATCGGCAGCGGCAACGCGGTAAGCGGATTTCGATCCATTCTGATTTCAGTTATTTTTTGGTATTACGGGACAATTCCAAATGAAAGTTTTCTACGACAAAGACGCCGACCTCTCCCTCATCAAGGGTAAGCAAGTCACGATCATCGGTTACGGCTCGCAAGGCCACGCCCACGCGCTGAACCTGAAGGACAGCGGCGTGAACGTGACGGTTGGTCTGCGCAAGAACGGCGCTTCGTGGAACAAGGCTGTCAATGCCGGCCTGAACACCAAGGAAGTGGCGGAAGCCGTGAAGTCGGCCGACATCGTCATGATGCTGCTGCCGGACGAGCAGATCGCCGACGTGTACAAGAACGAAGTGCACGCCAACATCAAGGAAGGCGCTGCACTGGCCTTTGCTCACGGCTTCAACGTGCACTACGGCTGCGTGATTCCGCGTGCCGACCTCGACGTCATCATGATCGCCCCGAAGGCCCCGGGCCACACGGTGCGCTCGACGTACTCGCAAGGCGGCGGCGTGCCCCACCTGATCGCTGTGGCACAAGACAAGTCGGGCGCGGCTCGCGACATCGCGCTGTCGTACGCTGCGGCTAACGGCGGCGGCCGTGCCGGTATCATCGAAACGAACTTCCGCGAAGAAACCGAAACCGACCTGTTCGGCGAACAGGCCGTGCTGTGCGGCGGTACCGTCGAACTGATCAAGGCCGGTTTCGAAACGCTGGTCGAAGCCGGCTACGCGCCGGAAATGGCCTACTTCGAGTGCCTGCACGAACTCAAGCTGATCGTCGACCTGATCTACGAAGGCGGCATCGCCAACATGAACTACTCGATCTCGAACAACGCCGAGTATGGTGAGTACGTCACCGGCCCGCGCGTCGTGACGGAAGAGACGAAGAAGGCGATGAAGCAGTGCCTGACCGACATCCAGACCGGCGAGTATGCCAAGTCGTTCATCCTGGAAAACAAAGCTGGCGCCCCGACCCTGATCTCGCGTCGCCGTATCACGGCTGAACACCAGATCGAGCAAGTCGGCGGCAAGCTGCGCGCGATGATGCCGTGGATCGCCAAGAACAAGCTGGTCGACCAGTCGAAGAACTAAGCACGATGCCCGTATGATGCGTACGCCCAAGCGTGTCCGGGCGTACGCATCGCCGGCGGGCGGTATCGCGGGGTGAGCGCCTAGCGTGCGTCACATGCGCCAAGCGCGTCATTTCGTGAGCCGTTGCTCTGGGCCGTCCGTTTTGCCGTAGCCGTCGCTACGGCAAGGCGGGCGGCTTTTTTCATGGTGGAGCCGAATCGAATCGGCCGCGCGCCGGGGGAATTGCCGGGCACTGTGGCCTGCTTTGCCTTTGTGACGCGAACGTGTCGGTTGGGGAAAATGTGTCGCCGTGCCGCGCGCATTGCTACAATGCCGCCACGCCACGGTTTGGCCCGAAGCAGGTCGACCCGCTTACTTAACCGTTTTACCAAGGACGCGAGTTCAATCGCATGAATTATCCTCACCCGATCATTGCCCGCGAGGGCTGGCCCTTCCTGGGCATCGCCGTCGCCGTCGCGCTCGTCGTGCATTTCATGGCCGGCGTGTTTTGGGCCGCGCCGTTCTGGGTGATTGCCCTGTTTGTTCTGCAGTTTTTCCGCGATCCGCCGCGTCAGGTGCCGCAACAGGCAGGCGCCGTGCTCTCGCCGGCCGATGGCCGTATCGTGGCGATCGAAACCACGCAGGACCCCTACGCAGGTCGTGAAGCGCTGAAGATCAGCGTGTTCATGAACGTCTTCAATGTTCACTCGAATCGCGCCCCGGTTGACGGCACGGTGACCAAGGTGGAATATTTCCCCGGGCGCTTTTTTAACGCCGACCTCGACAAGGCATCGCTCGAGAACGAACGTAACGCTCTGGTGATTGACGTGGGTGGCCAGATCGTGACGAGCGTACAGGTCGCCGGGCTCATCGCGCGCCGCATCCTGTGCTACGTGAAGCCGGGCGATACGCTCTCGCGCGGTCAGCGTTATGGTTTCATCCGTTTCGGCTCACGTGTCGACGTGTACCTGCCGCTGGGCTCGCGCCCGCGTGTGGCGATCGGCGACAAGGTGTCGGCCACCTCGACGATTCTCGCCGAGCTGTAAGGCGAGCCGTACCTCGAACTTCGGCCGCGAGCCGCGGTGCGACCTCAGGTCGTGCGTCGCGGAGCCGCGGCCTGCAACTGCTTTCGCTTCTCACGTTCCAATAGCGGTGATCCGTCGCGGGTTCGCCCGCAGTCTCAGCATCGTCAAGGAGGTATAGATGCCGGAAAACCATCGCGGCCGCTTGCGCAACAACGTCAGGCATCTCTCGCCATTCGGCCGTCACAAGAATCCATCCGCAGAGCCATCGATGAACGAAGACCACGACCCGGGTGTGGAGGACGATCTGCCGGTGCGTCCGCGCAACCGCGGTATCTATCTGCTACCGAATGCTTTTACGACGGCCGCGCTGTTCTGCGGCTTCTTCGCGATCGTGCAGGCGATGAATGACCGCTTCGAGCAGGCCGCCATCGCCATCTTCTTCGCCATGGTGCTCGATGGCATGGATGGGCGCGTGGCGCGCATGACCAACACGCAGAGCGCATTCGGTGAGCAATACGATTCGCTCTCTGACATGACCTCGTTCGGCGTTGCGCCGGCGCTGGTGATGTACGAATGGATTCTGCACGAGATCGGCAAGTGGGGCTGGCTCGCGGCGTTCGTCTACGTGGCGGGTGCAGCGCTGCGGCTCGCGCGCTTCAATACGAATATCGGCGTGGTCGACAAGCGCTTCTTCCAGGGGCTGGCGAGCCCGGCTGCGGCGGCGCTCATCGCAGGCTTCGTGTGGATCACGATCGACAACAAGCTGCCGGTGAACGTCTTCTGGATGCCCTGGGTGGCATTTGGCCTGACGATCTACGCGGGCATGTCGATGGTGTCGAATGCACCGTTCTACAGCGGCAAGGCGCTCGACGTGCGCCAGCGTGTGTCGTTTGGCGTGGTACTGCTCTTCATGGTTGGCTTCATTCTGGTGTCGTCCGATCCGCCGCTGGTGCTCTTCGGGCTGTTCTGCCTGTATAGCATTTCCGGCTACGTGCTCTGGGGATTCCGCTTCCTCAAGGGCCGCCGGCAGCGCATTTTCGGTGAAGTCGACGAATAAGTGAGCGGATACAGGGGCGTCTCGGTACGCCCCTTGTCACATCTGTCTGTCAGTGTTGCCGGGAGAGTGTGCACGGCGATGCTGTAGTCTTGCGAATGCAGGCTCGACGTCCCCCCTTGGCCCGGACGTATCATGGCAAATTTGGCCGGTTCCGGCGCCATTTCCACTGTTCTACGTGACGAAGGAGAAATCATGGGCATTCTGGACTTCGTGAAAGAAGCAGGCGAAGCGCTGTTGGGCAACAAGGCGCAGGCCGCCGAGGCCCCCGCACCGGGCCCCGATGCGGACGACGCCAACCGTAAGGCTGCCGACGCCATCGAGAACTACATCAAGGCGCAGAATCTGGACGCCACCGGTCTGACGGTGACCTTCGACGGCGCGTCGCGCACGGTGACCGTATTCGGCGTGGCCGCCGATCAGGCGACCAAGGAAAAGATACTGCTGTGCTGCGGCAACGTGAAGGGCGTCGAGAAGGTGGACGACAAGATGTCGGTGTCGACGGCTTCGGCCGAGGCGACGTTCCACACCGTCGAGAAGGGCGATACGCTGTCGGCCATCTCGAAAAAGGTCTACGGCGACGCCAATAAGTACAATGCCATCTTCGAGGCCAACAAGCCAATGCTCTCCAGCCCGGACAAGATCTATCCGGGGCAGGTGTTACGCATTCCGCCGGCCTGATCCGGTGCTTGTCTCGTGATTCCGAGCCCGGCCCCGCGCCGGGCTGTTTCATGGGGGCGGCCGGTGCAGCGCCTGCGCCTGTGCACGCCCGTCTGCACGCGGCTCACGGCCCGCGCCGCGCGTTGCGAAATCACCCGATTGCGACTATATTGGCGCTCATGATTTCAGGCGTCATCCCGGCTTCGGGCCTTCCTCTCGCACCGCCAACGCTATGCCGCTATGCAGTTTGCGGCCATGCCTGCACGCGCGTCGCGCGCTGATTCCCTCCCGGTAGTTGCCCGCCCGTACGACGATCCTCTGCCTTTGTGGCTTGTGCCATGACGCAATGCCGCTGGCGCAAGGGCGTTCTTCGGCATGCGGATACGCCCCCCAAAGACATCAAGAACAAACTGAACCCCTACAAGATCCCCACAGGAGAAAGTCATGGCCGATAAGCTGATCATTTTCGATACCACCTTGCGCGACGGTGAACAGTCGCCGGGCGCGTCGATGACGCGCGATGAGAAGATTCGCATCGCCCGACAACTGGAGCGTCTGCGCGTGGATGTCATCGAAGCGGGCTTCGCCGCCAGCTCGAACGGTGACTTCGAAGCCATTCAGGCCATCGCCGGCATCGTCAAGGACAGCACGGTGTGCTCGCTCGCCCGTGCGAACGATCGTGATATTGCCCGTGCCGCCGAAGCGCTCAAGGGCGCGAATTCGTCGCGTATTCACACGTTCATCGCCACGTCGCCGCTTCACATGGAGAAGAAGCTGCGCATGAGCCCCGATCAGGTGTTCGAACAGGCGAAGCTCGCGGTGCGCTACGCCCGTCAGTTCACGGACAACATCGAATTCTCGCCGGAAGACGGAAGCCGCTCGGATCTGGATTTCCTGTGCCGCGTGCTCGAAGCCGTCATCAATGAAGGCGCGACGACCATCAACGTGGCCGATACCGTCGGCTATGGCGTGCCGGAGCTCTACGGGCAACTCGTGCGCACGCTGCGCGAGCGCGTGCCGAATTCGGACAAGGCTGTCTGGTCGGTCCACTGCCACAACGACCTCGGCATGGCCGTGGCCAATTCGCTGGCGGGGGTGAAGTTGGGCGGTGCGCGTCAGATCGAGTGCACGATCAACGGTCTTGGCGAGCGCGCCGGCAATACGTCGCTCGAAGAAGTGGTGATGGCGCTCAAGACACGTAAGGATTACTTCGGTCTGGAACTCGGCATCGATACGACGCAGATTGTGCCGGCCTCGAAACTCGTCTCGCAGATTACCGGCTTCAATGTGCAGCCGAACAAGGCGGTGGTGGGGGCGAACGCATTTGCTCACGCCTCGGGCATCCACCAGGACGGCGTGCTCAAGGCGCGCGACACCTACGAGATCATGCGCGCGGAAGATGTGGGCTGGACCGCGAACAAGATCGTGCTCGGCAAGCTCTCTGGCCGCAACGCGTTCAAGCAGCGTTTGCAGGAGCTGGGCATCGAGATGGAGTCGGAGCAGGATGTGAACGCCGCGTTCACGCGCTTCAAGGAATTGGCCGACCAGAAGTCCGAAATCTTCGATGAAGACATTCTGGCCATCGTCTCGAACGAAGCGCAGGCCGAGCGTGGCGAGCATTTCTATCTTGTGTCGATGGCACAGCACTCCGAGACGGGTGAACGCCCGAGCGCCCGCGTGGTCTTCACCGCGCAGGGCAAGGAGTTGGTCGGCGAGGCCGACGGCAACGGCCCGGTCGATGCCGTGCTCAACGCCATCGAGTCGCAGGTGCAAAGCGGTGCCGAACAACTGCTGTACTCGGTCAACGCCATTACGACCGGCACCCAATCGCAAGGCGAGGTGACGGTACGCCTGTCGAAGGCGGGTCGGATCGTGAACGGCGTCGGCACGGACCCGGATATCGTGGCGGCGTCGGCCAAGGCGTATCTGTCGGCGCTCAACAAACTGTACTCGAAGGCCGAGAAGCTCAACCCGCAGCTCACGCCGTGAGGGATGGGTTGCGGCTATCGCGTTGATGGCCGAGCTATTTGACAAAACGCCCGCATCCGGAAGTCCGGCATGCGGGCGTTTTGTTTTGCGCAGCGCCTGATGTGCGATCAGAACAAGTTGTTGTCGCGCTTCTCGTGCAGCGGGTCGGGGCTGATCTGCGTGGTTTTGACAATGCCCTCGGCGTCGAAATAGAAGTTCATCAGAGAGAACCAGACATCGTCCTGCTTGAAGCGATACGACCAGACTTCGCGTTTCATGAGCGGAAAGTACGACGTCTCGACCGGCTCGCCGAAGTGATGCAGGATGTCGGTCTTCGTCCACTTGTCGATTTCGACCTTATTGAATTCCTGCGTCGAGAGCACTTGCGTGGTGCCCAGTAGACGGCCCTGCGCATCGAAGTCCGCAGCGATGGTCTCTTCGCCGAACGGCTTGGTGGGGTAGAGCCAGCGGGTGACGCCAGGGGCGAGCGGGTAGACCTCCCTGGGCTTGCCCAGTTGGGCCTGGACTTCGGCCTGCGACGCGCTCGGTGGTAGTTGCTGCCACGGGGGCGTGAAACAGGCGGTCAGCGACAGGGTGAGTGCGCCAGCCGCGAGCCAGCGCAGGGCGGCGATGGGGCGCAGGGCGCCTGAGAGGACGGCGGATGATTTCGGGCGTGCGATGCGCGCGCGTGCCTGGGGCAAATGCTTCATGGGTGGCCTCGCGTCAGTGGAAAAAGGCCGCAGGGCGGCATGCCGATAGCATACCGCTGTGCGCCGCATCGTGGGGCGTCTCGGCTTGCCGCATGGGGGGGCGGGACGTTATGATTCGCGCCGAGACAGTCAATGGGGCCTCGATGAAAGTTCAAGTCTTGCTGGTGCGCTCGTGCGCGGTTTTGTGCGCCGTCGGCCTGTTGGCAGCGGCCAGTCTTGTGCACGCGGCGCCGCCGATCCGCCTCGCGCTCATCGAAGGGATGAGCGGGCCTTTCGGCAACGCTGGCGCCATGGTCGAGCGCAATCTGCGCTTTGCGATCGATCGCGTGAACGCACGTGGCGGGGTGAAGTTGCGCGATGGCGCGCATCCGCTGGAGTTGACGGTGTTCGACAGCAAGGGGGCCGTGGAAGAGAGCCTGGTGCAGCTCAAGGCCGCAGGCGATCTTGGTATTCCGTTCGTCTTGCAGGGCAATAGTTCGGCGGTCGCATCGGCGTTGATCGACGCGGTCAACAAGCGAAACGCCCGCGAGCCGGGACAGCGCATGCTGTTCTTCAATTACTCGGCCGTCGATACGGCACTCACCAACGAGCAGTGCAGCTTCTGGCATTTCGCGTTCGACGCCAATGCCGCCATGCGCATGCAGGCCCTGACCGAAGCGATCAAAGACGACGCGAGCATTCAGAAGGTCTATCTGCTGAATCAGGATTACAGCTTTGGCCGGCAGGTCGCCGGGCTTTCCCGTCAGATGATCGGCGCGAAACGTCCGGACGTGCAGATTGTGGGCGAGCAGTTCAGCCCGGTTGGGCGCGTGAAGGATTTCACGCCCTATCTCGCGCGAATTCGCGCCGCAGGCGCCGACACGGTCGTGACGGGGAGCTGGGGCAACGATCTGACGCTGCTCGTCAAGGCCGCGCGCGAGCAGGGGATGGAACTCAAATTCTATACGTTCTACGGCAATGCGCTTGGCGCGCCGGCGGCGTTGGGCGAGGCGGGCGTGGGGCGGGTGTATGCCGTGGCCGAATGGCATCCGAACGTGGGTGGCGAGGCGTCGGACGCGTTCTACAAGGCATTTCGCGCGCGCTATCCCGAGGCGCGCGACGACTATGCGCTACTGCGCATGAGCGTGATGATCGACATGATTGCCGCTGCACTGGAGCAAGCGGGAACGACCGATGTGACGATGGTGGCGCGTGCGCTCGAGAATCGCCGGGTTCGCGAGGCGCCGGCGGACGCCTGGATGCGCCCGAACGATCACCAGATGATCGAACCGCTGTATGTCTCCGTCATGCGCCGTGCGGGAGAGCCGGGTGTGAAGTTCGACAACGAAGGTTCGGGCTTCGGGTTCAAGACGGTAATGGAGTTGCCCGCGAGCAAGGTGTCGCTGCCCAGTACCTGCCGGATGGCTCGCCAGCGCTGATACGGCAGCGAGGAGGAAGGTGTTGGAGGGCGCTTACGTTGATTTGTCGCAATTTTTAGGATAATCGGCCAGGATTTTTGCGATTATTCAGGGAATGTCCCGGTTTTCGACGCCCGAATCCGGCGGTCAGGCCCGTCCGAAGCGGCGAGACGTGGAAAAATGTGGCGTCTGGATACCAACTCCCGTATAATCGCGCACTTGCAGTTTTGTTTATGCGTGGCAATGCCGCGCATGTTTTTGTAAGTTCACGGCACGGCCTTTCTTCCGTGACCGCATGTCTCCAAAGGAAATGAAATGACTGTTGAAACCACCAAGAAGTCGGACGTCGTGGCGCAATTCGCCCGGGCCGCCAACGACACCGGATCGCCCGAAGTGCAAGTTGCGCTGCTGACCACGCGCATCAACGAACTGACGCCGCACTTCAAGGCACACATGAAGGATCACCACAGCCGCCGCGGTCTGCTGCGCATGGTGAGCCGCCGCCGCAAGCTGCTCGATTACCTGAAGGGCAAGGATGCGGACCGCTACCGCGCCCTGATCGAGAAGCTGGGCCTGCGTAAGTAAGCGATTACGATTACGACGAGATGCCTGTATCAGCGTGCTGATGCAGGCATTTTGTTTTTGGGCACTGCCTGACGGATGTCATGAGGACGTCTTTCAGGCCGTCAACCCGGCAGTTGCGCCGGGTGCTCGGTTTACGGGGCCTCGTCGGCAAGCAGGGCTTGTGTCATTCCAGGGTCGCCTCTGACACGCACGGCAACGCGCCGAGCAACGCTGGAATGGCATAACACTCCCCCCTGTAAGGCGTCGGGATCACCCCGGCAGCGATATCGCGCCGCTGCTGCATTCGCGCGATTCGATATAGGAGTGCAAATGTTCAATAAAGTCGTGAAGTCTTTCCAATGGGGACAAAACACGGTTCGCATGGAGACCGGTGAGATTGCCCGTCAGGCATCCGGCGCTGTGCTCGTCGATATGGACGATACCGTCGTGCTCGCCACGGTTGTTGGTGCCAAGAAGGCCAAGGCAGGTCAGGATTTCTTCCCGCTGACCGTCGACTATCTGGAAAAGACTTACGCCGCCGGCAAGATCCCGGGTGGCTTCTTCAAGCGTGAAGGCCGTCCGTCGGAGAACGAAACGCTGACGTCACGCCTGATCGACCGTCCGATTCGCCCGCTCTTCCCGGAAGGCTTCTACAACGAAGTCCAGGTCGTGGTGCAGGTTGTCTCGCTGAACCCGGAAGTGCCGGCCGATATTCCGGCCCTGATTGGTGCTTCGGCCGCGCTGGCCATCTCGGGTCTGCCGTTCAACGGCCCGGTCGGTGCTGCACGCGTTGCCTACGTCGACAGCCAGTATGTGCTCAACCCGTCGCGCGAGCAGATCGCCAAGTCGAAGCTCGACCTGGTTGTCGCCGGTACGGAACAAGCCGTGCTGATGGTCGAGTCGGAAGCGCAGGAACTGCCGGAAGACGTGATGCTGGGCGCTGTGGTGTTCGGTCACGAGCAAATGCAAACGGCCATCAACGCCATTCACGACCTCGTGCGTGACGGCGGCAAGGCCGAGTGGGATTGGGCCCCGGCGGCCAAGAACGACGCACTGATCGCACAAGTAACCGAACTGGCCGAAGGCCCGCTGCGCGCCGCTTACCAGACGCGTGAAAAGCAAGCGCGTACGCAGCAACTGCGTGCCGTGAGCAGCGACGTCATCGCCAAGCTGGGCGAAGCCGCCACCGCCAAGGGCGAAGTGGCTCCGGACGACATCGAAGTCGGCAACATGTTGTTCGATCTGGAAGCCAAGATCGTGCGTAGCCAGATTCTCGCGGGCGAGCCGCGTATCGACGGCCGCGACACGCGCACGGTGCGCCCGATCTCGATTCGCACCGGCGTGCTGCCGCGTGCCCACGGTTCGGCGCTGTTCACGCGCGGCGAAACGCAGGCACTCGTGGTGGCCACGTTGGGCACCAAGAGCGACGAGCAGATCATCGACGCGCTGCAAGGCGAGTACCGCGATCGCTTCATGCTTCACTACAACTTCCCGCCGTTCTCGACGGGTGAAACGGGGCGCGTGGGTTCGCCCAAGCGTCGCGAAATCGGTCACGGCCGTCTGGCCAAGCGCGCGCTCGTGGCGTGCCTGCCGGGTGCAGACGATTTCGGCTACACCGTGCGTGTCGTGTCGGAAATCACCGAGTCGAACGGTTCGTCCTCGATGGCATCGGTGTGCGGCGGTAGTCTCGCCATGATGGACGCGGGTGTGCCGCTGACCTCGCCGGTTGCCGGTATCGCTATGGGCCTGATCCTCGACGGCAACAAGTTCGCCGTGCTGACCGACATTCTCGGCGACGAAGATCACCTGGGCGATATGGACTTCAAGGTGGCCGGTACGTCGAATGGCGTGACCGCGCTGCAGATGGACATCAAGATCCAGGGCATCACGAAGGAAATCATGCAGGTCGCCCTGGCACAAGCCAAGGAAGGCCGTTTGCACATCCTCGCCAAGATGACGGAAGCCCAGTCGGGCGTGCGTACGGAGCTGTCGGAATTCGCGCCGCGCATGGTCACCATCAAGATCAACCCGGAAAAGATCCGTGACGTGATCGGTAAGGGTGGTTCGGTGATCCGCGCGCTCACGGAAGAAACCGGCACGAGCATCGATATTTCGGACGACGGCGTGGTGACGATCGCCAGCCCGAGCGCTGAAGGTATTGCCGAAGCGAAGCGTCGCATCGAGTTGATTACGGTGGAAGTCGAAGTCGGTCAGGTGTACGACGGTACCGTGCTGAAGCTGCTCGAGTTCGGTGCGATCGTTTCGGTGCTGCCGGGCAAGGATGGTCTGCTGCACATCTCTGAAATCGCCAACGAGCGCATCAAGGACATCAACGAGTACCTGAAGGAAGGTCAGTTGGTGCGCGTGAAGGTGATTCAGCAGGACGACAAGGGCCGTCTGCGCCTGTCGCACAAGGCACTCACCGACGAAGAAAAGCAGGGTGGCCCGGTGCTGGTCAAGCGCGAAGGCGAAGCCCAGTAATTCGGGTATGGGTACGATGCCCGGCGGCGTGTCTTGTGCACGCCGCTAAGCAAAGGAAAAACGGCGGCTCTCTGGAGACGCCGTTTTTTTATTCATCGCACGGATTTGCAAAATAATGCGGAAAAAATGCGAGAAGGGTATTTACAGGAAATGGGTTTGTCATTAGAATCTCATTTCGCTGTTCGGGGGGTATAGCTCAGCTGGGAGAGCGCTTGCATGGCATGCAAGAGGTCAGCGGTTCGATCCCGCTTACCTCCACCACGGATTCAGAAGCTTGAATTTCAAGTTGCGTCGGACGAGCAAGATTCTTGCAAAAACGCCGCAAAAAACTTGAAAATAAAGCTTCACAAGCGAAGAAATGTTGTTTAGAATAGCGTTCTTCGCGAATTGCAGTAAAGCGAAACAGACAAAGTTTTGACGATTTTGTCCCCTTCGTCTAGAGGCCTAGGACATCACCCTTTCACGGTGAGTACAGGGGTTCGAATCCCCTAGGGGACGCCAGAATTGGTGCCGGTAGCGAGTCGGTGTCAGTTTGAAAATGCCAAGCAGTTGGTGGCGTAAAGCCCGCTGAAAGTCAGGCGGGTTTTTTTGTCGGTTTTGGAGCGGTAGTTCAGTTGGTTAGAATACCGGCCTGTCACGCCGGGGGTCGCGGGTTCGAGCCCCGTCCGCTCCGCCAAAACCTACGAAGTTCGGGAGTCTGCGCGTGAAAACGCGGCGATGCCGAACAACAAGCAGGAAAGCAAAGTGAGTGACATCACGATGCTGTAGCAAGTTTGGAGCGGTAGTTCAGTTGGTTAGAATACCGGCCTGTCACGCCGGGGGTCGCGGGTTCGAGCCCCGTCCGCTCCGCCAAACGAAGAAAGCCCAGGCTGATGCCTGGGCTTTTTTTATCTCTCGACGCTCCTGTTTCGAAGCCTCGCAGCGAGGTATTCCGGAGCGCGCCGATGTGTGATCTTCCCCGGTAATGTTGTCTTCGCAATGCATGCGGGTTTTTTGCGTTGTTTTGAAAAAATCCGCAATTCAGGCGCATTGTCTTGTGTCGACGACAGGGTGAGGTGGACTTTCAGGCCGCGACACCCTGACGCCATTCGGTCAGCGCACGAGGCAGGGCCGCTTCGGATCGAATTTCCAGTCAGGAACGAGATACTGCATGGCGACGCTGTCGTCGCGCGCACCAAGGCCGTGCTCGAGGTACAGGGCGTGGGCGGCTTCCACTGCATCCATATCGAGTGTGACTCCGAGACCCGGCGCAGTCGGCACTTGAACGTTGCCGCCGACGATTTGCAGCGGGTGCTTCGTGAGGTGCTGGCCGTCTTGCCAGATCCAGTGCGTGTCGATGGCGGTGATCTTGCCGGGGGCGGCAGCCGCGACATGTGTGAACATCGCGAGCGAGACGTCAAAGTGATTGTTCGAGTGCGATCCCCATGTCAGGCCCCAGTCGTGACACATCTGCGCGACGCGCACCGCCCCCTGCATCGTCCAGAAGTGCGGGTCGGCCAACGGAATGTCCACAGACTGCAACTGAATCGCGTGGCCCATCTGACGCCAGTCCGTTGCAATCATGTTGGTCGCCGTCGGCAAGCCCGTTGCGCGACGGAATTCCGCCATGACTTCGCGACCGGAATAGCCATTCTCGGCGCCGCATGGATCTTCGGCGTACGCGAGCACGTCGTGCTTGTCGCGGCATAGGCGCACCGCTTCGGCCAGCGACCACGCGCCATTCGGATCGAGCGTCACACGTGCCTGCGGGAAGCGCTTGGCGAGCGCGGTGACCGCTTCGATTTCCGCGTCGCCATCGAGCACACCGCCCTTGAGTTTGAAGTCCTGGAAGCCATAGCGAGCGTGAGCGGCCTCTGCGAGACGTACGACTGCCTCGGGCGTCATGGCGACTTCCGTTCGCACGCGTTCCCAGTCGTCGCGCGCGGCGCGATTATCGGCGTAGGGGAGGTCGGTGGCGCATCGATCGCCGATGAAGAACAGATAGCCCAGCATGGCGACTTCGCTGCGCTGCTGTCCTTCACCCAGCAGTGCGGCCACCGGCACCTCAAGGTGTTGGCCCAGCAGGTCGAGCAGCGCTGCTTCGAGCGCCGTTACGGCGTGGATCGTCGTGCGCAGGTCGAACGTCTGCAAGCCGCGCCCACCTGAATCGCGATCGGCGAAGACGCGACGTGTCTGACCAAGCATCGCCTGAATGTTCGCGACCGACTGACCGACCACATAGGGACGTGCGTCTTCGAGCGTTTGGCGGATAGCTTCGCCGCCGGGTACCTCGCCCACACCGGTGTGACCGGCACTGTCCTGAAGCAGGATCAGGTTGCGCGTGAAGAAGGGGCCGTGTGCGCCGCTCAGGTTCAGCAGCATGCTGTCGCGGCCGGCGACGGGGACGACGCGCAGATCGGTGACGATGGGGGTTCGGCTCATGGCGGGTAGACGTTGATCAGACCAAAGGGAATGGAGCGTTGCGACGTACGATCTTGTTGTATGTCGTCAGACAACATTCTATGGAAAGTTGACCGGAATGCCTTTGCGGGTTTACCCGTTTTCGCCATGATGGCTGGAATTGGCCGGTCGGAATACGGAATGCTGCCGGAATTTTCGTTCGCGACAATCATTGCCATGTTGTCGTACAACGAATGGATTCGCCGGCTACGGCGTCATTGGACTTTGACCCGGACCACCCAATGCAGATAGAGAAGCAAGCCTACAGCGGCGATGGCGATACTTGCAGTGTTGGCGAACCAGAAGCCTGCCGCGCCATACAGCCACTCGGGCGTAAGACCGCCGACGTCGAAGCCCAACACATATCCACCCCCCAGGCCAACGCCCCAGAGCGATACGGCGTAGATGAGAGTCGGGATGACCGCCACCTTCCACGCGCGCAGCACGAAGACGGCATTCACTTGCAGGGCGTCGAATACGTGGTAGAGCGCGACGATGGCCAGCAAGGGCGTGGCAACCACCGCGACCTGCGGATCGGCCGTATAGGCAGCGAGAATCAGCGGGCGGCAGAACCACATGAGGGCAGCCAGTATCAGGCCCAACGTGCCGGCAAACTCCACACCCCGGCGTCCGATCAGGCGTGCCAGCGGGAAGTCGCGCGAACCGATGGCCTGCGCGGTGAGTGTCGCCGTCGCAATGGCAATCGACATGGGCAGCATGTACATGAGGGCGCCGAGGTTTGCGGCGATCTGATGGCCGGCCAGCGTTACGTCGCCCAGTCGGGCAATGAAGATCGCCATGAACGAGTACGCCGTCACTTCGATCAGATAGCTCAACCCCATCGGCACACCCAGCTTGAGCAGTGCGCGAATGGCCTGCCAGTGCGGCCAGCAGAAGCGGGAGAAGATACCGAACTCGCGCAGCTTCGCGTGACGTGCCATCAGCGTGAGTCCCAGTGCACACGACACCCAGTTGATAGCGGTCGTGGCGATGGCGCAGCCGGTGCTGCCGAGGACTGGAATGCCGAGTCGCTCGACGCCGTATATCAGCACTAGATTTAGCGGCACTTTCAGCACCAGCCCCGTCACCTGAATAATCATGACGATGCGAGGCTGTGCCACGGCCGTGGACAGCGAGGAATACACGCGAAAGAGCAGGGCGGCGGGCAGCCCGAACGCGAGAATCTGAAGATAGGCGCTCGCGCGGGCTTCGAGTTCGGGTGTCGCTTCGGAGAGTTGCAGAATGAACTGCGGATGCGACAACAACAGAAAGCCCGGTGCCGAGAGGAACAGGGCGAGCCAAAACGCCTGCCGGACTTCCTCGCCAATGGCTTCACGCTCCCCTGCACCGAAGAGTTGCGCGGCAATCGGAGACAGGGCGACGAGAATGCCCATCAGGCCGACATACACGGTGATGTAGATCGACCCGCCGAGCGCGAGCGATGCGAGATCGAACGCCGATGCACGACCGACCATGGCCGTGTCCATCACCCCGAAGGCGATGACGGCCAACTGGCCGATCAGAACTGGCCAGGCCAGCCCGGCAATGCGCTTGATGTCATGCCACATGGCGCTATGTGATTAGCGCGGACGTGTGGCGCGGCGCCACGGACGCTCTTGCAAAACGTAGAGGCGGAAACGCTCGTCGCGGTCGGCCGCGCGGCGGCCCTCCCAGAGTTGACGCCATTCATACGGCGCGAGCGACAGCGGTTCGCTGTAATCCTGGGAGTCCTGGCGCAGCAGCACATCGCAATCGTCGTTGGCCGAGCCGAAGCGCATCTTGCCGAAGTAGGCGAACGAGGCGAGCTGAGCGTCGCCGACGCGCGCGGTGCGAATGCAGGTGTAATCCGCCGGCAGATGCGCGGCGATTTGTGCTGCCACGTCGCGGTACGTTCTGCCATAGTTCACGACGGGCAGCCACAGCGTCATGAGCAGCACCCACATGAGCGTGGTTCCCCCCGACGAGAGCACCACGCTGCGCCACAGTACTTTCGGGCTACGCGATACGCGCCATGCCACCAGCGCTACCCAGGCACCCGTCACGAGCAGAGCGCTAAACAACGTGATCCAACTGAATTCGGGTTGGAAGCCGGGAACTAGGCGTCGAAGGTTGCGCGCCGTGGATGCCGGAAACCCCGTGATACCTGCCAGCCAGACGATCCAGACGAAGCCGGCCAGCACGGTGAACGACAGCACGGCGAACCAGTCGATGGCGTTGACCGTGCCGCGCTTGAGTGTGGGCAGGCCGAACGCGGCGATGATCGACAGAGGAGGCAGGGCGAGCATGAAGAGCTGGTTGCCCTGATGAGCCTGGAGCACGATCAGCACGAGAATCGCGATCGTGAAGGCCAGTGCGATCGCGATGTGCGGTGCGCGTCGCAGACCGCGCCATGAGTGCAGCGACCACGCAGCGAGCGGCCATGCGGGCCAGGCGAACAACGCGAGGTTCTTGGCGATATAGCTAAGCGAGTGGAGTGTCGGGCCACTGAACGCGTCTACGCCGATATCCGCCCACTCGCCGAGCCAGGGGCGGGCGCCGTCGGCAAATTTGAGTGCGGCGAGCGGCCACGTGCACGCGACGAGTAGCGTTATCGGCGTGGAGACCAGTAGCAGCATGCGCAGGGGCAGGGCGCGACACACCAAGGCGGTGACAACGCCAGCGATCCAGAGCGAGAGCGTCATCAGCGGCGACGACGCGAGCGCCATGCCACCCAGCGCGAGACCGAACCACACGGCGCCCTGGCGCGGCTTGTCGAGGCTGCGCACGAGGCCGTAGATGGCCATCGAGATGAGCGTGAGCTGACCCACTGCCGACGTCGTTTCGTGCCCGCGCTCAGTCAGCCCGAAGCAGGCGAGCAGAATCAGCAGTGCGCCGTCGGCGAGGGTGCGGCCGTAGTCGCGCGGCTCGGGTTCGCCGCCGAACGCGTATTTAAAGGGTTGCACTTCCGGGCGGCGACCGAGCAGGTAGGTGCCGTACCAGATGAACGTGCAGGTCATGTAGAAGCACAGACCGGTGACGATGCGCGCGGCATCGGGCGCGTCAAGCCATGAGAAAGTGCGAATGGCGAGCGCGCCGAGCCACGAGACGAGCGGGCCGCTGTCGTAGATGGGTTTCCCGGCGATATTCGGCAGCAACCAGTCGGACAACTGACCGTGCGCCATCGTCCACATGACGCCGAAACCGGCGGCGTCTTCGTTCTTCCACGGGTCGCGACCGAACAACCCCGCCAGCACATAGATGACACAAATGGCGATCAGCAGCGAACGCGGTAGCGCACTGGTGGCAGAGGCGGTAATGCGAACTCGTTTCATAGGCCGGACGACAGAGCCGGCACAGCGGCCGGATCGGGAAGACTCAGGGGGCGAGCCGGAACTGGCTCGGGGATGAAATCTGGGGTGAAGCTCGGAGTTACGCTACAGGAGCACTCGGGGACACCGCAAAAGCCGACAGTATGACAGTAACCGGTGCCGCGGCGCAGGCCAGACCCAACAAAAAAGGGCAGCCTGAGCTGCCCCTTTCCGATGCTTTTCACAACGCTGGGGTGTTGCCCCTGATGTGCTGGCCCGCCAGTGCTTGCCGGGCCCCGCATCGCGTCGTCTGGCGCGTCGCCGATGAAACTCAGGCGATCTTGCCGCCGGCGCGGTTGCCGAACTTCTGGCGGAACTTGTCGACACGGCCGGCCGTGTCCATGATGCGCTGTTCGCCGGTGTAGAAGTTGTGCGAAGCCGACGACGTTTCGATCTTCACGAGCGGGTAGGTCTTGCCATCCTTCTCGGCGGTTTCCTTGGTGTGGATCGTCGAGCGGGTGATGAATTCGAAGTCGACGCCGGGCGTCATGTCGCGGAACAGGACTTCGCGGTAATCCGGGTGGATGCCTTCTTTCATGATGTACCTTGGGTTAAGTCGGTAGCCAGTCTGCGCGGGAGGACGTTGCCTGGGTTGATTGCCCCAGGAGGCGTCCCGTTGGCCCGCTAACGCCGTCACTGTCATGCGACTGGGAAGGCGTCAACCACTTTCCGGGTGAGTAAAACGCGCATTATGCCATGAAAACAGTGACTTTCGCAAAGTTTTCATGGGGTTGCGGCTGGCGCGGGCGACATGCCGGCAATGGCTTCGCCGCCGCTGCCGGGTGCCGCCGCCGGATCTTGCAGGAAATAACGCGAAAACAGCGTATACAGGGCCGGATATTCGTCGCGGAAAGCCTCCGGGGCGACGAAGAACGCCTCGGCGCAAACAGCGAAGAATTCCGATTCGTGCTCGGTGGCATACGGGTCGAGAAGCGAGGTCGAGGCGAAGGCGTCCCAGCGATCGTCGGGAACGTTGGCCACATGGTGACAGAACTCCTCATAGGCAGGGTCGAAGACATTGCACCAGACTTCCGGTGTCAGGTCGCCATGCAGGCGCCGCAGCATCGGCGGCACGCCGTCCGCATCGCCGGCTTCCATATCGATTTTGTGAACGAACTCATGGATCACGACGTTGTACGCCAGCACGTCGCGCGCCTGAACATCTTGCCACGACAGGACCACGGGGCCGCCCTCCCATGCTTCGCCGCTCGCTTCCTGTTCGACGTCGTGCACGACCCCCGCTTCGTCCTGCACGGTCTTGCGAATGAGGAATTCGCCCGGATACAGCACGATGCCGGTCCACCCGCGATACAACGCACTCGGGAGATTGAGAATCGGCAGGCACGCTTGCGCCGCAACCGATACGCACATCGCTTCGGTCAGCGGCAGATCATGCGCAGTCGAAAAGTGCTTGCTGGCCAGAAAGTCGGTTGCGAGTTCGCGGAGCTTGCCTAGTTCGGCCGGGCTGCGACGCGCGAGGAACGGTAGTGCATTCACGACCTCGAGCCAGAGGGCGTCGTCGATGGCCGTGCGCGCGGGAGAACGCCGGAGGCGGGCAAGCAGGGTCTTGAGCATGACGAAAGTGGCCGGAAATTTGACGCCGCAGCGACGGATCGCGCGGTGCATTCGTGCATCAATGGCGCATCGATTCTAATTTAGCTGCTTTTGAATTGCCGCAAAAATTGCACCGCACAGCGCAACGATGGCGACGAAGTGAAAGTCGTCGATAAACGACAGGAACGACGCTTGTCGCTGAATCATTTGGGCAATCTGGGCGAGTGCGGCCCCATGTGCCTGCGAGGCGGCCACGCCGGCGTGGGTGAGCGCATTGGCAAGCGAGTCGAGCGTCTGAGTGAAGACCGGATTGAACGGATTGGCCATTTCCGTCAGGCGAGTGCGATGCAGCGCTTCCCGATGCTGGTCGAACGCCACGATGGTCGACACGGCGAACGAGCCGGAAAGCTGACGCAGAATGTTCTTCAACCGGTAGCCGTGCGCGAAGCTCTCGTGATCGAAGGTGCGAAAGGTCAGGTTGGCCACCGGCAGCACGGTGAAGATGCCAAACACGGCCTTGAGCGCGAGCACGCCATAGAGTTGTGACTGACCGGCATCGGGCGGCATGGCGCCGAGCCACAGGTTGGTGGCGATCGTCATCGCGAAACCACTCACGATCAACAACTTCTTGTGCGTGATGAATTTGGCGACGCGGAAGTACACCAGCAGCAGAAATACGGTGAGCAGCGCGGAGTCACCGAGCAATTGGCCGGTGCGCTCGACCGTGAAGCCGAGCCCTTGCTCGAGCATGTGCGGCATCAGATAGCTTTGCGTGTTTGCCAGATAGTAGTAGGCCACGTACAACACCAGTCCGACCTGAAACTCACGCCGGCGCAACGATTGCAGGCGGATGAGCGGTTCCGGATGTTGCCACTGGTGATAGCCGAACCACACGAGGGCGCCCACGCCTGCGACCGTCAACAGTGGCAGCCAAGGTGTTTGCAGCCACTGCGAGTAGCGCATCTCCTGGAGCACGACCTGAAATGCACCCATGGCGAGTGCGAAGGCCATGAACGGTGCAAACGGGTAATTGCCGCCAGTGACGCGATCGCGCAGGCGGCCCACGTCGGGTACGGAGAGCCACGTAAGCCCCGCGAGCAGCACGGCGGGCGGTGCGGTGCACAGGAACAGCGTGCGCCAGGTGTAATCGGAGACGAGCAGTCCGCCGACGAGCGGCGCGGCGGCCGAGCCGGTGAACAGCAGCAGGGCGAACGTTTGCACAGTCTTGCCGCGGTGTTCCGCCGGCATGCTCACTTGCGCGAGAATGCGGCAGGAACTCATCCAGCTTCCCGCGCAAAAGCCCTGACACGCCCGGGCGATCACGAGCTGCGTCACGCTTTCGCTCGTTCCCGCGAGGATGGCGCCGCAAGCATAGAGCAGCAACGACGCCGTCAGATACCGGCGATAGCCGATGCGCTCGACGAACCACTGCTGTTTGAGGATGGCGAGGACCGATGCAATGCCGTAGGCGGTCGTCATCCACACGAATTCTTTGGGCGAGGCGTCGACGCCGCCCGCAACGTAGACGGCAAAATACACCAGCAGCGCGTTCTCGAAGAACTCCAGCCCCGGGATCAGGCCGAGGGCGTAACGGTAGGCCTCGATGCGCATCGGCCGCAGCGGGTTGGATGGCGGCGAGGCAGCGGAACCGGTCGGCGGGGCGGCAGATGTCATGACGAGCGACGGGGGCGATGTGCGTCGGCGGGCGAGGTGTCAGGTAGACGAATGCTTGCGGATTCGCGCGGCGCGCTCCGCCAGCAGTTCGTCCGCAGACACGCCGCTAAGGCGCTGCTCGATGTATTGCAGGTCGTGCGCGATCTGTGCTTCGAGCTTTTCCGCTTCGCGCAATTCGCGGCGCACTTGCGCCGTGCGTTCGCGTAACGTGCCGAGCTGCGAGTGAAGGGCGTCACGAACGACTTGCAGATCTTCCTCGTTCATGCGCGATTTGCCCGATTCGACCAGACGCATCGGGCGCTTGAGCATCTCAGTGATCGCGGCGATCGAGAAGCCGAGCGAGCGCATGCGCAGAATTCGCCCGAACGTTGCGAGATCCGCCTGGGTGTACATGCGGTAGCGTCCGCCGCTGCGTGCCGGCACAACGAGATTGAGTTCCTCGTAATATTTCAGCGTGCGCGCCGTCACGCCAAGCGCGGCGGCGGCCTGACCGACGGTCAGCAGATGCGTGTCGTCAGACGGTGTTTCCGTCGATGACTGGGGCGCGAGATCTGTGGGCATGGGCTTGCCTCCGATCGGAAGATGAACGGAATGCTAGCACAACCTGTACGTGAACGTATAGGTGTGAGTCAGCGTCGCCACAAAGCCGCTTGTTGCGGGGGACGGAAATGCATCGGCCCGGCCGGCGCTGACGCGTGAACGTCTTTGCCGGCCGGGCCGAAATCTGTAGCGGTTCGGTTTGAGCGACAGAACTGCGGAGCGTTAGCGTGTCGCCATATTCGGCGCAGTCTCCCAGCGAATGGCGCGCACGCCCGGCGTATCGCCAAGCGTCGAGACAAGGTGAACGAGCGCCGCGCGGCGGCTGCGCTCGCAACGCAGCACATAGTCGAGTTCCAACAGATAGCCTCCCGAGCGTTCGAGGCGGGACGTCGTCTCCGGTGTGATTTTCTGGGCGCGAAGGGCGTGGCGCACCTTGGCGTCGACGGTGTCTGCCTTCGACGCGAGCGTGAGCACGACAAGCCGGTATTGCGGCGACGCGAGTCCGTTAGCCTTCGTGACGAGGGCGTTCGATGCGCTCGAGGCGGGCGTTAGCCGGGCACGGGCGCGATCGAACAGTGTAGGGATAAGCATGTGCAGCGTCATGGTGTCCTCCTGAATCAAGGGCCTGAGACGGTGGATGCCGGGGCTTGGCGATGCATTGCAATGCGCGCAGACCTCGCGGTCCGTCAGGACGCACGAAGCGCGCGGCGCGCACGACCATGCATGAATTCGACGCAAGCGTCGGCAGGCTTTGCACGCTGTTGGCTGCCGGTGAATCGACGCTGAGCCAAACAGATGTGCCAAACGTGCCATGTTCAGGATGTGCGAACACATCCATCCATCGCTGAACTGCGGTCAGGGGTGCGGAAAACGAGATCGTCTCGTGAGGTCGCCGATGGCTGCGAGGCCATCGGGAATCGATGCGATCAATGCACTACCGCTGCGGCATAAAGACCGGCAGCGGCAGTCGGTGACGACTGCGGGTTACCGGGCTAACGCCTCGCCGGACATTGCCGACGCTTGCGTGCTACTAGAGCAACTGCCCACGGAAAACTCCGTCGTAATTGGAAAGATGACAGTTTAGTGATTTGAGGCGCATCTGTAAAGAAAATGACGGGATTTCGCGGTGTTTTGTCGCGAAATTGACGATATTTCTTCCGATTTTGATATTTTTTTGTGATTTTTCGGTAATTGTCGCCTCGCGCCAGCGAGCGAGGACGGCAACCGACGGTATTCAGTCGGGCAGCACCTTGCCCGGATTCATCAGTCCGAGCGGGTCGAAGGCGGTTTTGAGCGTACGCATCAATGCCAGTTCGATGGGGGACTTGTACTTTGCCGAGGCGTCGCGCTTGAGTTGTCCGAGGCCATGCTCTGCGCTGATGCTGCCGTGATGGGCATGCACGCTGTCGTGAACTGCTGCAGTCACGGCCGACTGGTATTGACCAAGGAACGCAGCGGGATCGATGTCTTCGGGCGCCATCACGTTGTAATGCAGATTTCCGTCGCCCAGATGGCCGAAGGTGACCATGCGCGCGCCGGGTGCAAGGCGTTGAACGAGTGGATCGGTGGCGTCGAGAAATGCGGGCACCTGAGACACCGGCACAGCGATGTCGTGCTTGATGTTGAGCCCGGTCGCCGACTGGGCGAGCGGAATGCTCTCTCTCAGGTGCCAGAGCGCGTTCGATTGAGCGAGGCTGTTCGCGACGATGGCGTCTCGAACGATGCCCTGGTCGACGGCGGCGCTGAGCAAGCGCTCGAGCAAATCGCGGGCATGGGCCTCGCTCTCGTTGTCGGAGAGTTCGAGCAGCACGGCTTGTGTATAGCGATGCGTGAACGGGTAGCGTTGCTGCGGGAAGACCTGGGCCACGAGCCGGAGGCAAAAGTCCGACATCAACTCGAAGCCCGTGAGCAATGGGCCTGCCATGCGTTGCGCCAGATTGAGCAGCGCCAGGGCCTGCGCCGGGCTGTCCAGCGCGGCGAGCGCCGTCATACGAGCGGCGGGTTGCGCGAAGAGCTTGAGCGTTGCCGCCGTAATCAGCCCGAGTGTGCCCTCCGCGCCGATGAACAGGTCGCGAAGGTCGTATCCGGTGTTGTCTTTCCGCAGCCCGCGAAGACCGTCCCAAAGCTCACCTTGTGGTGTAACCACTTCCAGGCCGAGGCACAGTTCGCGTGCGTTGCCGTAGCGCAAGACGGCGGTGCCGCCCGCATTCGTCGCAAGATTGCCGCCGATAGTGCAACTTCCTTCTGCCGCGAGGCTCAACGGGAAAAGCCGCTGCGCCGCCGCTGCTGCCGCCTGCACGTTGGCGAGGAGGCAGCCCGCTTCGGCGGTCAAAGTCATGTTATCGGCGTCCACCTGCCGGATGCGGTCGAGACGGCGCAGACTGATGACCACCTGGCGCCCGCTCGCGTCGGGGGTCGCGCCGCCGGCGAGGCCTGTATTGCCGCCTTGCGGCACCATCGGCACGCCGTGCGCGACGCACAGACGCACGAGTGCGGCGACCTGCGCGGCATCGGCAGGGCGCAGCACAGCCAGTGCATGCCCTGTATAGCGTTTGCGTTGATCGACGAGGTAGGCGTCGGTGTCGGCGCTCTCGAGCAGAACGTGGTCGCGGCCCAGCAGGTCGCGGCATGCGGTGAGGAAGGGGGCGTTAATCATGGCTGAGGGGCTTCGCACCAATCATGCGGTTTGCGATATTGCACCGCGTGGCGCCGGTGAGGCGCAGGGCTATCGTGCTGCCGCGGCACGGGCTTTCGCCGCCCGTTTGAAGGGCCGCAGATAAAAGATCGTCGAGAAGAAAAATACGGCGGACAGTGCCGTTTCGATCCATGCGAGCGAGGCCGACGGACCCGTATCCGTCATGCCGCGCACCACGCCTTCCGCGAGAAACAGCAGGATGAACATGCTCGACCACTGCAGCGTATACAGGTTGCCGCGCAATACGCCGCGTAGCGGCAACAGCAGAAGCAGCGCTTTGAGGACCAGCCAGGAGCCGCCAGGACGCAGCGGCGCGAGCCACAATTCCCACGCAACCGACAGCGCGATCAACGCCAGCAGACTTGCAATGCTCAGTCGACGCAGCCCCTGCGCGGCGTGTGGCGCGGCAGGCCTGGCGAGCGTCTGGGGCGGCGCGCTCGTGTTGCGGGCGTTGGCGCCTGGGGGCAGGTCGGGCGGAGTGGCAGTCATGGGCTTGTCTCGTGGGCCGGAACTACTGCGAAGACGCGGACTCGATGCGGACGGCGCGGCGTAAGCGCTTATTCTGCCAGCTTGGTGGCCGCGCGTGCGAGTCGCGCGCCGAGTGCCGACGCCAACTGACGCTCGTCGGCGGAGAGCGGGTTGCCGTCATGGGCGAAATGCGTGGCACCGTAAGGCGAGCCGCCAGTGCGTGTGCTCGATAGCGCGGGCTCCGTATAGGGCAGGCCCATCAGCAACATGCCGTGGTGCAGCAGCGGAATCATCATCGATAACAGTGTGCTTTCCTGGCCGCCGTGCAGGCTGGCGCTGGACGTGAAAACGCACGCGGGTTTCCCGGCAAGTGCCCCCGAGAGCCATTGCGGCGTGGTGCCGTCGAGAAAGTACTTCAGTGCGGCGGCCATGTTGCCGAAGCGCGTGGGTGACCCGAGGGCGAGTCCTGCGCACTCTTCGAGATCGCGCAATTCGACGTAAGGAGGACCACTGTCCGGAATATCCGAAGCGCTGGCTTCGCACACGGTCGACACGGCGGGGACGGTTCGCACTCGTGCCTGTGCGCCGGGCACACTGTCGATGCCGGCTGCGATGCACTGTGCGAGCTGTGCGGTGGTGCCGTGACGGCTGTAGTACAGGACGAGGATTTCAGTCATGAAGTCGAATTGGCTGAGGCAAGGAGGCAAACCTGTCTGAGCCTCGGGTCTTGGGTGAAAAGCAGGCGAAAAGTGCGGGTATTATAGGGCGTTCCTATTGGCGTTACGGTTCGGGCGAGCGCCTGCCGTGCCAACCTTCTCATTCAGGAGCCCGATTTGCTCAAACTGTCCCGCATCAACTGGAATAACGTTCGCCAACTGCTGAGATACGCGCTTGCGCGGGCTCAGGACGACCGGATTCCGCAAGTTGCGGGCAGTCTGACGTTCACCTCGATCCTGTCGATCGTACCGCTATTCGCCGTGACGTTCGCGCTGTTTACAGCCTTCCCGATTTTCAATTCGTTTCGCGATGCCTTGCAGGGGTTCCTGCTCGAGCATCTGATGCCCGAGAGCGTCAACGCACAGATATTCAACTACCTGAACCAGTTTGCATCGAAGGCAAAAAGCCTGACCGCGTTCGGTCTGATTGGCTTGCTGGTGACGGCGGTGCTTACGTTGATGACAGTGGAATCGGCATTCAATGTGATCTGGCGCGTGCCGCGTCCGCGAGCACTGGCACAGCGTCTGCTCATTTACTGGAGTCTGCTCACGCTCGGTCCGTTGCTGTTCGGGGTGAGCTTGTCGATCAGTTCCTATGTGTTCACGCAGTCGATGTCGTTGGTCAGTACACTGCCGCCGGCCGTGGCATCGCTGCTCAGCTTGATTCCGCTTGCGCTGACCAGCCTGGCCTTCATGCTGATGTATCTCTACATGCCGAATTGCAAGGTGGACTGGCGCGATGCGTTGGTCGGCGGGGTTGTGGCGGCGCTGGCGTTCGATCTGACAAAGCGCGGCTTCGGCATGTACATCCGGCAGTTCCCGACTTATACGGCGGTGTATGGCGCATTTGCCGCAGTGCCGATCTTCCTGCTGTGGATTTATCTGTCGTGGCTGGTGGCGTTGCTGGGTGCAACGATCACTGCGGTCCTGCCCGCGCTGCGTCTCGGCCATTTTCAATATCCCCGGTTTCCGGGCAGCGATCTGCTCGATGGCCTGACGCTCATTCATCTGCTCAATCTTGATCGCGAAAATGGCGGTGGCGGCCGCACGATGGCGCAACTGGCGAACACCATGCGAACAAGCCTCGATCACGCCAGCGATTTGCTCACCCGGCTCGAACGCATGGGGTGGGTGGGCCGGCTGACGATGCAGTCGTCGGCTGAACGTTGGCTGCTGCTCGCGAACCCGCGCACGACGACACTGGCGCCGCTGGTCGCGCAACTGGCGCTCAACGTCGACGAGTTGGCTCGGCAAATGGAGCGCCATGCACTCGACGGCGCCCACGTCGCCGAGATACTGCGCGAAGGCAAATGGGACGTACCGCTCGTCGACGCGTTACCGCGTGCCGTCACGATCGACGACGACGGCATCGACCCGCCGGTCGAAAGGGAGTCAGGCCGTCATCAGGAGGGCCAAGCGGGGCCGGCGAGGCATGAAGGGCATGAGGGGCCGGAGGGGCACCAGAGCGCTAGAGCTTGATGCGGCCCAGGCAGATATCCCGAAACATGACCCAGTCGCCCATCAAACTGTAAAGCGGATGGCGAAACGTGGCGGGCCGGTTTTTCTCGAAGAAGAAGTGGCCCACCCACGCGAACGCGTAGCCGCACACTACCGCAGCGAGCAGCCACCACGGGTTGCCTGTCACGGCGAACGTCACCAGAAAGCCAATCACTCCCCATGAGCCGACGAAATGCAGGCGGCGGCAAATCGGGTTCCGGTGCTCTCCGAGATAGAACGGATAAAAGTCCGAAAACCGGTGAAACCGCGGTGCGGCATCGTGCGTATCCGGCATGACAAGCCTCCTCGTTAGCGAAGGTGACGCGCTCAGTGTCGCATGAATCGCACGAGGGCATCGAGCAGGGCGTCCGGCTGCTCCGTCATGATCGCGTGCCCCGCATTGACGATCTCTACTGTGACCGGCGCCCCCGCTTCGCGCAGGGCGTCCAACAGCGCTTGTGCCGCGCGCGGTGGCGTCATCTGATCGTGTTGTCCCAGCACGGCGAGTACAGGACACGTGACCCGTGCGGCCGTCTCCGTCCCCTTATCGTAGCGGTTGCACGCTTCGAAGTCGGTGAGAAACACTTTGGCGGGATTACGCTGCGACACCCGCTCCATCAACCGCTGATTGCCGCCCCACGTCCAGAAGCCTGGGCCGGGCGCCGAGGGCTTGGCGGCGAGTGTGCTGTGCGACCACGCGTTGACAAGGGCAATGGCCTCGGGCTCACGCTCGGCGGCCGCTTCGAGCAGGGCGTCGGAGACCTTCATCGGATAAGCGGTGCCCACCAGGGCAATGCGCGACACGCGTTCGGCATGACGTGCGGCGGCGTCTAGCGCAATCAGCGATCCCATGCTGTGCCCGACCCATGCGGCGTTACCGACGCCAGTGGCGTCGAGCACGGCAACCACCCAATCGGCCATTTCGCCAATCGTCTTCAACGGGGCGCCCGTGCTGCGGTGATGGCCGGGCAGATCCAGCGCGAGCACGTTCATGCCGTGATGCGCAAGGTATCGGCTCTGTAACCCCCAGACGCTGTGATCATGCTGCGCGCCATGCAGAAAAACGACCGTTGGTTGCCCAGGATCGATCGACTTCCCGGCGGTGTAGGCATAGACGTTCTTGCCTGCGATGTCGAGGTTCATCGGGCTTGCCCCTTGGCTGAGGATTTGACGGCCGCTTTCAGGCCACGCTTGAGGTCTTGAATCAGGTCGTCGGGGTCTTCCAGGCCGATCGACAGGCGTACGGTGCCCTCCCCGATACCGGCCGCAGCGAGTGCTGCCGGGTCCATGCGGAAATGCGTGGTGGAAGCGGGGTGAATGACGAGCGAGCGTGCGTCGCCGACGTTGGCCAAATGCGAGAAGAGTTTCAGAGACTCGATGAAGCGGCGTCCCGCCGCACGGTCTCCGTTCAGATTGAAGCTGAATATGGCGCCCGCACCGCGTGGCAGCAGACGTTTGGCCAATGCGTAATCGGGGTGTGATGGCAGTTCGGGGTAGGCCACGCTCGCCACGGCCTCGTGCCCCGCGAGGAACGCCACCACACGACGCGCATTGTCCACATGCCGCGCCATGCGTAGCGGTAGCGTTTCGATGCCTTGCAGCAGTTGCCAGGCCGCCTGTGGATGCAGGCACGCACCAAAGTCACGCAAGCCCTCGCGCCGCGCGCGCAACAGGAAGGGAGCGACGGAATTCTCTTCCGCGAAAACCATGCCGTGGAATCCGTCATACGGCTCGGTCAACTCGGGGAATTTACCGCTTCTCTCGAAATCGAACGTGCCGCCGTCGATCAGAATGCCGCCGATGGTCGTGCCGTGACCGCCGAGAAACTTGGTGGCGGAGTGATACACGAGATCGGCGCCGTGATCGAATGGCCGGATCAGCCAGGGCGTTGTGAACGTGCTATCGACCAGCAAGGGCACGCCGGCATCATGAGCGATCTGGGCGACTTGAGGAATGTCGAGGACGTCGAGCCCCGGATTGCCGAGCGTCTCACCGAAGAACAGCCGGGTTTCGGGGCGCACGGCGGCGCGCCACCCATCCAGATCGCCAGGGCGGACAAACGTGGTCTCGATGCCGAAACGGCGCAGCGTGTAATGCAGCAGATTGTGCGAGCCACCATACAGCGCGCCTGATGCCACGATGTGCGAGCCTGCTCCCATCAGCGTGGCAATGGCAAGGTGCAGCGCGGCCTGGCCGCTCGCCGTCGAGATGGCGCCGGCGCCATTTTCCAGCGCGGCCATGCGCTCTTCGAAAACGGCATTCGTCGGATTGGAAATGCGCGAATAGACATGCCCGGCACGTTCCATATTGAAGAGGGCGGCCGCCTGATCGGTATCGGAGAACACGAACGACGTGGTCTGATAGATCGGGGTGGCCCGCGCTCCCGTGACCGGGTCGGGGGCAGCCCCGGCGTGCAGGGCGAGTGTGTCGAAGTGCGGTGCAGACATGTCGGAGAAGGCCTCGCAGTTGGCTTGACGTTGACTTGGCGCTGACTCGTGATGCGGACTTTACGTATACGGCAATGCTAGCACCACCTTCGTGCGCACTGACAGGCTTTGCAACCCTCGTCAGGCAAATGACGGTGTTGTCCGATGCGGGAGGCACGGCAATGTCCGAGCGCTGGCAAGGAATCGGCCGAAAACCCGCGTCACACGGACATGTGCGCGTCTTACGCCTTTCCTTTTCAGGCGCTTTCCGATAGCATCCTTTGAACATGTTCTAATAACTATTTGCGCGGAGACAACGGCGTGAGCGCCAGCGTTCCGTCTCGCAAGCCGAAGTCTGGCAATACGTCCGGTGGCAGCGTTCCGCCACGATTGCCCGAGTATCACAACGAGGAGTGTGTGCCATGCGTGTGTCTGACATCCTGCAAGTAAAGGGCAACACCCTTTTCACCGTGACCCCGGAGACGTCGCTGGCCGATGCCGTCGACGCGATGGCGGAACACGACATCGGCTCGCTCGTCGTGATGGAGTACGGCGATCTCGTGGGCATGCTCACGTTCCGCGAGATCATCAATACGATCAGCAAGAACGGCGGTACCGTGGGCGGCTCCACGATTCGCAAGGTCATGGACGATCATCCGCTCACCTGTACCCCGGAGACGGATGTGAACGAAGTGCGGCGCATGATGCTCGAGCGTCACGCACGCTATTTGCCGGTCATGGACAACCGCACGCTCATGGGTGTGATTTCCTTCTACGATGTGGCACGGGCGGTCGTCGAGGAGCAATCCTTCGAGAACCGCATGCTCAAGGCCTACATTCGTGACTGGCCGGCCGAGGAAGCGGAAAACGCGAAGTGAGTGAGGCCAGCCAGCGCGGGGCACGCGGCGAGGGCCACCAATCACGTCTGCTGAAAGAACGACGCTTTGCGCCGTTCTTCTGGACGCAGTTTCTGGGCGCGATGAACGACAACGTGTTCAAGATCGCGTTCACGTCGCTTGTCACCTACCACGCCTCCCTCTTTGAGAACGTCGACGGCAAGACTGCGGCATTCCTGATTTCGGCCATCTTCATCGCGCCATTTCTCCTGTTTTCTGCGACCAGCGGCCAGATTGCCGACAAGTGGGACAAGGCGCGCCTGATCCGCTTCGTCAAGACACTCGAGATTGCCATCATGGCTGTCGGTGCGGCCGGTTTCATCTGGGCGAGCGCGCCATTGCTGTTCGTCTGCACATTCCTGATGGGGCTGCACTCCACACTCTTCGGGCCGGTGAAGTATGCGTATCTGCCGCAGCATCTCGCCAATCACGAATTGGTCGGCGGTAACGGCCTGGTTGAAATGGGCACGTTTGTGGCGATTCTGATCGGCACGATCATCGGTGGCGAGATTGCGGGAGGTGGAGCAGGTTCGCTGCCGTGGCTCGGTGGTGTCTGCCTTGGGTTGGCGTTGTTGGGGCGGCTGGCATCAACGTGGGTGCCGCAGACGCCTGCTGCCCAGCCGGACCTGCGTATCAACTGGAACCCGTTTACCGAGACGTGGAGGAATCTGCGCATCGCGCGCACCGACCGAGCCGTGTTCCAGAGCCTGCTCGGCATCTCCTGGCTTTGGTTCCTCGGGGCAACCTTTCTCGCGTCTTTTTTCAACTTCGCGCATGACGTGCTGGGTGCCGACCCGGATGTCGTCACCTTGCTGCTTGCCATGTTCTCCGTCGGGATCGGCGTCGGCTCGCTGCTCTGCGAGCGGCTCTCGTCCGGCAAGGTGGAAATCGGACTGGTGCCCTTCGGCTCGATCGGCATGACCGTGTTTGCGGTTGATCTGTACTTTGCCAGCCGGGGAGGAGCCGGTGGGGCTGCACTCCAGACGGTCGGGCAGTTCGTCTCGCAGCCGGCACATTGGCGAATTCTGGCCGATCTGTTCCTGCTGGCGATGTTCGGTGGTTTCTATAGCGTGCCGCTGTATGCGCTAATTCAGAGCCGCAGCAAACCGTCGCACCGCGCGCGCATCATTGCCGCGAACAATATTCTCAACGCGTTGTTCATGATCGTGTCCGCGCTCATGGCGATGGCGCTCACGAGAGCCGGATTCACCATCGATCAGTTGTATCTCGTTACCGGCATTCTCAATGCGCTGGTCGCGGTCTATCTCTACACGTTGCTTCCGGAATTCCTGATCCGCTTCGTGATGTGGATGCTGTTGCACACCCTCTACCGTATCGATGTCAAAGGGGCCGACCAGATTCCGGATGAGGGCCCGTGCGTGCTGGTCTGCAATCACGTGAGCTTCGCCGACGCCGTGGTCATCGGTGCGTCGATCCGGCGACCGGTTCGTTTTGTGATGGACCATCGGATTTTCCGTATCCCGGTGTTGTCGTGGTTCTTCCGAACGGTGGGAGCAATTCCGATTGCGCCTGCACACGAGGACGCAGGGGGGCTCAATAAGGCCTACGAGCAGATCGCAAAGGCATTGGCGGCGGGCGAGGTCGTTTGTATCTTCCCCGAGGGGAAACTCACGGCGTCGGGTGACGTGCAGGTGTTCCGTCAGGGCGTGCAGCGCATTATCGAGCGTAGCCCCGTGCCGGTCGTGCCGATGGCGCTGCGTGGGTTGTGGGGCAGTTTCTTCTCACGGCACGGCGGTGCGGCGATGACGCGTCCGTTCAAGCGCGGCATTCTGAACCGACTGGAGCTCGTCATTGGGGCACCGGTGGCACCGGCCCAAGCTACGCCGGAAGCCCTGCGCGAAAAGGTGCTCAAGCTTCGCGGCCCGTGGCCGGTCTGACGGACGCCTGGAGAAACGCGTCGCGTCGATCGGATTTCTCTCAGAGGGCGTCAGAATGGCGCCCAAGATGCCGCTATTCGGGCCTTTGACGTCACGGTGTGCTGCACAGGGCGGCGCGGTCCGGAGGGATCGCTGGCATAATAGGGCCTCCGCCTCATCCGAACCTGATCCCCGTATGTCTGGCAATACGCTTGGAACCCTGTTTACCGTCACCACTTTTGGCGAATCGCATGGCCCGGCCATTGGCTGTGTCATCGATGGCTGCCCGCCGGGAATGGCGCTCACGGAAGCCGACATTCAGGTGGAGCTGGATCGCCGCCGCCCTGGCACGTCGCGCCATGTCACGCAGCGTAACGAACCGGACGCCGTCGAGATCCTCTCGGGAGTGTTCGAAGGTGTCACGACGGGCACGCCGATCGCGCTGCTCATCCGTAATACCGATCAGCGCAGCAAAGACTACGGCAACATTGCCCAGACGTTCCGTCCCGGACATGCCGATTACACCTATCTGCAAAAGTACGGCGTTCGCGATTATCGCGGAGGTGGCCGCTCGTCGGCACGCCTGACGGCACCGGTCGTGGCCGCGGGCGCGGTCGCCAAGAAGTGGCTGGCTGAACGGTATGGCGTACAGGTGCGCGGCTGCATGACACAGATCGGTGACGTCGAAATACCACAGACCGATTGGTCGCAGGTGTCGCAAAACTCGTTTTTCGCGGCTAACGCGGAAGTTGTTCCGCAACTTGAAACCTATATGGATGATCTTCGCAAAGCCGGAGATTCCGTCGGGGCCAAGCTGCGTATCGTGGCGACGGGCGTTCCGGTTGGGCTGGGCGAGCCGCTGTTCGACCGTCTGGACGCGGATATTGCTCACGCGATGATGGGGTTGAACGCCGTCAAGGGCGTTGAGATCGGGGCGGGTTTCCGTAGCGTTACGCAGAAGGGATCGGAGCACGGCGACGAACTGACCTCCGAAGGCTTCGTCGGGAACAACGCCGGCGGCATTCTGGGGGGTATTTCCACTGGGCAGGACATCGACGTCTCGATCGTGGTCAAGCCCACATCGAGCATTCGTACGCCGCGTCGTTCGATCGATGTCACGGGGCAACCGTCGACGGTGGAGACTTTCGGTCGTCATGACCCGTGCGTGGGCATTCGCGCAACGCCGATTGCCGAAGCGTTGCTGGCGCTCGTGCTGATCGATCATGCCCTGCGCCACCGAGCCCAGTGCGGCGATGTGCAGGTCAACACGCCAGTCATCGCGGCACGCGCGCCGGAGTGAAGATGCTGGACTGGCGGTAAGCGAGGCTCCCGCTGGGGCGCAGCCAATTGCAGGAACGCAAAACGCCAGACGAGTTGTCTGGCGTTTTTTTATGCCCTACGCCTTGCATTGCGTGATCGGGTGTTCACCTCTGGCTGTGTAGAGCGTACCTTCCGGTCCCTTGCTCCACCAGATGAGGGTGGGGCCGACGTGCTTTTCCCCGCTTGCGGCCCGTGCCGGCTTGAGCACCTCGCGCTTGCCCATCCAGTACAGCGTAACGTTGCCGCCGAGGTTGTTATCGTCATAGACGACTAGCGCGACGTGCGCGTTATCGCACAGGTAGGCCACTGACTTGGCTTGCACCGCGCCGCAAGTGAGTGCGAGGGTGCCCGTCAGCGCGACACCCGACAGCCATACGGAAGTTCTCGACATCGTGCCTCCTTACCAATGACGTTGATTCGAATCCGACGTGAGCGCGATTCAGCGGGCAGGTTGCGCAACAGCGTGTCACGGGCAGTCTGCAAACAAAAACCGCCGGACGAACCGGCGGCAATCGACATCACATATTCGGGTAGTTCGGCCCGCCACCGCCTTCCGGTGTTACCCACACGATATTCTGCGTCGGGTCCTTGATGTCGCAGGTCTTGCAGTGCACGCAGTTCTGCGCGTTGATTTGCAGACGCTCGGAGTCGTCGTCGTTCTTCACGAACTCATACACACCCGCCGGGCAATAACGCTGCTCCGGACCCGCGTATTCGGCCAGATTGATACCGACCGGCACGCTGGGGTCCTTGAGCGTCAAGTGTGCCGGCTGGTTCTCTTCGTGGTTGGTGTTCGAGATGAAGACCGACGACAGACGGTCGAAGGTGAGCTTGCCATCCGGCTTCGGATAGACGATCGGCTGGCATTGCGCTGCCGGCAGCAGACATTCGTGATCGGCCTTCTTGCGGTGGATCGTCCACGGCATCTTGCCGCCGAGCAGCTTCTGTTCGATGCCCGTCATGAGCGTGGCAACGGTCAGGCCCTTCTTGAACCACTGCTTGAAGTTGCGCGCCTTGTTCAGTTCTTCGTGCAGCCACGATTGCTCGAACGCCGCCGGGTAAGCCACAAGCTCGTCACGCTGACGCTCAGCGGCCAGCGCGTCGAAAGCAGCGTCGGCGGCCATCATGCCGCTCTTGATGGCGGCGTGACTGCCCTTGATGCGGCTCACGTTGAGGAAACCCGCCTCGCAGCCGACCAGCGCGCCGCCCTTGAAGACGAGTTTCGGCAGCGCCAGCAGCCCGCCCGCCGTGATGGCACGTGCGCCGTATGAGACACGCTTGCCACCTTCGAGGAAGTGGCGAATCGACGGATGCGTCTTGTAGCGCTGAAACTCCTCGAACGGCGACAGATACGGATTGCTGTAGTCGAGACCGACGATAAAACCTACCGCGACCTGATGGTTCGGCAAGTGATAGAGGAACGAGCCGCCGTAGGTTTGGGAATTGAGCGGCCAGCCGGCCGTGTGGATCACGAGGCCTTCCTTGTGCTTGGCCGGATCGATTTCCCACAGTTCCTTGATGCCCAGGCCGTAAGCCTGAGGATCGCGACCATCGTCGAGGTTGAACTTGCGCATTAACTGGCGGCCGAGACTTCCGCGCGCGCCTTCCGAAAAGATCGTGTACTTCGCGTGCAGCTCCATGCCGAGTTGGAAGTTCTCGGTCGGCTCGCCGTCCTTGCCAACGCCCATGTTGCCGGTCGCCACGCCCATGACTGCGCCATTTTCGTCGTACAGAATCTCTGCGGCGGGAAAGCCCGGGAAGATTTCGACGCCCAGCGCCTCGGCCTGCTGACCAAGCCAGCGCACGACATTGCCCAGGCTGATGACGTAGTTTCCGTGATTCTGGAAGCAGGCCGGCAGCAGCCACGACGGGGTGGGGGTTGCGCCCGTCTCGTTCAGGAACAGGAAGCGATCTTCGACGACGGGGGTGTCGAGCGGCGCGCCGAGTTCCTTCCAGTTCGGAATCAGTTCGGTCAGTGCGCGCGGGTCCATGACAGCGCCCGACAGAATGTGGGCGCCGATCTCCGAGCCTTTTTCCAGCACGCAAACGGAGATTTCCTTGCCTGCTTCCTGCGCACGTTGCTTCAAACGGATAGCCGTGGACAGGCCGGCCGGACCGCCGCCAACGACGACGACGTCATATTCCATCGACTCCCTCGGGCCGTACTGCTCAAGCAGCTTGGGATCCATTGATGCTCCTGTTATAAACGTTAGAATTCGTGGGTGCGGCCATTTTCCGGGAATGGAGAACACCTCGCAACCGCATATTAATAGCACGATCGTTCGGTTTGGTAGGTGGGAAGCTCTAGCGGCGGGCCTTGGGGCGGTGCCGCTTTTCAATAGGTGTGCGGGCTTGAGGGGAGACGACGATGGGGCGTTCGCTGAATCTGGAAGGCAAAGTGGCGATGGTGACCGGGGCATCGAGCGGACTCGGCATGCAGTTTGCCAAGGTGCTCGCGCAGGCCGGGGCCAAGGTCGTGCTTGCCAGCCGCCGTGTGGAGCGGCTCAAGGAGTTGCGCGCGGAGATCGAGTCGCAGGGCGGTGCTGCGCACGTCGTTCCGCTGGACGTCACCGACTACGACAGCATTCGTGCTGGCGTAGCGCATGCCGAGACCGAGGCGGGCGCTATCGATATTCTCATCAACAACTCGGGGGTTTCGGCTCAACAACGGCTGGTCGACGTCACGCCTCAGGAATACGACTACGTCCTCGGCACAAACACCCGAGGGACCTTCTTTGTGGCGCAGGAAGTCGCCAAGCGCATGATTCGGCGCGCCAAGGGCGATCCGCAGCGTCAGCACCGGATCATCAATGTGGCGTCGGTGGCGGGACAGCGGGCGATTTCCATGCTCGGCGTGTACTGCATCAGCAAAGCGGCGGTCATCCATATGACGCGCGCGATGGCGCTGGAATGGGGGCGCTTCAATATCAATGTGAACGCGCTATGTCCGGGTTATATCGACACCGAGATCAATCACGAGCATTGGCAGACCGAGGCCGGTCGCAAGCTGATTCAGATGCTGCCGCGTCAGCGCGTGGGCGAGCCGAGCGATCTTGATGGGTTGATTCTGCTTCTGGCCTCGGACGACTCCAGATTTATCAACGGCTCGATCATGACCGTCGACGATGGCCTGGCGATTGGCTGAACCTTGTCAGGACGAGTGTCGTGACGATTCGGGCGATTGCGCAGGCCGGGTGCAATGCGGCAATCCGGGAATGTCCGAGGCAGTCAGCCTCGTGAGCACGAGCGCATAATTTGCCGATGCTCACGGGGTCGAGAAGGGCGTCGCACTGACGTCGTACCCCGATCATCTTGGGGACACCATGCGTAATCAAGGCTGGCGGGGGCTCGTCGGAGTCGCGCTTGCCCTCGCCGTCATCGCACTGCCTGTGGCCGCGCAACCTTATAAAGCCGAATACTCGCTGTCGATCGTGCCCGATGCCGGCACCCCTTGGGGCAAGGGCACGCAGCTGTGGGCAGACATGGTGCGCGAGCGGACTCGCGGACGCATCAACATACGGCTACACACGGGCGCTACGCTCGTCGGTGGCGATCAGACACGCGAGTTCACGGCGTTGCGCCAGGGCGTCATCGACATGGCGGTCGGCTCGACGATCAACTGGTCTTCGGCCATCCCCGAATTCAACGTCTTTTCGCTGCCATTTCTGTTGCGTGGCTATCGGTCGCTCGATGCGCTCACTCAGGGTGACGTAGGGCGTGAGCTGTTCCGCCGTGTGGAAGAGCAGGGTGTGGTGCCGCTGGCATGGGGGGAGAACGGTTTCCGGCAACTGAGCAATTCGCGCCGCCCGATCCGCACGCCCGAAGACATGCGCGGTTTGCGCTTCCGTGTGGTCGGGTCATTGCTGTTCAACGACATTTTCACGGCGTTGGGGGCGGTGCCGACCCAGATGACGTGGAGCGAGGCCATTCGGGCGATACGCGCGCGCAAGATCGACGGTCAGGAAAATCCGCTGACGATCTACAACAATGTGCGACTCGATACGTTGGGGCAACGCTACATCACGGTATGGGATTACGTGGCCGATCCCATCGTGTTTGTGGTCAACCGGCAGGTCTGGGATAGCTGGTCGCCACAGGATCGCGACATCGTTCGCGATGCAGCGATGGAGGCTGCACGCTTCGAGGTGACGTTGGCACGAGAAGACCTTCTGAACACCGGGCGCGGTACATGGGAGGATCTGGAGGCGCGCGGCGTGAAGGTTACGCGACTCACGCCTGAGCAGCGTCAGCGCTTCGCCGAAGCGACGCGCGCCGTCTATATGAAATGGAAGGTGCTTGTCGGCCGCGATTTGGTCGAGAAGGCGGAGGCTGCGGTCAAAGACGACACCACAGTCAGCAAGCCGCACGATATTGGCGTGCGCAAGTAGTTGTGCGTTGCTTCGGAAACCTCCGAGGCAATGCTCTCACGTCATTCCGAAAAGGCCGCCGTTTCGGGCAAATCGTGGCGTCTTGCTGCACGCCTATCCATCCGAAGCGCTACACTTTATCCCCATGACGCCCTGTCATCGCACGACAGGGCGTTGATTTTCAATATGGGGAATTTGCAGTGTCATCAGAATACAAAGAAGTCTTTCGTATGCGCATGCCCATTCGCTGGGGCGACATGGATGCCTTCGGGCATGTCAACAATACCGTGTACTTCCGGTACATGGAGCAGGTGCGTATCTCGTGGCTGGAAACCCTGAATATCGCGTCCGAAGAAAGCTCGACGGGGGAGGGGCCGGTCATTATCAATGCGAATATGACGTTCCTGCGCCAGTTGCGCTATCCGGGCGATATCGATTGCCGCATGTTTGTGGGCGCACCGGGGCGAAGCAGTGTCGACACGCGTTTCGAGTTGCGCCGCGCCGATACGCCTGATGTGGTGGTTGCCGAGGGCGGTGCGAAGATCGTCTGGGTGAACTACAAGGAAGAGAAATCGGTGCCGCTGCCGGAAGCGGTGCGAGGGCTGATGGCGTGAGATCGGTCCGGAGGGCGTAACGATGCGCGGAGTTCGGCACCTCGCACGCCCTCACTCAGGTCAGTTTCCGAGCAGACGCTGCACGAGTTCCGTCGCCGTGCCCGCGCCGTACTTCTGCATCAGACGCGCACGATAGATGTCGACGGTTCGCGGGCTGATGTCGAGAATCTTGCCGATTTGTTTGCTGGTCTTGCCTTGCACGAGTTGCGCCGCGATTTCGCGCTCGCGGGCCGTCAGCGCTACGGCGACGCGGCGTGTGGCTGACATGTCCTCGAAGGTCCAGAGACCGGCGGCGTGGGGGTCTTGAACGTCGAGCGATCGGCCCGTCACGTGGCACCAGAACAGTTCGCCGTTGGCGCGACGCATGATGCGCTCGTCGGCGTAGACGCCTTGCGTGCTCATGATCGGTGGAATACGCTCGCCAATGCGCTCGAACTCTTTCGGTGACGGATAAAGCACCTGGAACGACTGGCCGATGAGGGTTTCGTGTTCGTAGCCGAAGATCTTGCCAAGTTGACGATTGCAGTCCTCGATGATGCGCTGGCGAGAAATGACCAAGCCGACTGGCGCGATGTGAAAAGCTGTCTGATAGTCGAACGTCGGCATGGGGGCGGTGCAAGTCCGGTCGGGCCGCGTGCCGGTGCAACACCAGTATGGCTGCGGCTCGATGCGCGGAAAGATATGTAATTTCACGTATTGTGCCCCATTTGCACGCCACCGTAAGCTCTATGGTCGCATGAGGTGCGTTGCCCCGGCGATTCGCGAGGTGGCGCAAGCCTCGCAACGCGCAAGAGCGCGACATAATTTCAATTCTCAACCGAGGGAAAGGGACAAACGATGAACAAGGTATACGCCAGCGCCAAGGAGGCGCTTGCCGGTGTCGTCGCGGACGGGCAAACGCTCGCCGTTGGTGGCTTCGGCCTGTGTGGCATTCCGGAGGCCCTGATCGCCGCGCTGCGCGACTCGGGCGTGAAGGGGCTCACCTGTATCAGCAACAACGCCGGGGTGGACGGTTTTGGTCTGGGGCTGCTGCTCGAGACGCGTCAGATCAAGAAAATGATTTCCTCGTACGTTGGCGAGAACAAGGAGTTCGAGCGCCAGTATCTGGCCGGAGAACTCGAACTCGAATTCACGCCGCAGGGCACGCTGGCTGAAAAGCTGCGCGCCGGCGGTGCGGGTATTCCGGCGTTCTTCACGAAGACCGGTGTGGGTACCGTGGTTGCCGAAGGCAAGGAAACGCGCGAATTCGACGGCGAGACATACGTCATGGAGCGCTCGCTGCGCGCCGATGTCGCGCTTGTGAAGGCTGCCAAGGCCGATCGTGCCGGTAACCTCGTGTTCAATCGCACCGCCCGCAACTTCAATCCGATGGCCGCCATGGCTGGCAAGATCACGATCGTTGAAGTCGAAGAGCTGGTCGATACCGGTTCGATCGACCCGGACGACGTGCACCTGCCCGGTATCTTCGTTCAGCGCATCGTGCTGAATGCACATCCGGAAAAACGCATCGAACAACGCACGGTACGTGCCAAGTAAGCGCCGAGATCAAGGAGATAACCATGGCATGGAATCGTGAAGAAATGGCTGCGCGTGCGGCGCGCGAGCTGGAAGACGGCTTTTACGTGAACCTCGGAATCGGTTTGCCCACATTGGTGGCGAACCATGTACCCGAAGGCATGGAGGTCTGGCTGCAATCGGAGAACGGCCTGCTCGGTATCGGACCGTTCCCGACGGAAGACGAAGTCGACGCCGATATGATCAACGCAGGCAAGCAGACGGTCACGACGCTGCCGGGCTCGTCGATTTTCTCGTCGGCAGACTCGTTCGCGATGATCCGCGGCGGCCACATCAATCTTGCGATCCTCGGCGCGATGCAGGTCAGCGAGAAGGGCGATCTTGCGAACTGGATGATTCCGGGCAAGATGATCAAGGGCATGGGCGGCGCAATGGATCTGGTTGCCGGTGTCGGTCGCGTGGTCGTGCTCATGGAGCATGTGGCCAAGGGCGACACTCACAAGATCCTCAAGGCCTGTGATTTGCCACTCACCGGCGTTGGCGTGGTCAATCGCATCATTACCGACCTCGGTGTGATCGACGTGACGCCGGATGGCCTGAAAGTTGTCGAACTGGCGCAGGGCGTGACGAAGGAAGAAATTTCGCAGAAGACCGGGGCACCGCTCGACACGAGCGCTGTCTGACGCTTTGGCGGTGTGCCTATCATGTCATCGTGCCTGTCGCATTCAGGCGTGGCGCTTTGATAAGCCGCTTTGCTGAGGGTTACCGTGGCCGTTGAGCCCGGTGATCGGTGGAAGGCAAAACGGGCGGGGAAATTTCCCGCCCGTTTTGTTCTTGTGGCGTCGGCAAGCCTTCTGAAATGCCTGAGTCCCGGCGCTTGCCGTGATTACTGTGCGACCCAGCCGCCATCCATGTTCCATGCCACGCCGCGCACCTGCGAGCCGGCGTCGCTGCACAGAAAAACGGCCAGTGCGCCAAGTTGTTCTGGCGTCACGAACTCGCCGGAAGGCTGCTTTTCGCCCAACAGCGAGCGTTTCGCTTCGTCGCCGGAAAGATGCTCGCGCGCCGCGCGATCGTCGATTTGCTTCTGTACAAGCGGTGTGAGCACGAAGCCCGGGCAGATGGCATTGGCCGTCACCCCCGACTGCGCGTTTTCCAGTGCGGTGACTTTCGTCAGGCCGACGATGCCGTGTTTGGCCGCGACGTACGCCGATTTGCCGGCCGAACCCACGAGTCCGTGTACCGAGGCGATGTTGATGATCCGTCCCCAGTTGCGCTGTCGCATGCCGGGCAAGGCAAGCCGCGTGGTGTGAAATGCCGACGTCAGGTTGATCGCGATGATCGCATTCCATTTGTCCGTCGGAAAATCCTGAATCTCCGCTACGTGCTGAATCCCCGCGTTGTTGACCAGAATGTCGACGCCGCCGAAATCCGATTCGGCATATTGCATCATCGCTTCGATCTCGCTGGCACGGCTCATGTCGGCACCGTGATACCCGACCTGGGTGCCCGTGCGGCCAGCCCTCGCCACGGCGTCGGCAATGGCCTTGCTCGCGGCGTTGGCGTCGCCGAAACCGTTCGTGATGACGTTGGCTCCCTGTACCGCGAGCGCCTGAGCCATGCCCAGACCTATGCCACTGGTCGAGCCGGTTACGAGGGCGATTTTTCCTTTCAGCATTGCATCGTCTCCGTGCGGATGAAGGGTAAGGGATTTATCCGATGTCGATGAGCGTGTCCGCGAACTGCGGTTGGATGCGTCTCATGAGTCGCCTCATTCTAGCTCACGCTTCCTGGCAGGCGCGGTAGAATTCGGGTCTGGAAACCGATCCGATGAGTCTGCCATGTCGAGCCACGTGCCACGTCTGTCGAACGTTCAATGTCTGAGTCCGTCTGGATTGCATCGGATGGCCTACACGGAATGGGGTGACTCTGAAAATCCACGCGTGCTGGTGTGCGTGCACGGACTCACGCGATGCGGTCGCGATTTTGACACGCTGGCGAAGGCACTCGCGAACGACTACCGTGTCATATGTCCGGATGTGGTCGGGCGCGGGCAGTCGTCGTGGCTGGCGAATCCAGCCGGTTATGTCGTGCCACAGTATGTCTCCGACATGGTGACGTTGATTGCGCGGCTCGGTGTGTCTTCGGTGGACTGGTTCGGCACGTCGATGGGCGGCCTGATCGGCATGGGGCTTGCAGGCATGCCGGATACGCCAATTCGCAGCTTGTTGCTCAACGATGTGGGGCCGCATATCGACGCTCCTGCGCTTGCTCGCATCGGTCAGTATGTCGGGATACCGAAGCGATTCGCTTCGTTGGACGAGGGCGCGGATTACCTCTGGTCGATCTCTTCGGCATTTGGGCCACACGCGCGCGAGGAGTGGCTTGCGCTGTGCGAGCCACTGCTCAAGGCCGAGGGTGACGGCTATGTATTGCGCTACGATCCGTCGATTGGGGCCGCATTTTCGGGGGTTCCGCCAGACGCCATCGCGGCGGGCGAAGCGATACTCTGGGCGTCGCTTGCGGCGTTTTCTGGGCGTACGCTGGTCGTGCGCGGCGAGCAGTCGGATTTGCTCTCTCGCACAACGCTCGAACAAATGCTGGCGCACGCGCAACACGCGCGCGCCGTGGAAATCGCCGGTGTGGGGCACGCGCCGACGTTTGTGCATGCGGATCAGATCGAGATCGCCCGCCGATTTTTTGACGGATACGCGGACTGACGCTCGCCTGATGGCGCTGTGCAGGGGCGGTCCGAAGTTTAGAAGAACACGAGGAGTTTTACATCATGGCAGTACAACGTTTCTACGTCGAAAAGCGCTGGTCGGACATGGCCGTGCATAACGGCACCGTTTATCTGGCCGGGCAGACGCCCGATGATCGTTCGCAGGACATGGCGGGTCAGACGCGTCAGGTGCTCGCGCATATCGACCGTCTGCTCGCGGAAGCGAACAGCGACAAGTCGTTGATTCTCTCCTGCCAGATCTACATTTCGGACATGAAGTATTTTGGTGAAATGAATCAGGTGTGGGATGAGTGGGTGCCGGCCGGCAATGCACCTCCGCGTGCCACGGTGCAGGCGTTGCTCGCCGACCCTGCCATGCTCGTTGAAATCGTGGTCGTGGCGGCTCAGCGCGAAAGCTGAGGGCTCGACCCGCATCATCAGGGGCGCTTGTCGCCCCGTGCTCCGACATGAACCAACATCAAGCACCGACATCCGCAGGCACTCATTCAACAACGGCGCCCGGTGCTACAAATCCGGTAACGGGTGGGGGCGAGGCACAACTGCCCGCCACGCTGGCCGATGCGCTCGCGTTTGCCGAGAAGCTATGCGCGGCACACGTCCTTTCGTCGGGCGAGCCGATCATGGCGCATGCGCGCGGCATGCTCGCGATTCTCGATACGCTTCGCGTGGATGAGGCGACACATCAGGCGGCGGCGTTGTTTTCGGCCGCCGAGTTTCTGCCGGATGCGCAAACCACGTTGACCCAGACCTTCGGTGCAGAAGTCACCGCGCTCGTGATCGACGTGCGCAAGCTGCAACGGCTCTCCGGCGCGGGTTCGCGCGCTGCTCAGGCCATGCCCTCCGACGGGCGCGATCGCGACGCCTCGGCCGAGCGCAAGTCGCAGGTCGAAGGGTTGCGCAAGATGCTGCTCGCGTTCGCGCAGGACATCCGCGTTGTGATGATCCGCCTGGCATCGCGTCTGCAATCGCTGCGCTGGTATGCGGCGCAGAAGAAGGCCCCGCCTGAGGACATGCCGCACGAGGTGCTCGAGATCTACGCGCCGCTCGCGAACCGCCTGGGTATCTGGCAACTGAAGTGGGAACTCGAAGACCTCGCGTTCCGCTTTCTCGAGCCGGTCACGTACAAGCAGATTGCCAAGCTGCTCGAAGAAAAGCGGGTCGAGCGCCAGACGTTCATCGAGGGGGCAATCCAGCGTCTTCAGGACGAATTGGCGCGCGCGGGCGTGAAGGCCGAGGTGTCCGGGCGACCGAAGCATATCTACAGCATCTGGAAGAAGATGCGCGGCAAAGCGGTCGATTTTGCCGAGCTGTACGACGTGAGAGCGTTTCGCGTGATCGTCGACGACATCAAGGATTGCTACACGGTGTTGGGCATCGTCCATAACCTGTGGCAGCCGATTCCGAAAGAGTTCGACGATTACATCTCGCGTCCGAAGCCCAACGGTTACAAGTCGCTGCATACCGTGGTGATCGGTGACGACGGGCGGGCGTTCGAAGTGCAGATCCGAACACACGAAATGCACCACTTTGCCGAGTACGGCATTGCAGCCCATTGGCGTTACAAGGAGGCCGGGCAGCGAGGTTACGGCGGCGCGTTCTCGGCGAACGAGGCCTACGACGAGAAGATCGCGTGGCTGCGTCAGCTGCTGGCGTGGAAGGACGACGTGGCCGATACGGTCGGCGCGGAAGGTGCCGTACAGCCTTGGGAGCAACTCAAGCGTGCGACGATCGACGACCACATCTATGTGCTGACGCCGCAGGCACGCGTGATCTCGCTGCCGCAAGGTTCGACGCCGATCGATTTCGCCTATCACCTGCACTCGGAACTGGGGCATCGCTGTCGTGGCGCGCGTGTCGACGGTGCCATGGTGCCGCTCAATACGCCGCTGCACAACGGACAGACGGTCGAGATCGTGACGGTCAAACAAGGCGGTCCGTCGCGCGACTGGCTCAACGCGCAGTTGGGGTATTTGCAGAGCCATCGGGCACGTCAGAAGGTGCGCCAGTGGTTCAATACCATCGACCTTGAGGAGACGATTGCTCAGGGGCGGGCGCTCATCGACAAGACGTTGCAGCGCGAAGGCAAGACGTCGGTCAATCTGGAGGAGCTGGCGACCCGCCTGGGATTCCGGACGCCGGACGATCTCTATGCGTCCATCGCCAAGGATGAATTCAGCCTGAGGCACGTCGAGCAGGCGCTTTCGGGCAATCTGCCGGGGCCGGAGCCTCGTGACGAGGACACGCTCGTCGCGAAGAAGAGTCTCGATACGAGCGTGACTCAGGGGGCCAAGAGCGGGGTGCTGGTGGTCGGCGTCGGCGCGTTGCTTACGCAATTGGCCAAGTGCTGCCGGCCGGCACCGCCCGACCCGATCGTGGGGTTCGTCACACGGGGCAAGGGCGTGTCGATCCACCGTCAGGATTGCGCGAGTTTTCAGTCCATGAAGGCGCGCGCGCCCGAACGAGTGATCCAGACTGCCTGGTCGGCCGATGTGCTCGAAGGGCGCGGCGTGGCGGCGTATCCGGTGGACATTCAGATCGAGGCATCGGACCGTCAAGGGCTGCTGCGTGATATTTCGGAAGTGTTCTCACGCGAGAAACTCAACGTCACGGGCGTCAGCACGCAGTCGCGAGGGGCTCAGGCGTTCATGCAGTTCACCGTGGAAGTGCGCGATGGCGGACAGTTGCAGCGGGCGCTTGCGCAACTCGCCGGGGTGGCAGGCGTGGTGTCGTCGCGTCGACGGTAAACGGATTTTGGCGGGATTGACGGCGGGCCGATGTCTGGTCGGTCAGGCGAGAAAACGAGTGGGCGAGGGAAGGGGATTGTGCGAGGGAATACGCGCAAACGCCTTGCCTGATGCGTTTTTTCTTCGGCAGGCACAATAATCGCTTGGCGGTCTGCGGAAACCTTGCTAGAATCTCGTTCTCTTGCAGTAGGCTCGTAGCTCAGCTGGTTAGAGCACCACCTTGACATGGTGGGGGTCGTTGGTTCGAGTCCAATCGAGCCTACCAACGAATTTGATGCATGACAGTCCGCGAGACCCCGCAGACACAGACGCTGGAAAAACACTCATGTTCATGATCGCCCGAACTTTCACAGTGGTGAAGGTGCGACGTTAAGTCGAGGGTGTTTTTCGTCTGGATGTAAGGAATGAAGAGACGGCCTCGACGATAGTCGAGGCCGTTTTTTTTCGTGGTTTGCCGCGTGGCGTTTGTCGCGCGTGACGTTTTTGCGCATGGGAGTGCGACATGATTTCGGTACGTTTGCCTGACGGTTCGCAACGCCAGTACGAAGCCCCTCTGACGGTGGCACAAGTCGCGGGTTCGATCGGCACGGGTCTGGCCAAGGCGGCCCTGGCGGGGCGTGTTGACGGCAAGCTCGTCGATACGTCTTATCTGATCGATCGCGACGTGAGTCTCGCCATCGTGACGGACAAGGACGGCGATGGCCTGGACATCATCCGCCACTCGACCGCCCACTTGCTGGCGTACGCCGTCAAGGAGCTGTTCCCCGAGGCGCAGGTCACGATCGGTCCGGTGATCGAGAATGGCTTTTACTACGACTTCTCGTTCCACCGCGCCTTCACGCCGGAAGACCTCGATGCCATCGAGAAGAAGATGCACGAACTGGCCAAGAAGGACGAGCCGGTAACGCGCGAAGTGCTTTCGCGCGACGACGCCGTGCGCCTGTTCATGTCGATGGGCGAGAAGTACAAGGCCGAAATCATCGAGTCGATTCCGGCAACGGACGAAATCGGTCTCTACCGCGAAGGTAAGTTCGTTGACCTCTGCCGTGGTCCGCACGTGCCGTCGACGGGCAAGCTCAAGGTTTTCAAGTTGATGAAGGTCGCCGGCGCATACTGGCGCGGCGACGCCAAGAACGAGCAGCTTCAGCGCATCTACGGCACGGCCTGGACGAAGAAGGAAGATCAGGACGCGTATCTGCACATGCTTGAAGAGGCGGAGAAGCGCGATCACCGCAAGCTCGGCCGTGCGCTGGACTTCTTCCACATGCAGGAAGAGGCGCCGGGGCTCGTCTTCTGGCACCCGAAGGGCTGGACGCTCTGGCAGCAAGTCGAGCAGTACATGCGCCGCGTCTATCGCAGCAACGGCTATCAGGAAGTGAAGGCCCCCCAGATTCTCGACCGCACGCTCTGGGAGAAGTCGGGGCACTGGGATAACTACAAGGACAACATGTTCACGACGGAATCGGAGAGCCGCGCCTACGCGCTCAAGCCGATGAACTGTCCGGGGCATGTGCTGATTTTCAACTCGGCGCTGCACAGCTACCGCGATCTGCCGCTTCGCTACGGCGAGTTCGGTCAATGCCACCGCAACGAGCCGTCGGGTGGTTTACACGGCCTGATGCGCGTGCGTGGCTTCACGCAGGACGACGGTCATATTTTCTGTACGGAAGACCAGATTCTCGACGAGTGCGTGAACTACACGGCGCTGCTGCACGCTGTGTACAAGGACTTCGGTTTCACGGACATGATTTACAAGGTCGCTACGCGTCCTGAACATCGTGTCGGGTCGGATGAGAATTGGGATAAGGCCGAATTTGCGCTGATGGAATCGCTGCGCCGTTCGAACTGCGAATTCGTCATCGCCGAGGGCGACGGGGCGTTTTACGGGCCGAAGATTGAATACACGCTCAAGGACGCGCTCGGCCGCCAATGGCAGTGCGGCACGATGCAGGTCGATTTCTCGATGCCCGAGCGCCTGGACGCCGAGTATGTGGCCGAAGATAACAGCCGCCGCCGCCCGGTCATGCTTCACCGCGCGATCCTGGGTTCGCTCGAGCGTTTTATCGGTATTCTGATCGAGCACCATGCTGGTGCAATGCCGGTCTGGCTCGCGCCGGAGCAGGTGATTGTGATGAATGTGTCCGAAAAAACGGCCGATTACGCTCAAGAAGTGACGAAAAAGTTGCAAGAACAAGGGCTTAGGGCTCGTAGCGATTTGCGCAACGAGAAAATTAGCTATAAAATACGCGAGCACTCCATGCAGAAAGTTCCCTATCTCGTCGTAGTGGGGGACAAGGAGCAGGAGGCGAATACGGTAGCCGTGCGTGCCCGTGGCGGCGTGGATCTGGGTGTGATGCCCGTTGACGCGCTCATCGAACGCCTTGCGCAGGATTGCGCGACGTTCCAATAACGCCTGTCGGACAGCGCGGCTAAATTTTTGACTTTTTTCGAGGATATGCAACATCGCTACCGATAAGTCGCATCGCATTAACGGCGAAATTACAGCGCCTGAAGTGCGTCTAAATGGCGTCGACAATGAGCCACTTGGCATTGTGAAACTGGCAGAGGCTTTCCGTCTGTCCGAAGAGGCTGATGTCGATCTGGTGGAAATTGCGCCGACCGCGAATCCGCCGGTTTGCCGTCTGATGGATTACGGCAAATTCAAGTACTCGGAACAGAAGAAAGCGCACGAGAACAAGCTGAAGCAGAAGGTTGTTCAGATCAAGGAAGTCAAATTCCGGCCTGGCACCGACGACGGCGACTACAACGTCAAGTTGCGCAATCTGAAGCGGTTCCTCGAAGACGGTGACAAGACCAAGATCACGCTGCGTTTCCGCGGTCGTGAGATGGCCCACCAGGAAATCGGCGCTCGTATGCTGGAACGTCTGAAGTCCGATCTCGAAGAGGTTGGTCAGCCGGAACAGATGCCGAAGATGGAAGGCCGTCAGATGATCATGGTCATCGCGCCGAAGAAGAAGTAATGCCGTGGCGGTGTCGAGCGACACCGCCGGGTGGTAAGGAATTGCCGTCATCGCCCGTAAGGGCGTGACAGCGATGCAGGGTGCAGTTAGGCCCTGAACACAAGTGATCCCGGGTTCTACAAGGGGCGCGATTTTGGCGTCACACCTGTGATCATGTTAAAAACTCGGAGTTTTTCATGCCTAAGATGAAAACCAAGAGCGGTGCCAAGAAGCGCTTTCGCGTGCGTCCTGGCGGTACCGTCAAGCGTGGTCAGGCCTTCAAGCGTCACATTCTGACGAAGAAGACCACCAAGAATAAGCGTCACCTGCGCGGTGCCGTCGGCGTTCATGAGTCTGATCTGAACTCCGTACGCGCAATGCTGCCCTTCGCTTAAACCCCGACTTAGATAGGAGAGAAACATGCCTCGAGTCAAACGTGGGGTCACCGCACGGGCCCGCCATAAGAAAGTCATCGCTGCAGCCAAGGGTTTCCGCGGCCGCCGCAATAACGTCTTCCGCATCGCCAAGCAAGCGGTCATGCGCGCTGGGCAATACGCCTATCGCGATCGCCGCAACAAGAAGCGCGTGTTCCGCGCTTTGTGGATTGCGCGTATCAATGCAGGTGTGCGTCAGCACGGTATGACTTACAGCGTGTTCATCGCTGGTCTGAAGAAGGCCTCGATCGAACTCGACCGCAAGGTGCTGTCCGACATGGCCATCAACGACAAGCCGGCGTTTGCCGCGATTGTCGCTCAGGTGAAAGCCGCCGTCGCAGCCTAAGCTGTAAATAGCGTATAGCGCGTTTTACCGCGCGCCATTCGCCAGGAGGGGGCTCTCATCGGAGCCCCCTTTTGTTTTTCGCTTGTCCATGCGGCCATCCCGACCGCCTAACTTGAGTCTGTAGCATATGGATCTGGAACTTATCGTCAGCGAAGCGCAGCGTGCGTTCGCCGCCGCTCCCGACGCCGCCGCGCTGGAAAACGAGAAAGCCCGCTTTCTCGGCAAGACCGGCCAACTGACCGAGTTGCTCAAAGGCCTCGGCAAGCTCGATCCCGAAGCGCGCAAGAGCGAAGGCGCACGGATCAATGCGGCCAAGCAACAGATCGAAGGCGCCCTGCAGGCGCGCCGCCAGGCCATGGCCGATGCGCTGCTCGACGCGCGCCTGTCCGCCGAGGCCATCGACGTCACGTTGCCCGGCCGAGGCCTGGGTGCTGGCAGCCTGCATCCCGTGCTCAATACCTGGGAGCGCGTTGAGCAAATTTTCCGTTCCATTGGTTTTGACGTGGCCGACGGCCCCGAAATCGAAACCGATTGGTTCAACTTCACTGCATTGAACAGCCCGGAGAACCATCCGGCGCGCTCGATGCAGGACACCTTCTACGTCGATGGTAACGACGATGCCGGCAAGCCGCTGCTGCTGCGCACGCACACGAGCCCGATGCAGGTGCGCTACGCGCGCATGAACAAGCCGCCCATCAAGGTGATCGCGCCGGGGCGCACGTATCGCGTCGACTCCGATGCTACGCACTCGCCGATGTTCCATCAGGTCGAGGGTTTGTGGATTGCCGAAGACATCAGCTTCGCCGACCTGAAGGGCGTGTACACCGATTTCCTGCGCAAGTTCTTCGAACGCGACGACATTCAGGTGCGTTTCCGTCCGTCGTACTTCCCGTTCACGGAGCCGTCGGCCGAAATCGACATGCAGTTCGAAACCGGCAAGAACGCCGGCAAGTGGCTGGAAATCTCGGGCTCGGGGCAGGTGCATCCGACAGTGGTGCGCAATATGGGGCTCGACCCGGAGCGTTACATCGGCTTTGCTTTCGGCTCGGGGCTTGAGCGTCTGACGATGCTGCGCTACGGCGTTCAGGATCTGCGCCTGTTCTACGAGAACGACCTGCGCTTCCTGCGCCAATTCATGTAATCGATGCCGATGGCCCCGGGCTGGCGCGCGAAGCCGCTGCCACCGGGCTTTCGGAAGTGAAGACTTAACTGCGAGCGAACTGATCCATGCAATTCTCTGAATCGTGGCTGCGTACCCTGGTCGACCCGGATTTGTCGACGGACGCGTTGGCGCATGCCCTGACGATGTCCGGGCTCGAAGTCGAGGAAACCGACCCGGTCGCCCCGCCTTTTACAGGTGTGGTGGTGGCTAAGGTGCTCGAAGTCGCCCGTCATCCGGATGCTGATCGTCTGAATGTTTGTCAGGTCGACGCCGGCACTGGCGAGACGCTCACCATCGTGTGCGGCGCGCCGAACGTGGCACCTGGCATCAAGGTACCGTGTGCGACCGTTGGCGCTGCGTTGCCCCCGGCCGAAGCCGGCGGTGCGCCGTTCCAGATCAAGATCGGCAAGTTGCGCGGTGTGCAGAGTTTCGGCATGCTGTGCTCGGCACGTGAGCTGAAGCTCTCGGAAGACCACGCCGGCCTGATGATTCTGCCGGAAGATGCGCCGGTCGGCATGAACATCCGCGAGTATCTCGATCTGGACGACACGGTATTTGTCGTCAAGCTCACGCCGAACAAGGCGGATTGTCTGTCGTTGCTCGGTATCGCCCGTGAAGTCGCCGCGATCACCGGCGCACCGCTCAAGGATCTGCCGGGGCAGGGCGCGCAGGTGGCAACGATCGCCGATACGTTGCCGGTACGTATCAGTTCGCCGGAAGGCTGCGGACGTTTCGGTGGCCGCATCATTCGTCACGTGAACGCTGCCGCTGCGTCGCCGCGCTGGATGGTGGAGCGCCTTGAGCGCGCCGGCCAGCGCAGCATTTCCGCGTTGGTCGATATCACCAACTACGTGATGCTCGAACTGGGGCAACCGCTGCACGTCTACGATCTGAACCGTCTGCAAGGCGGGATCGACGTGCGCTTCGGCCGTGCGGGCGAGACGCTCAAGTTGCTCAATGAACAGACCGTGACGCTCGACGAGAGCGTGCTCGCCATTACCGACGCCAGCGGCCCGATCGGCCTTGCCGGCATCATGGGCGGCGACTCGACCAAGGCGGGTCTGGAAACGCAGAATATCTTCCTCGAAGGTGCGTTTTTCTTCCCGCAGGCGATTCAGGGCCGTGCGCGCAAGTACAACTTCACCAGCGACGCGTCGCATCGTTTCGAGCGTGGCGTCGACTTCGCAGGCAACGTGCGTGCGCTTGAGCGCGCCACGCAACTGGTGCTCGAGATCTGCGGTGGCCAGGCGGGGCCGCTTGAAGATCAGGTCGCGAAGTTGCCCGAGCGCCAGCCGGTGAAGATGCGTGTCGCGCGTGCCATCAAGATTCTGGGCGTGCCGGTCTCCGAGCAGGAGATGAGCGCCATTTTCACGCGTCTCGGTCTGCCGTTCACCTTGCAAGACGGTGTGTTCGACGTCACGCCGCCGTCGTATCGCTTCGACATCGAGATCGAAGAAGATCTGATCGAAGAAATTGCGCGCATTTACGGTTTTGATCGTATTCCGGCCAATCCGCCGGTTGCTGCGAGCGCCATGCGTCCGACGCAGGAAGGCCGTCGTTCGCAACATGCCGTGCGCCATGCCGTGGCCGCGCGCGATTACCACGAGACGGTCGGCTTCAGCTTTGTCGATGTCGAGTGGGAAGCGGACTTCGCCGGTAACGACAACCCCATCAAGCTGCTCAATCCGATCGCCAGTCACCTCGCGGTGATGCGCTCGACGCTCATCGGTAGCCTGATCGCGACTACCCGCTACAACCTGAATCGCAAGGCATCGCGCGTTCGTGTGTTTGAAATCGGCCGCACGTACCATCGTGACAGCACGGTGGCCTCGGGTGAACTGAGCGTTGGCGGTTACCGTCAGCCGGTCACGGTGGCGGCGCTGGCGTACGGTCCGGTGCTCGAAGAGCAATGGGGTGCTGCAACGCGTCAGGTCGACTTCTTCGACGTGAAGGGCGATCTCGAGGCGCTGTTGTCGCCGCGTACGGCGCGCTTTGTGAAGGCTGAGCACCCGGCGTTGCACCCGGGACGCAGTGCGGCGATCGAGGTCGGCGGCAAGCGCGTCGGATTCATTGGCGAGTTGCACCCGCGTTGGCAGCAGAAGTACGATTTGCCGCAGGCGCCGGTGCTATTCGAGATCGAGGCAGAGGCACTTTTCGTGCGTGATGTCGCGAGCTACGAGGACATCTCGAAGTTCCCGCCGGTCACGCGCGATATCGCACTCGTGGTCGATCAGGCGCAGCCGGTGCAAGGGCTGCTTGACGCCATGCTGGCCGCGCGTGACGACGATCCGGCATGCAGCGTGGTGCAATCGGTACGGTTGTTCGACGAGTTCCGGCCGAAGGCTGGCGCCGCGTCGGGCTCGCTTGGTGCGCAGGACAAAAGCGTGGCATTTCGTGTTACTCTGCAAGACCCCTCGGGTACGTTGCAGGACGAGACGGTCCAGGGCGCCATTAACGCACTGGTACAACGGGTAGAAGGGTTTGGCGCACGTTTGCGCGCCTGAAAACTCAGTAAAAGATCCGGTTGCGAGTAGACCATCGCACTGTCATCGCCATCGCGTGGGACGTATGAACGAAATGAATCCTGGTGAATTTGAAGCCATGCTCGCGGCGCAGCGCATCGCGCTGGGGCGCGGCGAAGTGAACGAGGTCTCGACCGAGGCGCCGACGCTGACCAAGGCCGAACTGGCCGAGTTGCTCTTCGAGCACGTTGGTCTGAACAAGCGTGAAGCGAAGGATATGGTCGAGGCGTTTTTCGAATCGATCCGCGACGCGCTTGAGTCGGGTGACAGCGTCAAACTGTCCGGCTTCGGTAACTTCCAGTTGCGCGACAAGCCGCAACGGCCAGGTCGGAATCCGAAAACCGGCGAGGCCATTCCGATTGCCGCACGTCGCGTCGTCACCTTCCACGCCAGCCAGAAGTTCAAGTCGATCGTCGAATCTGGCGCGGTGAGCAAGTAAATCCCGGCCGCCGCTTCTGTGGCGGCCGTTGGTTTTTTCGTCCGCAGTCTAACCGTCGTCCGATTCCGCCAACGCCGCGATGGATCACGTTGCCTTGCCGCCGATTCCCGCCAAGCGTTACTTCACCATTGGTGAGGTGAGCGAGCTGTGTGGTGTCAAGCCGCACGTACTGCGCTATTGGGAGCAGGAGTTCACGCAACTGCGCCCGGTCAAGCGGCGCGGTAACCGCCGTTACTACCAACACCATGAAGTCCTGCTGATCCGGCGTATCCGGGAGTTGCTCTATGAGCAGGGCTTTACCATCAATGGTGCCCGTAACCGCCTCGAAGCCGACTCGCCGCGTGGCGCTCGTGCGTCGGGCGGTGCTACCGCAGAAGGCGGCGCGCCAACGGCGGCCGAAGTCCACGCTGTGCTTGACGTTGCCGACTTACGCCGTAGACTTGAATCCCTCCTTGATCTGCTCAAGTCATGAGCACGTGGCACGTCGAAGACTGACGCGTCTCTTCTTTTTCAGCGTTTCCCGAGCCATTTGTCACTCCGCAAGGCGCCGCGGCCTGTCGGGCCATTTGGCAGGCCGGCCTCGTACCTCGGGATTCTCCTAATGCAGTGGGGGGCGAATTGTCCGTAATCCGAGATATGGCCCCGTTGGATGGGCAGGGCCGTGTTCGTCTGGCATGATGAGCGCGATACATCCCCCGGTTGAGGGGATGTCGAACGACTTCCGGGGGCGCTGCGCTTGCCTTACACTTGCCGAAAACGATGGCGTCCGTCAGTGACGCCCGCTGGATCCTATTGATAACCGGGCCAACATCGACCTTCTGCGCGGGGGCGCGAAGGCTGAAAGGATCTCGATCTATGGCGGAACCGAGCACGACGGGGGCACGGCGCTGGCGTTGGGCTACGTCCTATCGCGCAATTGGCGCGATTCTGATTTTCGGTTTCCTGATTCTGGTCCTCGTCTGGACCGCTGTGCTTTGGCGCATCTCGATCGAGCACAATGCCGTTCTGCGCGATACGGCCGCCTCGGCATCGACCGTGGCCACTGCGCTGGAGCAGCAGACGCTGCGTGCTATCCGTCAAGTCGATCAGATCACCCGGTTCGTGAAGTACGAGTACGAGCGACGTCGTGGCGGCTTTGATCTGACACGCACGCTGACCGAAGGGATCGTCACGGATCGTTTCATGGTGCTGGTCAGTGTGGCCGATGCCAAGGGCGACGTCATCGCGGCAACGATGCCCGGTAGCACCGGAGTGAACATTGCCGACCGGGAGCATTTCCGGGTGCATCTGGATACCGCGAGCGACGGCCTATACATCAGCCATCCGGTCTTCGGTCGCGTCTCGCACAAGTGGGTTCTCCAGTTCAGCCGGCGACTGAACAACCCCGACGGCAGCTTCGCAGGCGTGGTCGTCGTGTCGCAGGAGCCGAGTTACTTCACCGCCGATTTCTACACGAATGCCGTGCTCGGCCAATTCGGACAGATCGCCGTGATCGCCGATGACGGTGCGCTGCTCGCGCGCAGCACCGGTGCGAGCGTGGCGATTACCGGCATGGGGGAGTTGCCGCCTTTCGCGACTGAGCAACGTAACTCCGGCGTCCAGCGAGATCCCATCGACGGCATCGAGCGCATCGTGGCGTACCATCATCTGCGCGACTATCCGCTGGCGGTGCAAGTCGGCTTGTCGGTGGACGAGGGACTGGCCGAGTACCGGCACGTGGAGCGCGTGTATCTGACGATGGCGACTTTCGTGTCGGTCGCGCTCGTTGTGTTCTTCGCGCTCATTGCTTACCTAATGCAGCGACTCATCGGCCGCGACCAGCAACTCACGCGTCTGATTTCGTACGACGCGCTTACCGGACTTCCCAACCGCTATGCGTTGATGCAGTCGCTACGACGCGCATTGGCCGATCCCGATCGGGTCGGCAAGGTTGCGTTGCTTCACATCGATCTCGACAACTTCAAGAGCGTGAACGATACGTTGGGCCACGCGCAGGGCGATGAGATCATCCGCCAGGTGGCCGAGCGCTTCGCGCCACGCATGCCGCCGGGCGCCATGCTGTCCCGTTTTGCTGGCGATGAGTTCATGGTGTTGCTCGAAGATGACGATGCAGCGGTGCAAGCCGAACCCCTCGGCGAGATGCTGCTTGCCGCCCTCAAGGCGCCCATGGTGGCCGACGGCACGTCGTTTGCGCTGCACGCGAGTATTGGTGTGACGTTCTGGTCCAAGGCCGACGAGACCGAGGAGGATCTCATCAAGAAGGCGGATCTCGCCATGTACTCGGCGAAGGAAGCCGGCAAGAGCGTGGTGCGTGTCTATACACAGCAGATGACATACCAGGCCCATCAGCTTGTCGTGTGGGAGCGCCAGATGGAGCAGGCGCTGGCCAACGGCGAGTTCTTCCTCGCCTATCAGCCCGTCGTGGCGCTCGAGGCCGACTGCGTGCGCGGCGCGGAGGCATTGATTCGCTGGCGTCACCCGGAGCGCGGCGTGCTGAGCGCGGGCGAGTTCATCCCGTTGGCCGAGACGACCGGGCAGATCGTAGCGATCGGCGAGTTCGCGCTGACGCAGGCGTGCCGTCAACTGAAAGCATGGCGCGGCACGCCGATGGCGTCGCTGCGGCTTGCCGTGAATGTCTCGTCGGTGCAGTTCTGGCGCGGCGACATTGGTGAGCTTGTCGAGCGCCTCATGAAGGAATATGAGATTGAGCCGAATCGCCTTGAACTGGAAATCACCGAGTCGGTGATGATCAAGAATCCGGCGCTCGTGGAAATGAAGATCGAGCAATTCAAACGAGCGGGCGTGCGTATCGCGCTGGACGACTTTGGTACCGGCTACTCGTCGTTGTCCTATCTGACGCGCTTTCCTGTCGATACGCTCAAGGTCGATCGTTCTTTCGTGGAGTCGATTCCCGATTCGTCACGATCGTGTCTCATGATTTCGAACATCGTCAACATTGCGCGCTCGTTGGGCATCGAATTGATCGTCGAAGGTGTGGAAAACGAGCGGCAACTGGATTGGCTGCGCCATTTCGTGCCACTGTGCGCGCAGGGCTATTTGTTTTCCCGGCCGGTGGAAATCGAACTGCTCGATTCGGTAGTCTCCCGTTTCGGTATTTGCCAATGAAACGGTCGTAAACGAAAAGAATATATTCGGCTAATTAATAGATTAAATAGGCGCTCGCAATAAATCGACCGTCTGTCGGTTTTTCCTGCGGATTCATCGTCGGAGTGCTATAGAATTATCCGGTCTTCGCGATGATGTCCAACGGTGCGTGCGCATGGCTGCGCGCCGTAGCCAGCAACGCTCAGAGGTGAGGGCGGCAGGTTGTCAACAGCTTGCAATTGTCGGGGTGGACAATGCGAGGTAGCCAGGATCCGAGGGCTCGGGGCGCGACAAGCCAGGGATCCGGAACGAGGAAAAGAGTTCGACGCGCAAATCAGAATTGGCGGGAATTTGCCGGCACTAGAGATGCCAGTCGCGACCAGAGCTTCTGTCCGGGGAATAGACAGAGACGCGACTCGAAAGAGGTGGATGCTTTGCCAACGTAAGAAGTATAAGAATATTAGAACGAGCGTTTGATTTTCGGATGAGGATAAAGCATTGGCTTTATGCCGTCTGCGTCTCGGTCGGCGTGCTGGTCGCCTGCTGGGTTGCGGCGGACAGGACTGCCACGTCGTTGGTCGGCGACAAGCTCGCACAGAGTGTCGACGCCGCTCAAACGGTGGCCGACCGGGTCGCCGACGGCATGATTCACGCGATCAATACGGATCTGGCGATGGTGCGGGCCATTCCCTCAACATTGGCCGAGGTGGATCTGCTGCGTGATGTCCTGCGCCCGGCGCGCGGCGGCGTCGCAGACGCCGAGGTCGTGGCCCGTGCCAACGAATTTCTGAGGGGAGCTCAGGGATACTTTGGCGTCGATCGGGTTTGGGTGATCGACACGCGCGGCGTATGCGCGGCTGCGAGTAATTTCCGTGATACGCCGTCGCCCATCGGCCAGTCGGTGGCCGATATGCCGTACGTCACCAATGCGCTATTGGGCGCGCGTTTCGAGAGCTACGCCGCAGGCTGGGAGCCTCAGGCGCCCGGCCTGTATTTCAGCGCTCCCGTGTATCGCGATGGTGTTCTGATCGGTGTGGTGATGACCAAGATCGGACTCACGCGCCTGCGTCATTGGGTGGGCAGCGGCGAGTCGTTCGTTACCGACGGCAACGGCGTGGTCATCATGGCGAACGACCCGCGCTTCGAGAATCGCTTCATGCTGGACGGCAAGGTCGGGTCGCTGTCCGATGCCGAGCGTCTGGCGCTGTACCAGCGCAACGACTTCGCGCGCATGCCGATCTCGCAGTTCAAGCGAGCGCCTGGCCGCTCGAATGCCTGGGTGCCGCAGGACTTGCTCGACCGGATGTCGGAGTTCGACGAGTTCCGCAAGCCCTTTGTCATCACGTCGCGCCCAAGCTCGAGCAACGATCTGATCGTCTACGCCGTGGAACAGGTCGACGCCTGGGAAGCGCTTACCCGGCAGCACGCCAAAGACCTCGCGTTGTGTTTCCTGCTCTATCTGGGGGGTGTCGTTATCGTGGCGCTCGCCGGATGGACCTACTGGCGCGAGCGTGTGAAGCATCGCGAGACGCGCCTGTCGAACGAGGAGCTGCGCGCGGTGAACAACCAACTGGCGTTCGAAGCCAGTTACGACGAATTGACCGGAAGCCTCACGCGCCGTTACTTTTTCCATCGCTTCGATCAGTTACTGGAAGGGGTGCAACGCAAGCATGACCCGATGAGCCTCATCGTGGCCGATCTGGATCACTTCAAGTCGATCAACGACACCTACGGGCATGCCATTGGCGATCAGGTGCTGTGCCGTTTTGTGCTCGTGTGTTCGTCGACGCTGCGGGGTGACGATCTGATCGGTCGCATCGGTGGTGAGGAATTTGCGATTCTGCTTCCGGGAGCCAGCGAGCGCGATGCGCTACGCGTGGCGGACCGCATCCGCGAGCGCTGTAAGCGCGAATCGCTTGAGGGCAGCGAACCGCCGCTGCGCTTCTCGGCGAGTTTCGGCATTACCGAGTGGCAGGAAGGCGATTCGCCGATGAACATGATCGAGCGGGCCGACATGGCGTTGTATCGCGCCAAGCGTGCCGGTCGCGACCGCTGCTGGGTGTTCTGATTCGAGAGGTGAGGCCCCGGTGCCGGCCAAGAGCTGCCAGCGCGCGATATTCCATCGACGTTACCAATGTCACGTTTGGTAACCAAAGAAGGGCCACTTCACCGCGCATTTCATGGAAACTCGCTTGTCTAACGAGTCAGGCAGGCGCGGTGACGATCGATGACATGCCGAAGATCCGGCGTCAATCTCTCCGCGCGAGACTCGAATGACTCATGCGGGAGGTTTTATCGTGAAACGCTTACTTATGCTGGCCGGCGGCACGGCTGTCGTCGTGATGATGGCCGGTTGTGTTGCCGTGCCGTACGGCTCACCGGCGTACGGCTACTACGACAATTATGGCTATGCGCCGGGCTACGATGCGGGATACGCGCCCGGCTATGTCGTGCCCGCGCCGGTGGTCACCTTCGGCGTGTCGGGCGGCTACGACCGTGGCTGGCGCGGCCGAGGTCGGGGATGGGGCTGGCATCACTGATGCCGTGCCGGCGGCTTTGCCCGCAGCACGAGCGCCAAACCAGCTTGAACCCGGCATCAAACCTATCGCGGCTGTCAGACTCAGAACTCCGACAGCACGAAATCTTCCTTCGAAACGTCGCACTCGGGGCAGCGCCAGTCAGCGGGCACGTCGACCCATCGGGTGCCGGGGGCGAGGCCGTCATTCGGTGCGCCTTCGGCTTCGTTGTAGATCCAGCCGCAGATCAGGCAGATCCAGCTCTTGAATTCGATCGGGGTGTCCAGCGTGGTGGTCATGGTGTCGGATCAACAGGGAAAGCTTGGGCGACCCGCATTGTAAGGCACGTATCGGACAGCGTCCTGCTCGCGGGCGATGGTTCGCACGCAAAGTTAATCCAGATCAATTGACGGGAAGCTTTGTGGCGCGGAAGGGCGCCGCGGAAGAAAAAAAGGAGGGCGCGCGCCGGCGGAGACCGGCGCGACAGCTTTTACCAGTGAATCTGGTTGAGGAAGATCGGCGCCATCTGTGCAAGCGAATTGAGCAGCGACATGGCGGTATCGCGATGCGACACCTCCCGCCACAGCCGGCTTTCCTTGACCACACGCTCGCGGTCTTCCGGCGTTTTCACCTCGGGCGAGCGCAGCGCTTTGATCAGGTCGATGACGGAGGCGCGATCAACGGTTTCGGTGACCGAGTGATGCGCGAGCAGATCGTCCAGATGGACGCGCTCGGCCTCGGTAAGCGGGGCGTCGGCAGGCGAGGATGAAGTAACGGACGGTTTGTCGGATTGGGTCATACGAGACGGTTCTCCCGAAGTCACTGAAAAGCGAGACGGCCGCTGAGCCGCAGACCCTGCGAGGGGTCTCAAGTCATGCATGGCGAGGTATCGCGTGACTCCATCATAGGCCGATTCGCTTGCACTGCGAACCCTGCCCTTGGCGAGAAACCTCATGTTTTCGGGCAGTCCGGCGGGTCATTTCCCGCCGGATTGCGCCATGTCAAAGCCATGACATCTCCGCACAGAAGCGGGGCAAAACGTCAAGTGTAAAAAATTTATCCAAGGCTGATGACGAAATGGGCAATCCTCTTGACAGCCTGTGGTAGCGGGCGTTTCGGAGGGGTCTCGCCGGGTTATCCAGTGGGTTATCCACAGAAGCTGTGGGTAACTCATCGATGCACGCTTTGTCGCCTGACGGTGTCAGCCCTGTGACTCGCCCGTGAACTGTCACCGGAATAGCGGACGCAGCATGAGCAGCGCAAAGAAGAGCGCGACACCCACGGGCAACAGCCCCGTGAAGAATGCGGGCCACGGCATGCGACCCCGGCGGCGCGCGCCGAACGACGAAATCAGCCCGGCGCAAAGGCACAGGACACCGACGCCCCACGTAGGATGCGGGCTTTTGAGCACCCACGCGGCGGCGGCTAGCAATCCGACCCAGGCGAGTGGCACGGCGCCGGGCGGCGGCGGTGTGACGTTGGCCGGTGCCGGTTTGGCGTGACGCGACTTGTCGGACGGGGTGGGGGTATCAGGCGTATTGGCGGGCATTGAGATTCCGGAAAATCTGGGCGTGCGAGGCGTTAAGTCAGAGATGCACGCGAAAGACGCAGCATAACAAACGTCATCCGCCGCCGCTCAGGACATGAGGCCGTGCAAGGCGCTTGTACCGGAGTGCCGTGAGGTGGCGTGCCTGTCATCGGCGGGGGCGCCCACATACCAGACGTTCGTCGAGTCGGTGTCACGCGTCGGCGCGAAGGCAGGGGGCATCGCGCAGTGGTCGTCGAGGTCGATGTATTGCTTGCGGACGATGGCGTTTGCCGCTGCCATCGGTGCGACGACGCCCGGCAGCGTGAAGAGGCGAGGTCTGCCGTGCGCATCCGGTGTGGCATGGATGGCAACACACGGTTGATGAAACGGATCGGTGGGGGCAGTGACGGTTGGCGGCATCGATTGCGCGCGGACGCGAGCGAAGCCGGGTGCGATGAGTAGACAGAACGCAATGAGACCGTACCGTAGCGGCGCGGCAACGTGCAGAGCGGGCAGCATCTGGGGTGTGGCGTGTCTCGGCGGCATGGCTGGCTCCGTCGGGGCGATCATGGGGATACCTGTGCAGCGCGAGCATCGCAAACCGCTGCACGGCGTTTCCCGGACCCTCAAGCCAATATCGTGCCGGAATTCGTAAACTTATGATTTTTATTGATTTTTTATGTCTTGCGGAACGCGTGTCCAGTTTGCTCCGCATCAAGTGTTGCAGTTCCGAAACGCGCGCCTGAGAATCGGGCCATGTGCAGAGTGCAACGCAATGCGATTTTCAGCGTTCCCAGGTGCTGTATATAATTACAGTATTCAACTCCACGGCGAGACAGAACCTCTCATGAAAGCCAATTATTCCATCGCCGAAATCGAGCAGGCGATCAACTACTGGACGGGCCATCAGGCCGCCGATAGTCATTGGTCGCTGTGTCAGTCGGCGCGCGCGCTGGCAGACGTCTATGGCGAGATGATCTATCGCCGCCAGACAAGTATTGCGGCCGACTTGCTCAACGCCGAACAGAGTCAGGCCATCGAGACGGCGCTGCACCAGATGGAGCTGGGCCTCGCGCCGTGATTCAGGAGGCTACGGGATTCGGGGCGCGTTGTCGTGCCGACCACCGTTCGAGCCAATGTTCGAGGTCGCCCGCCGACAGCGCGGGGGAGAACAGATACCCCTGTGCCACGCGATAGCCCTGAGCGACGAGCAGATCCCGCTGGGCTTCGTCTTCCACGCCTTCCGCCACCACCGTGAGATGCAGATTGCGCCCGATGCTGATGATCGCGCTGGTCAGGGCACGCACCGTCTCGTCGCGCGTGATGTCGTGCACGAAACTGCGGTCGAGTTTCAGTTCCGAGACCGGCAGCCGGCGCAGGTAGCTCAGGCTCGAGTAACCCGTGCCGAAGTCGTCCAGCGACAGACGCACGCCGATGCTGTGGACCTCGTCGATGATGCGCAGCGTGCTCGGATTGTGGTCCATCAGTACGCTTTCCGTGATCTCGATGGCCAGGCAGGAGGGGGGCAATCCATGATCGGCGAGTGTCTCGGCAATCATGCGCGGCAGGTCGTGATCGTGGAAGTTGGTCGGTGAGAGGTTGACCGACACATTTTGAATGCCCACACCGCGCCGCCGCCAATCCGCCAGTTGACGGCATGACTCGCGCAACGTCCACATACCCAGTTCGCCGATCAGCCCGCATTCTTCAGCCAAGGCAATGAAGCGCGACGGCGATACCTCGCCGTGCAGTGGATGCGTCCAGCGGGTCAGCGCCTCGGCACCGTACACCGATTCGTCGAGCAGATTGATTTGCGGCTGGTAGAAGAGCTGGAGTTTCCCGCGCCGCAGGGCGTCGCGCATGGCGGTCTCCAGCTCGAGCCGCTCCTGCGCGTGGATGTTCATGTCTTCGTTATAGAAGCGCGCGCTGCCCGGGCTGGTCATCTTCGCCTGATACATCGCCATGTCGGCGCGTTGCAGCAACAGGTCGAACGCCTTGCCGTGATTCGGATACAGGCTGATGCCGAAACTGCCCGAAGGCACGAGCGTCACGCCATCGATCTGGCACGGTGCGGTCAGCGCGCTGCGCATGCGTTCGATGGCGATATCGAGCCGTTCGGGGTCGCACTCCGTGAGCACAGCCACGAACTCATCGCCCGACAAGCGCGCGACGATATCCGCGCCGCGTAGCGAGCGTCGCAGGCGCTGGGCGATCGTGCGCAGCAGCACGTCACCCGCCTGATGGCCCAGCGAGTCGTTGATCTGCTTGAAGCGATCCAGATCGATGAAGATGACGGCCATGCGCGTGTTCAGCTCGTCTGCGCTGGCGATGGCCTGGGCGGCGAGCACGCCGAGCATGCTTCGATTGGGCAGACCGGTGAGGCTGTCCGAGAAAGCCAGTTGACGGATGCGCGTGCGCGATTCATCCCGCTCGAAGGCCAGCTTGCACAGATGTACGCACACGTCGACGAGCCGTTCATGCAGGGCGTCCGGGCCGCGCACCGTACGGTAATAGAACGCGAGTACGCCGAGCACACGTCCGTCGTTCGCGATGATCGGCATGGACCACGACGCGGCCAGCCCGAATTCGGCAGCCATGCTACGGAAGTTGGCCCAACGCGGGTCGTTCGCGATGTCGGTCACGATCACTGGCCGTGCCTGAAAGGCCGCCGTGCCGCAGGTGCCCACATTCGGCCCGATGGCGATGCCGTCGATGATCTGGTGATACGGCGCGGGCAAGCTCGGCCCCGCCTGGGGGCGCAACCGGCCCTCGGCATCGACCCGCACGACTGAGGCCAGAACCTCGGGGGCGATCTGCTCCAGTTCCCGGCAGATGAGCGTGAGCACTTCTGCGAGCGGCGCATCGCGCACCATCGCGGCGAGCGCCTTGTGTTGCAGCACTTCCTGGATCTTCGATTGCGTGATGTCGGTGAACAGCACCACGGCGTTGAGGAGCTTGCCGTTCGCATCGAGAATCGGGTTCGTCACGACCGAGGCCCACAGCGGATGATGTTGCGCCGTGCGTACGAGCACTTCGCAGTGACAGCTTCGGCCGCCGCTGGCGGCGACGAGACAGTCTGCAAGCGCCTGCCTGACGTCGATGGCCGATGAGCCATCGGAGCGCTCACCCACATGTGTCGCGCCAAACTGGCCGGACGGGACGTGGACGGACTGGCCGATCACCTCGCTCGCGGCGTAACCCAGCATGCGCGTGAAGCCTGCGTTGATATAGCGCACGCAGCCGTGCGCATCGGTGATGAGCACGGCGTTGTCGGTCTCGTCGACGCCGAGCGACAGCAGATGGAGGCGCGCGTCGTCGGCCGCCTGACGCTCCACGCGGGCGGTCACATCCACTGCGAGCTTGATGACGAAGGCGAGCTTGCCGGTGTCGTCGAATACCGGGTTGTAGGTCGCTTCGAGCCAGATGGCTTCGCCGTCGTGACGACGGCGGCGCACTTGTCCGGTGTGCGAGCGTTGGGTGCTGATGACTTGGGCGAGGGCGTCGCCGCAGGTGGCGTCGCCCGGTTCGCACAGCATGGTGTGCGGCTTGCCAATCAGGTCGGCGCGCGCGTAGCCGAACACGCCCAGCAGCTTGTCGTTGACGTCGACGATGATGCCGTCCGGCGTGAGCGTGAGCATGCCCAGCGAGCGGTCGAGCGCCGCTAGCAGCGCTTCGCGCCCAGGGGCCGGTGTGGTGCCGGTGGCGGACGGTGAACCGGGCACGACCATCGCAAGGGCCTCCTCGGACGTCCTTCGATCATTGTCGGGGGTGACTTGAGCTGACACGCCAAAACGCTTTCAAGTATAGCGACCTGCGACAGCAGGCTCACATGGGAGAAACCGGGAGAGCGTCGGACGGCGACGCCTTGCCGGGGCAGGCAACACGACAGCGGGTGGGGGCGGGAGGCCGCGAGCGGCGCGTCGGCGTCAGGCTGCCTTGACGCGGATTCGCACGCCGTCGACCGAAACGGTCTGGCCGGCGCGGATCTTGCAGGTTTTGCGGGTCTCGATCTGGCCGTCGACGCTGACTACGCCGTTGGCGACCATGACTTTGCCCGCGCCGCCCGAATCCACGAGACCGGTGAGCTTGAGCAAGTCGTTCAGGGCGACGAATTCGCCCGTGAGTTCAAAAGTTACGTTTTGCATGATGAAGCGGATACTACGTAAAAACCCGATGCCCGTCGACTGTTGCCGTGCATCGTTCGGAGGGTGCGCTGCCGTCTCACGACCTGAGGACGTGCTCGATCCGGCGATCGGGAATCAGCCATACGGCGGCGACCAGTGCGTACAGTACAAGCGAGACAGCCGGCACCGCGAACGCCAGACCGATGGCCAGTGCGTAGGCCACCACCGACAGCTTGCCCTTGGCGTCGCGCCCCAGGGCGGTGGCGAGTTTCGCGTTACCGCCTTCTTCATGCACGGCCAGCAGGGTTCGCGTGAGGATGTAATAGGCCATCGCCGCCATGAACAACACAATGCCGTAGAGCGCCGTCGGCCACGCGGTGAAATGGTTTTCGCCGAGCCAGTGCGTAACGAACGGGACCAGCGACAGCCAGAAAAGCAGGTGCAGATTGGCCCAGAGCACGCTGCCCGAGACCCGCTGCACGACATGGAAAAGATGGTGATGGTTGTTCCAGTACAGGCCAACGTAGACGTAACTCAGGATGTAGGTGAGGAATGTCGGCGCAACCGGCAGGAGGTCGGCCAGTTCGCTGCCGTGCGGTGCTTTCATCTCCAGCACCATGATCGTGATGATGATGGCGATCACACCATCGCTGAAGGCTTCCAGTCGGCTTTTACCCATCGTGCTCGTCGCTTTCGTTAGTCGCGGGTTGGGATTACAGCACCGCCGCGCGGTTGCGGCCGGCCTGCTTGGCGGCATACAACGCTCGGTCAGTCCGTTGGAGCAGCGTGCCGAAATCGGCGTCGTCCATGGCGAGGCTGCTGATGCCGATGCTCGCAGAAAAGCGCACCGGTCCGTTAGGCCCGGGCACGCTGGCATTGCCGATGGCGGTGAGCAAACGCTCGGACGCCTGCATCGCGCGTTGTGCATCGGCCTCGGGCAGCAGTACCGCGAATTCCTCACCGCCGAGACGGCCGATCACAGTACCCTTGCGCAGCGTTGCTCGCAAGACCAGCGTCAACTCCGCGATGACGCGGTCGCCTATCGCATGCCCCCAGGTGTCGTTGACCCCCTTGAAATGATCGATGTCGAGCATCAGCACGGACAGGCGCCGTTGCTGCGCGCGGGCGGCAGCGAACTGGCGTTCGGCCTGCATGAGGAAGGCGCGGCGGTTGAGCGCGCCGGTCAGGCCGTCGCGCATGGCCATGTCGCCGAGCACCCGGTTGACACGACGCAGTTCGAGTTCGTCCACGACGAGCGCCGACAGATCGGCGAGCAGGGCGCGTTTCTCGTCGTCGAGCGTGCGGGGCCGGCGGTCGATCACGCACAGTGTGCCCAGACGATGCCCTTCCGGCGTGCGCAGCGGCGCGCCTGCGTAGAAGCGGATGTTCGGCTCTCCTGTCACCAGCGGGTGGTCGGCGAAGCGCCGGTCGGCACGCGCGTCGGGCACGACGAGCACGTCGTCGTCGAGAATCGCGTGCGCGCTGAAGGCCATCGAACGCGGCGTCTGCGCAGCATCGATGCCCTGACGCGCCTTGAACCACTGGCGCGTTTCGTCGATCAGCGAGATGAGTGCGATTGGCGTGCCGAGCAGGTGAGAGGCCAGCCGCACGATGCGATCGAACGCCGGCTCGGGCGGCGTATCGAGAATCTCATAACGGCGCAGTGCCGCGAGACGCTCCGCCTCGTCGAGACTTGCTCCGCCAGTTGGCGCGAGCCGTGAGAGGGACGCGGGTACAAGCGGTTCGTACGAATGGATTCCGGAGGCGGTCATGTCGTGGCGAGCGGGCAAGGCCCGGCGGTTGGACGACAGCATTGCTGCGGGCGAGGGCTCAGGCCGCGAGTTCGGCAACGGCCCGAATGGGGATGCTGACTTTGCAGGCGGCTTGGGGGATGCGGGCGATCCGGGGGGGAACGATGGCGTTCCCCAGGTCCTGTCATCGCAGGCACCGGTCGTGTCGAAAGCGTCGCTAGCGGCGTCAATTCTGCCGCGCCTGTCTGCGCTTGGCAAATGCGACGGCATCGAACCGATTGCACCGTTCGTGCGCCAGAGGGCACGAGCGGCGAGCGTGAGGGCGTGAGCGCCATCGCGTTTGGGGTCGGCGTTGTCTGCGGCGGGCAGAGAATGGCTCATGGTTTGACTTCGAATGCTTCGCCGGTTGCGAAGAAGTTACCGCCGGCGACGTAATGAAGACTGCGCGACACGCCGGGCTCGAACTGCCAGTGCCCGTCGCGAAACGCGCGCGGATCGGCCCAGGCCGCCACGACCTCGCCGAGGAACAGATCGTAGCGATCCTGATTGTGCGGCTCGGGAATCACGCGGCATTCGAGCCACGCGAGGCATCCGTCGATGAGCGGTGCAGCGATTTGTGAGCCATCGAAGGCCTGCACGCCGGTGCCGTCGGCGAACTTGTCGGTATCGCGCCCGGAGATCGAGCCGACCGCCAGTGTTTCACGGGCGATGTCGCGCGCGGGCACGTTCAGCGAAAACTCGCCGGAGGCTTCGACCAACTCGCGCGTGAGTGTGTTGCGGTCGATGACGACGGCGACTTTCGGCGGCGAGAAATCCAGCGGCATCGACCAGGCGGCGGCCATGACGTTGCGGCGTCCGTCATGAGCACTTCCCACAAGAACGGTCGGTCCATGGTTAAGCAGGCGATAGGCTTTGGGAAGTTCGACGGGCAAGCGTTCGGTCATGGCGGGCATTCGGCAGACGAGGTGTGATATCAGGCGGCCATGATAGCGCGGCCGGGAAAAACCGATGGTGCCCACGACGAAGGCCGACACTCGAAAAAGGCGGCCCGCAGGGTGAACTGCGGGCCGTACAAAACGGCACGGTGCGGGGAGCGCGTGCCGGATCAGATGCCAATGCAGTATTTCATGTGTTCGTCCTAGTCGAGTCCCCATGCTATGCGGGGAAGCGCCTCCTATACTGAGGCGGAACACGCCACGTTGAACCGGCATTTATCGCATCGGAGACACTCGCCGAGTGCATCGCGAACCTAGGGCGCGAAGCAGGTCGATGCGCCGACAAGCGACACGCTCGACGCCGGTGCGGCCGCCCCCCCGGGAACAATTCGCCCGAGCCCGAGGCGATGAAGTAACATTTTCGATGACGTGACGGCGGCGATCCGGGCGTTTCCGGCCGAACCAAGGCCACCGGCACTTCACGAGACGATGGACTGGAGACACGACATGACGACGGACCGGCGCATTACGTTCTTTCACGCTCCCAATACCCGTTCTTCGGGAGTGCTCGTGCTGCTCGATGAACTGCAGGCGGAGCACGATCTTCAACTGCTGCGCTTCGCGACCGGCGAGCAACGCGGCTCTGAGTACCTCGATCTCAATCCGATGGGGAAGGTGCCGGCGATCCGCCACGGCGATGCGATCGTCACAGAACAGGCGGCCGTCTATATGTATCTCGCCGAACTCTATCCGGAGAAGGGGCTGGCGCCGATGCCGGGCGATCCGCGTCGCGGGCCTTATCTGCGCTGGATGGTCTTCTACGGCTCTTGTGTCGAGCCGGCGGTGGTCGACAAGTCGCTCGGGCGCGAAAGTGCCGAGCGCTCGCGCTCCCCGTATGGCGACTATGATTCGGTTATGTGGACGCTTGAGCGGCATTTGTCGCAGGACGCCGGTCCATGGTGGCTGGGCGAGTCGTTCACGGCGGCCGACGCGTTGTGGGGCAATGCGATGCATTTCCTCACGCAGTTCAAGCTCGTGCCGGAGACGCCGTCCGTAAAGGCGTACGTGGAACGCTTTCGCGCCCGCGAGTCGTTTGCGCGGGCGCAGCAGCGCGATGCGGCGCTGGCCAAGCAGCTTGCGGCTTAATTGAGTCGACGCCGCCTGACTTAGCCCGGCAGAACGTCGATGCGCGGCTCGCAGTCGATGGGGAAGTTGACCGAATTGGCGATGTAACACCTGGCGTGCGCCTCATGATGCAGTTCGGCCGCGAGCGCGGCGTTGCCTCCGGCGCGAATCGTAACGTGCGGGCGCAACAGGATGCGCGTGAAATGGCCTTCCTGCGCCGTGTCGAGCATGGTGCCGATCGCATCGTCGACATATCGCTCGACGACCACGCCAGCTTCGGCGCAGAGGTGCAGATACCAGAGCTTGTGACAAGCGCTTGTGGCCGCCACCAGCAGGTCTTCGGGATTCCAGCGCGCGGCGTCGCCGCGAAAGGCGGGATCGGCCGAGCCGGGGATCGTCGGCTTGCCGTCGGCGCGAATCTCGTGATTGCGCCCGTACTCGCGATAGCCAGACGTACCGCTGCCCTGATTGCCGGTCCACTCGACGCCGATCCGGTACTGATGTTCGCCTGATGCCATGTCATGTCTCCGCAAAGGGGTCGGCAGTCAATGAGGTTGTGGGAATTTCCGGGCGCGAGAGTGTTGCCGGACCCCGCCCGCGATTCTCGCAGTTGTGCGTGATCCCGGCTGGCCATTTTCGGCCATCAATAAATGCGACCCGGCCCGGCGATTCACCGGATCGGCGCTACCTGCCCGGTGTGCGCACTCTCGGCGGCGTCAGGCCAGCGGCTCGGTCGTCAGTGCGCGTGTGAGGCCGTGCATCGGGCGGCGCATCGCCACATCGAACGGATTGGTTTGCGGGCCGATCAATTCAGCCTGACGCCGAAGCAATTCCACGACCATCGGCAGACGATCCTGAGACAGCCGCGCGGCCAGCGTGCCCACGCTCAGTGCGGCGACGGCATGCCCGGTGCGGTCGAACACAGGAACCGCCACTCCCGCCATGCCATCGAGCACGCCGCTATTGCTGCCGGCATAGCCCAATTGACGTACGCGTTCGATCTCGGTGCGCAGATAGACCTCGTCGAGCACGCCGTAGCCACGTAGCCGCGGCACGTTGAAACGAATGATCTCTTCGCGCTCGGCTTCCGGCAGGAAGGCGAGAATTGCCAGACTCCCCTGACCGACGCCCAGCGCCACGCGTCCGCCGATGTCGCCGGTGAAAGAACGAATGGGGAAGGGGCCTTCGCACATGTCGAGACAGACGGCGTCGAAGCTGCTGCGCACGAGCAAGAAGATGGTGTCGCCGAGGCTCGCGCAAAGGCGCAGCAGCGACGGGCGGCAAAGGGTGCGCATGCCGCTCGGGTTACCGGCCTGCGCGGCCATCGCGAAGAAGTCGATGCTCAGCCGGTAGAGCTTGGACGTTTCGTCCTGCTCCACCACCTGCTCCGCGATGAGCGCGTGCAGAATTCGATGCACCGTCGCTTGACTGAGGCCCACGGCTTTGGCGATGTGGGTAACGCGCTCACCCTCGGGCTTGGCGTCGCCCAGCGCACGGATGACGGCAAAGGTGCGTTGCAAAATGCCCGCGCCAGCGATTTCCAGCGTCGACGACTTCGGCGCACGGGGCGAATCGGAGGTGTTCATCAGAGTCTCAAATATTCCGTCAAACGAAATACTAGCGTAACCCGACGTTGCTTGAAAACTGGCTTGCCTAACCGAAACAAGAAAAAAAACCCACTATTCGCCGTAAGTTAGGGATTGTCCCGAGGCGGTGATGCGAAACGAAATCACGTGCCGATCGGTTAAATATTCCGCCAAACGAAATAATCATAAAATTTATCTCATTTCGCGGAATCGTTATCTTGCGACAGGGATTTTGGCTCGCTACTGTTCGATGCAATTGCATTTCTTGCGGCGTGCACGCGCCCGAAGGTAGTGACCATGTCTTTCCTGACCTTGACGGATGTATCCAAAACGTTTGGCGAGTTGAGCGCTGTCTCGAACGTCAATCTCTCGGTGGAAAAGGGCGAGTTCGTCTCGCTGCTCGGCCCTTCGGGCTGCGGCAAGACCACCACGTTGCAGATGATCGCGGGCTTTGTCGAAACCACGACCGGGCGCATTACGCTCGACGGGCGCGACATTACGCACATGCGCCCTAACAAGCGCGGACTCGGCATCGTGTTCCAGAGCTACGCGCTGTTTCCGCACATGACGGTGGCGGACAACGTCGGCTTCGGTCTCGAGATGCGAGGTGTGGACAAGGCCGAGCGTCGGGAACGGGTTCGCGAGGCGCTCGCCCTTGTGCGCCTGGACACCCTCGGTCATCGCTTTCCACGCGAACTCTCCGGCGGTCAGCGTCAGCGCGTGGCGATCGCCCGCGCGGTCGTGATCGCGCCGCCCGTACTACTGCTCGACGAGCCGATGTCCAACCTCGACGCCAAGTTGCGCGAAGACATGCAGTTCGAGTTGCGCTCGATCCAGCGCAAGATCGGCACGACCACCATCATGGTCACGCACGACCAGTCAGAAGCGCTGTCGATCAGTGATCGCGTGGTGGTGATGGAAGCTGGACGCATCACGCAGGTCGACACGCCGTACCGCGCATACGAGCGTCCGGAAACGCCGTTCGTCTCGCAATTCATCGGCAAGGCCAACATGCTGGCCGGGCGTGTGACCGCGCGAGACGATGAACATCTGCATATCGAACTGGGCGCGCAACTCATGCAGCGTGCATCGCTGGCGGATCTCTCGGTCCAGGATCGCGGCATGGCGGTGGGCGACGCCATCACCATGTGCTTGCGCCCGGAAAAGGTGCGTTTGTGCGCGCCATCGGCGGGCCGTCTGCCAGCCACGGTCACGAGCCGCTTCTTCCTCGGCAGCCAGTGGTTGTACCGCGTAGACAGCGCGCTGGGCGAAGTGCTCGTGTGTTGCCAGAACGAAGGCGGCGAGCCGCTGGGCGAAGGTGCGCTGGTTGGTCTGGACTGGCAGGCGGAAGCGGTTCGCTTCGTCTGTGCGGGAGCGCGCGCGAATGGCTGAGACGCTGCAAGTGCCGCGCGCCGACGCCGCGCCCGCCACGCGTGCCCCCTGGCATGCGTTTCTGCCCATGTGGGTCATGAGTGCCCCGGCCATGCTGTTGTTCGTGGCGCTGGTGCTCATCCCGCTGCTCATGACGTTTGCGCTCACCTTCTATCAGTTCGATCCGGCGAGCGGCCCGATTGCCGCGTTCCAGTTCGAGAACTACAAGGAAGTGCTGTTCGACTCGTACTTCCACACGATCTTCGTGCGCACGTTCGGCATCTCGCTGACGGTCACCGCGGTGTGCGCGGTGGTAGGCACGTTCGAAGCCTATGTGCTCTCGCGCATGGGAGACCCGTGGCGCTCGCTTTTCTTGCTGGTGATCCTCTCGCCGCTACTCGTGTCGATCGTGGTGCGTGCATTTGGCTGGAGCATGCTGCTCAGCTCCGGTGGCCTGATCAATCAGGCGTTCGGTCTGCTCGGTATGGGGCCGTACAAGATGGAGTACACCAACTTCGCGATCGTCGTCGCACTCGTGCACGTGATGCTGCCGTTCATGGTCATTCCGGTCTGGACATCGCTGCAACGCCTCGATCCGCAGACGGAGAACGCCGCGCTGTCGCTGATGGCCTCGCCTGCGACCACCCTGCGCCGCATCGTGCTGCCGCAACTGGTGCCGGGCATTCTGTCGGGCAGTCTGATGGTGTTCGGTCTGTCGGCCAGCGCGTTTGCGATCCCGAGTCTGCTGGGCGGACGCCGCCTCAAGGTTGCCGCCACTGCCGTGTACGACCAGTTCCTGAGTTCGCTGAACTGGCCGCTGGGCGCGACCATCGCCGTGCTGCTGCTCGCGGCGAACCTGATCGTGATGCTGACGTACTACCGCCTGCTCGAGCGCCGCTATTCGCGCAGCATGGGTTAAGGCCAGGGCACGTCTCCCGCAGAACAGAACCTATTCGCCATTATGCGTAAAAACAGTCCTCTGGCGCTTGCGTTCCATACGCTCGTCATCCTCTTCGTCCTCGCGCCGATGATCATCGTCGTGCTGGTCGCGTTCACGCCGGAACAAACGCTCTCGCTGCCTACGCGCGGCGTGTCGCTGCGCTGGTTCCGCGCGATTCTCGACTATCCCGATTTCATCGCGTCGTTCTTCACCAGCCTGAAGCTGGCGGTCCTCTCGGCCACGCTCTCGCTGGTGATCGCGCTGCCTGCGGCACTGGCCATCGGCCGATCGCGCTTTCCGGGGCGTAACTTCCTCAACGGCCTGCTGCTCTCGCCGCTGGTGATTCCGGGCCTTGTACTCGGCATCGCACTGCTGCGTTTCTTCGCGATGCTCGGCATGACCGGCTCGTTTGTGTCGCTGACCTTTGCACACATGATCGTCGTGACGCCGTTCATCATGCGCCTCGTGCTGGCGTCGATCAGCGGGCTCGACCGCAGCGTCGAACACGCGGCGGCGTCGCTGGGCGCAGGTGCATGGACGACCTTCCGGCGCGTGACCATGCCGATGATTCTGCCGGGCATTACCGGCGGCTGGCTGCTCGCGTTCATCAACAGCTTCGACGAACTGACGATGTCCGTCTTCCTCACGGCGCCGCAAACGGTCACGCTGCCCGTGCGCATGTACATGTACGCGACCGAGTCGATCGATCCGATGATGGCGTCCGTCTCGGCGCTGGTCATTGCCGTGACACTGGGCGCGATGCTGCTGCTCGACCGTGTCTACGGCCTGAACCGCATCCTGATCGGCCAGCATTGAACGCGCGCTAAGCAGATCTCATGACCCGCTCTTTTCATTCTTCGCCAGACTCACGCGCGCCTGGTCATTCGCAACTGACCCGTCTTGCCGAAACGTCGCGCTCGCCTGTCACGTTCTATCTTGACGGCGAGCCAGTGCAGGCGCTTGCGGGCGATACCCTGCTCACGGCCATCCTCACGCATCAGCGTCATGTGCGCATCAGCGAATTCAGCGGCACGCCACGCGCAGGCTTTTGCCTGATCGGCGCGTGCCAGGACTGTTGGGTGCGTTGCGAATCCGTGCCTGTCGCAGGGGGCAGCGCGCAGCTTTCGCGTCTGCGCGCCTGCACAACGCCGGTACACGAGGGCATGCGTATTCTGACCCGCGCGACCGAAGCCAATGCGGTGCACGGAGGCTCGCATGACTGAGCGTTCCGAGATCGTCATCGTGGGCGCAGGCCCTGCCGGCATACGTGCAGCGCAGACGCTCGTGGCGGCCGGTCTGCATCCCATCGTGCTCGACGAGAACATTCGCTGGGGCGGGCAGATTTACCGGCAACCCCCGGCGGGGGCGGGGTTCACGCGAACCAAGCAGGCGCTGTACGGCTTCGAGGCCGCCAAGGCCGACGCCATCCACAACACAATGGCGGCGCTGTTGCCGCAGATCGACTATCGACCCGAGACACTGGTCTGGGCCTGCGATCCGAAGCAACTCCACACAATGCACGGCGGCCGCGAAAAGCCGGTGCCGTTCACGCATCTGATCGTTGCGAGCGGCGCGACCGATCGCGTGCTGCCGTTGCCGGGCTGGACGTTGCCGGGCGTGTACACGCTGGGCGGCGCGCAAGTGGCGCTCAAGGCGCAGGGCTGTGCCATTGGCGATCGCGTGGTGTTCGCGGGCACCGGGCCACTGCTGTATCTCGTGGCGTACCAATATGCGAGGGCCGGTGCGAACGTGGTGGCCGTGCTCGACACTAGCGCGTTCGCCAGCCAGGTCAAGGCCACGCCACGCCTGCTGAATCAGCCGGCCACCTTCGCCAAGGGCCTCTATTACGTGGGATGGCTGCGTGCGCACGGTATCCGCATCGAACAGGGTGTGACGCTCGAAGGGGTTGACGGCACGGCGGGGGTGCGGGCGATTCGCTGGCGGCGCGACGGCCGCGAACACACGCTCGAATGCAGCGCGGTCGGATTGGGCTTTGGCCTGCGCCCCGAGACGCAGCTGGCCGATCTGGCCGGTTGCCGTTTCGTTTTCGACGAACTCAGTCGATGCTGGCTGCCCGAGCGTGACGCGGCTGGCCGCAGTTCGCAACCGGGCATCTATCTGGCAGGCGATGGCGCGGGTATTGCCGGCGCAGACGCGGCCGAACTCGCGGGCCGCCGCGCGGCACTGGCCTTGCTCGAGGATCTCGGGATCGCGTCGCCGGTGACTCCCGACGCCCCCGATGCAGCCGTCATCGAACGCAAGCTTGCCGGTATTCGCCGCTTTCGCGAGGGGATCGAGCAAGCGTTCGCAATGCCGGAAGATCCGTCGGTGCATTGGCCCGACGACATGCTCGTTTGCCGTTGCGAAGAAGTCGATGCACGCACGTTGCGCGATTGCGTGCGCCATGACGGCGTTACCGAAATCAACCGGCTCAAGGCGCTCACGCGGGTGGGCATGGGGCGCTGTCAGGGCCGTATGTGCGGCGAGGCGGCGTGCCATCTGCTGGCGCAGGTGAGCGGGCAGACGCTTGCACAAGTGGGGCGTCTGCGCGCGCAGGCCCCTATCAAACCGATTCCGATTGCACCGATGCTGTTCGACGAGAACGTTGCGGCCATCCCCGAGGAGGCGCGCGATGAGTGAGACCTTGCATTACGACGTCGTCGTCGCCGGTGGCGGGTTGGTGGGGGCATCGGCCGCGCGAGCGCTGGCCGAGCGCGGTTTGCGCGTTGCGCTGTTCGAGCGGCGCTATTGCGGCGCGCAGGCCAGCGGCGTGAACTACGGCGGCGTGCGCTGTCAGGGGCGTCCGGAAGAACAACTGCCGCTCGCGATGCGCGCGCGCCGGATTTGGGATCGTCTGCCTGAGCTGATCGGCATCGACGGCGAATTCGTGCGTTCGGGCCATCTGCGTCTTGCCCGTCGCGAGAGCGATCTGGCGCCGCTCGACGCGTGGTCGGAAATGGCGAGCCGTTACGGTCTGGCCACAACCGTATTGCGGGGTGCCGAGTTTCGCCGGCGCTTTCCGTGGCTGGGCGACGGTGCGATCGGCGGCTCGCTGTGCATGAGCGATGGGCATGCGAATCCGCGTCTGGTGTCGCCGGCCTTTGCGCGTGCGGCCCGTGCGCTGGGCGCCGACGTGCGTGAGCGCACCCCGATCACGTCGGTGGTTCACGATGGCGTGCGCTTCCAGCTCACGGCCCAACCCGCGCAAGGTGACGCGTTGCATGTGTGCGCCGACTGGCTGCTCAACACTTCCGGTGCCTGGGCGAATCATATTGCCGGCACGTTCGGCGAGCACGTGCCGATGCATGCCATCTATCCGAACATGTGGGTGACCGAACCGCTGCCGAAGTTCGTCGCCCACAATCTCGGGGTGTACGGCGGCGGGGTATACGCGCGTCAGGTCGAGCGCGGCAACTGCGTCATCGGTGGCGGACGCGGCACCGGCGACGGAGAATACGCCCAGCCGTCGGCCGACACCACGCGCGCGGTGATGCGCGAGGCCTGCGCGTTGCTGCCGGGGCTGCGTAACGCGTTACTGATTCGCACATGGAGCGGTGTGGAGGGCGAGACGCCCGACAACAACCCAATCATCGGCATGAGCCGCACGACACCGCGCCTCGTGCACGCCTTCGGCTTCTCGGGCGGTGGTTTCCTGCTGGCCCCCGGCGTTGGCGAAGTCCTCGCCGATCTGGTCGCGAGCGGTGAGACGGCAACACCCATCGAGGCATTTGCCGTCGACCGGTTCGCACCGGTCACGGCCGAGGCATGACGCGCAAACGAATCCCGTACGTTCAGAGTCCGTCCCAAAAACTACATTCCTTACCCCTGGAAACGCAAGGAGAACCACGATGAAGCTATCCCGAAAGGTCGTCATGTGCGCTGCGGCGCTGGCATTGGGCGCGAGCAGCGCGGCCTGGTCGCAGACCAAAACGCTCTACATCGGCATGAATGGCGGCCCGATGGAAAAGGCTTACACGAGCCAGGTTTTCCCGGCGTTCGAGAAGGCCAACAACGTGAAGGTCGTGGTCGTGCCGGGCACGTCGTCCGACGTGCTGGCCAAACTGCTCGCCAACCGTAACAGCCCGCAGATGCATGTCGTGTTTCTGGACGACGGCGTGATGGCGCGCGCGATCAGCATGGGCGTATGCCAGAAGCTCGACGATTCGCCTGTGCTCAAGGAACTGATGCCGTCTGCCCGCGTGAAGGACGACATGGGCGCCGGCGTGCAACTGGGCATGACCGGTATCGGCTACAACACCAAGCTCTTCAAGGACAAGGGCTGGGCCGCGCCGACGTCGTGGAGCGACTTCGCCGATCCGAAGTACAAGGGCAAGGTTGTGTTCCAGTCGGCATCGAGCAGCACGTTCGGTCTGCACGCCTTCCTCGCGCTGAACCGCATCTGGGGCGGCAGCGAGACGAACGTCGAGCCGGGTTTCACCAAGTGGGCCACCACCGTGGGGCCGAACGTTGTCGAGTACATCCCGAACTCGGCCAAGCTCTCGGAGATGATCCAGACCGGCGAAGCGGCCATCTTCCCGCTGACCCCGACGGCCGTGAGCGACTTGCAGGACAAGGGCATTCAGGCGGGGTACGTCGCGCCCAAGGAAGGTGCGGTGCAGTTGCTTGTCGACCTGTGCGTGGTGAAAAACAGCCCGGACAACGCCATGGCACAGAAGCTCGCGCAGTACCTGCTGTCGGCTAAGGGCCAGTCGCTGGCGGCCGCTGCCGGTGCCTACATTCCGACCAACACGCAAGCGAGCGTGCCGCCCGCGATGCAGAAGCGTCTGGGCAAGATCGACGATCTGGTCAAGCACCTCAAGACCGTGGATTGGGACGCCATCAATCAGCGTCGCGCGCAGTGGGATCAGCGCTGGAACCGTCAGATCGAGCAGTAATCTCGACGCGGTTGCCTCGTGCGGGCGTGTCAGTCGCCTCGACAATGAAGAACGCCGGGCCTGTGGCCCGGCGTTTTTTTCGTCCCGATTTCTCACGCAGGCAATAGCACTCGATCCCGTTTCCTTTCCCTTCATGGGGCATGGGCCACGCACGGGGGCGCGATATAGCCGTTGATATAGCGTCAACGCGCATTAGAATACCGCTTGTGCCCAGCTTTTGAACTCATGCGCGATGCCGATCAACTACCTACGTGGATTCACCCAGCCAGTACGCACGGAAGCGGCGAACCGGCGTCTGGGCTGCTCGCTCGCGTTCGTGGCTGGCGCGGCGAATGCGGGCGGTTTCCTCGCTGTCGGGATGTACACGTCGCATATGTCGGGCATTGTCGCGGCGCTCTCCGACAATCTCGCGCTCGGGCAACTCGTGCTCGTGCTTTCCGGTTTGAGCGCCTTGATGTCGTTCCTGCTGGGTGCCGTGACCTCGACCGTGCTGGTTCATTGGGGACGGCGCCACCATACGCATAGCGAATACGCCGCACCGCTGATGTTTGAAGCGGTGCTGCTGCTGACGTTCGGTGCGATGGGCGCCAATCTCGAACACCACCGCGTGCTGTACGTGCCGGCCACCGTGGGCTTGCTGTGCTATGTCATGGGGTTGCAAAACGCCATCATCACCAAGATTTCCCGGGCCGAGATTCGAACGACGCATGTCACGGGGCTGGTGACCGACATCGGTATCGAGCTGGGTAAGCTGGGCTACTGGAACCGGCCCGGTGTCGCGCGCGAGCTGCCGCGCGTGATGGGGGACCGGCAGAAGCTGCGTTTGCTCTGTTCGTTGCTGGGTATGTTCTTCCTGGGCGGGCTGGCAGGCGCGCTCGGCTTCAAGTATCTCGGTTTCTCGGCGACCATTCCGCTTGCATTGGTGCTCGTTACGCTGGCCATCGTGCCGTTGCTCGACGACATTGCACGACGACATCCTCACTGACCTCAGCGCTCGCATTCCATCAGGCCAATAACTATGACTACACGCTTGAGTGTGCCCGGTCTGCGGACGTGGGTTGGACGCCGGCGACGCGCCCTGTTCGACAAATTTGACGACTATCCATCGATGGTCGGCATCGTGGGCACCGTCATTGCGCTGGCGATTCTGATCGGGGTGGCGATGCTATTACGCGCCGACCGGCAAGCCCGCTACGACCACGCGCTCGAGCGGGCCCAGAGTGTGGCGTCTGTCGTGGCGGTGAGTCTGGGCGGAAATATTGCGATCTACGACACGCTGCTCAAGGACATGGTGCGCGAGGCCGAGGATTCGCAGTTGCCGCTTTTTCCCGAGCGGGTGCGCGACCGGGTGCGTTTCGGGCAGACGCTGAGCCGCGACTTTCTCTATGACGCGTATGTCGTGAACAAGTCAGGGCGGATTGCTGCGCCGCTCGATCCCGTTCACGACAAGACGGTGAATGTGGCCGACCGCGATTATTTCCGCTCCCATGAAGCGAATCCGTCACTGGGACTCTATATCTCGCAACCTTACGCGTCGCGAACGCATGGCGGCGTGCTGTCGGTGGCGCTCACCCGCCGCATTTCCGCTGAGGATCGTTCGTTTGCCGGTGTGGCGGTCATCGCGTTGCGGCTCGATCGGCTGGGCGCGCAGGCGAACGTCAGCGATTCGTCCGACCTGAAGAGCATCGACGTCGTGGAGGAGAAGGGCACGGTGCTGGCGTGCAGCCCGTGCGAGCGAGCCAGGCCGGGAACGCTCGTCAATCTGCCGGGAAATGCGACGCGCGAGCAGAATCTGACGGCGGCACTCTCGTTTCCCGAGGGCGCGCGCGCCACGGACTACCGGTCGGTACGTGTGCCGGGCGCATCGATGTATGTGGTGGTGACACCGTCGACGCGGGCGCTCGAGCGTGAGTGGCGCCGTCACGCCCTGATATTCGGCTCGATAGCGACTATCTGTGCGGCAACCCTCATCGCAGGCTCGTGGTTGCTCGTTGCGGCGATTCGCACGCGCGCGAGCACGGCGGCACGGCTCGTGAACCTGTCCGTGACCGATGGCCTGACGGGGCTGAGCAACCGGCGTGCACTCGACGCCAAGCTCGCACGCGAGTGGCGACGCGCAAAACGCTCGGGCAGTCCGTTCTCCGTCCTGTTCGTGGACATCGATCATTTCAAGCACTTGAACGACGAGTACGGCCATTCGTTTGGCGACAGCGTATTGCGCGCCGTCGCGAAGAACATCGGCGGCCACATACGACGCGAAGCCGATATGGTGGCGCGATACGGAGGCGAGGAGTTCGCGGTGGTCTTGCCCGATACGGATGCCGCAGGCGCGGCTGCTGTGGCCGAGCAGGTTCGCCGCGACGTGGAGCGTCTGCACATTGCCCATGTGGGCAGCGCAGCGGGCCAGGTCACGGTGAGCGTTGGTGCGGCGACGGGTGTCGCGGGCGCATGCGACAGCGCCGATGCTGTGCTGAAGGCGGCCGACGAGCAGCTTTTCATCGCGAAGCAAAGCGGCCGCAATCGTGTCAGCACCATCGTGCTGCGCGAGCCGGACCTTTCCGGTGACGAGGTGGGGAAGGCGGGCGACGTGTCGTAAAGGGGTGCGCCGAGGCGTGCACCGCCCCGGTGGCTACGGCACCAGCATGGTAGCAAGTCGCAGCAGTTCCCCCTGACGATGGCAGCCCGTCTTGCGCAGAATGGCCGATAGCTGGGTGCGCAGCGTGCTGGTGCCCAGGCCCAGCACCTCGCTGCATTCGCCGATCGTCAATCCCGCGACAAGATGATGGAAGAGGCGGGCTTCGGCTTGCGTCAGCGAAAAATGCTGGCGCAGAGCGGTTTCGCCTGGAACATTGAAGATGCTGCGCCGTTCGATGCGCACACCGACTGCTGCGCGCAATCCGTGATTCATCTGACGGCCAAGCGGGCGCAACGTCGTCCGGTAGGCATGTCCCCACGAGTCGGGCAGGACCAGCGACGCGGGTTGTCGGCTGACGCTGACCTGCCGGAGAGAATTCATCAACCGGTTTTGCCATTCGGGCTGGCGATGCACGAGGCGGCGCTGCTTGAGCATGAGCTGGCTGTCATTGCCGCCCAGCAGTATGTCGAGCCCCGGTGCACATTCCAGCACCCATCCGTCGGGCGATGCAATGAGAAAGCCCTCGAGGGTGGGATCGAGCATCTGGCTGAGTGCGTCGAGGCTCGCCCGGGCGGCCGCCCGCCGGGCCGCGAAGGCCGCGGCAAGCTGGCGTTCGTACGCCGCGATCTTCGCAGTGTTAGCGAAGGTCGGCTCGACGACATGCGTGCGCTGGATGCTCAGGGCAGTGAGGGTATCGTCGTCATTGCAGATCACGACGCCGACCAACTGTTGGAGTTGATTTGGCCGCATGAACTCGTTCCAGAACACGCGGTCGTTTTGTGATTCGTGTTTGAGCGCGATGGACGAGTCGAACCAGGTGCCGGCCGGGGCGTCCCAGAAGCGGCGGGTAGAATCGTCGTATTGGTAGTAAAGCTGAGCGTATTCCTCGATCAACCGGGCTTCGTGCCCGGACTGTTCGACGAAGCGAACCGAGCGGCTTTGTTTGTCATGACACAGGAATGTGGCGGCGTCCGCGCCGAGAAACTCGCGTGCAGTGTGCACGACATCGAGCCAGTCTGCGCCTCCGGCGCCGACCGCCCGGACCGCATCCGATGCCCGCCGCAAACTGACGTCGTTCGACATGAGATTCCCCCGTGGTCACGGTATTTCTGCCGAGCCTGAGGCTCGATTTTTGCGAAGTGTAGCAGAATGGGCTGTCGAAATTGAGAGGGGCGTCAACTGTGATTTATGCAGGCGACAAGGTGTCTCGTCGCTGCGACAATGCAGCCATATCGGGAAGGCGGAATGTGATCGGGAAGCCTCGATGCAGGCGCGTCCCGGAACAGATCCAAGACATCCAACACGTCAAACGGGGGTAACCATGCGCCATCGCCAATTCATTGCCGCCTGCCTGTGTCTGGCGGGGGCCCTGATGTTTGGTGAAGCGAACGCACAGTCATATCTGGGCGCCGGAGATCTCGGCAGCATACGGCAGACGAATCAGACGCCGGCTGTCAGTCCGGCAGTGTCGGCGCTGGGCGGCCGCAGAGACAGTGTGATGGACGCTCAGAGTGCCAGCGCGACCATCAATCGCACGGCAAGCGAGCGTAACGGTCCGGCCACTGGCCCGAGCCAACAGGAACTGGAGGCGACGACCCGTGCGCTCGATACGCGAAATCTCCAGCATCCGCGTCAGACGCGTTCGTTCGATAGTCTCCCGCCGTTGTCGCGGCCGGAGTGATCGGGCAGGGACGCGCTTACTCCGCCATGGCGGGAATGGCGCCTTCCTGAAACAGGATGCGTGGCGCGTCCATCGTGCCGTCTTCTTCATCGACCAGCACTTCGTAGGCAGCGATGCCGGCGAACCCGGACGCCATCGATTGCGCAATACGCACCGCGCCGAACTCGGTGCTCGCCTGGCGCAACTCGCCGGGCTGAAGTACGCCATCCTTGTTCTTACGGTAGGGCACGACGATGAACTTGATGGATTTGGCGTCGCTCATGGTGTCACTCGCGATGAAGTTGTGATGATTGGAAATGTAGCATGACTACTGTATAAAAATACAGGTATTTTTGCGGCAAATTGGACGCCGTGAAATCGCGTTATCGCGTCGATACGGGCATGGCTTGAAGCTGACGCGCGAATCCGTGCGGCCAGGATGGTGTGCCCGCGGTACTTCCGTCCCATCGGCCGAATCGACGGCTGGGCGCTGTCTGGCGGGGCTGTGCAGCCCAAACAACGTCACGTAATGAGTAAATAACTACTAAATGGTCGTATATTCCCGTGCCTCTTGATAGCCTGCCGGTCGACTCGCGACTTGCGACCAAAACTAAAAGCATTGAGAGCGTGGAATGAATGCAGGCAACCTGATTTCGGCAAACCGGCTGCACGATGGCTTGGTCGTGTGGCTGGACAAGCAATACAACTGGGTGGATGACCTGACGCAGGCACACGTGTTCGACGCGCAGGAACTCGACCAGGCCCAGGCGGCTGCGCAGGAGGCACAGGCGGCCAATCTGATCGTCGATCCCGTGCCGCGCGCGGCGGAGGTGGGCGAGGCCGGCCCCGTCCCGGTGGATTTTCGTGAGCAACTGCGCTCGCGTGGGCCGTCGGTTCGCGAAGACCTTGGCAAGCAGGCGGGGGAAGACACGGTGCAAGCGGCGCTGGCGCACGCCCCCGCGTTGACCGTGGCGCCGGAACATGCCGGCATCTATCGTTATGACCCCTCCGAGCGCGAGTTCCTCAAGGACCGCGCCAAAGCGTTCGGCCAGCAGGTTGCCCGGCGTCTGAGCGGTGAACTTAGCGAAGACGCATTCAAGGTCTATCGCCTGATGAACGGCCTGTACCTGCAATTGCATGGCTACATGCTGCGCGTTGCCATTCCGTACGGAACGTTGAGCGCGATCCAGTTGCGCCAGCTCGCCTATGTGGCGAACCGTTTCGACAAGGGGTACGGCCACTTCACGACGCGCCAGAATCTTCAGTTCAATTGGCCGACGCTCACGGATTCGCCCGAGATCCTGTCGAAGCTCGCCGACGTCGATCTGCACGCCATTCAGACGAGCGGCAACTGCATTCGCAACGTGACGACCGATCAATTCGCCGGCGCGGCGAAGGACGAAGTCGTCGACCCGCGCGTGTATGCAGAGATCCTGCGTCAGTGGTCGACGGACCATCCCGAATTCACGTATCTGCCGCGTAAGTTCAAGATCGCGATCACGGGCGGTCAGACCGATCGCGCTGCCGTGCGTTTTCACGACATCGGCATTCTCGCGCGGACGAACGAACGCGGCGAAGTGGGCTTTCAGATTTACGCGGGCGGTGGCCTGGGACGCACCCCCATCGTGGGCACGCTCGTGCGCGAGTGGTTACCTGAGGCTGACCTGCTGCGTTTTGTCGAGGCCATTCTGCGCGTGTACAACGCGCTGGGGCGTCGCGACAACATCTACAAGGCTCGCATCAAGATCCTCATCAAGGAGATGCAGCCCGCGAAGTTCATCGAGATGATCGAGGAAGAGTTCGCACGCATCGCACTCTCGCATCGCCCGCTCAGCGACGAAGTCGTCGCAGCGATTCGCGGCCGTTTCATCGTGCCCGAGTTCGAAACGCTGCCCGAGACATCGAACGCGTTTGCACAAGCCTACGAGCGCGACATCGAATTCCATCGCTGGGTCGACACTTGCACGCACGAGCACAAGGTGCCGGGCTACATCAGTGCGGTCGTCTCGCTCAAGCCGGCGAGCGGCATCCCGGGTGACGCCAGTTCGGCGGAAATGCTGTTGCTGGCGGAACTGGCAGAGCGCTATTCGTTCAACGAGCTACGTGTGACGCACGAACAGAATCTGGTGCTGCCACATGTCAAGCGCGACGAACTGCATGCGCTGTGGACGCGTCTGAAAGCAGGCGGACTGGCCACGGCCAACATCGGGCTGATTTCAGACGCCATCGCGTGCCCTGGCCTGGACTATTGCGCGCTGGCCAACGCGCGCTCGGTGCCGGTGGCGCAACGTATCGCGCTGCGATTCACGGAAGAGCAGCAGCGCGATATCGGTCCGGTGACACTCAACGTGTCCGGTTGCATCAACGCTTGCGCGCATCACCACGTCGCGCATATCGGCATTCTGGGTGTCGACAAGGCGGGCAAGGAAAACTATCAGATCACGCTGGGCGGATCAGCCGATGAGAACGCTGCGGTCGGCAAGATTCTCGGTCCGGGCGTGACATACGAGGCTGTGCCCCAGGTGATTGAGAACATTCTCGGTCGTTATCTTTCGTTGCGCCACGAGGGGGAGCGCTTCATCGATACGCTCGGACGCGTCGGGGCAGAAGAATTCAAGGGAGCTTTGCATGTTGATTGATCGAAACGGACTACCTGCCGCAGACGTTTGGACTTATCGCGGCGCGGACGAGCCGGTCACCACGCAGACGCGCAGCAAGGACGTGTTGCCGCTCGACGCATGGCTTGCCGCGAACGAACAGGGCGCGGCACCGGCCGGTATCCGCGTGCAGGGCCACGACGATCCGGCGCGCATTGCGGCCCTGTTGCCACAACTCGAACTCATCGTGATCGAGTTTCCGAAGTCGCGCGATGGACGGGGTTTCACGCTGGCGAAATTCCTGCGCGAGAAGTGGCATTTCGAAGGCGGGATTCGGGCGGCCGGCCCGTTGCTGCCGGATCAACTGGCGATGTTGTGGGCGTGCGGCTTCGACAGCTTGCTCTCGCCTACGGACGTACCGACGTCGCGCTGGCACGAGGCGGCGCTGGCGGCGCAAGGTCGCGCCACGCGGCCCCGCACATTGCTCGAACGCCTGACCGCCTGAGATCCTTCTGATAGTTCCGCGACCGGTGTCTTCCGGTCGCGTCTGCCCCGCCGGGGCCTTCCCTCGCGGGATCGCGCCTGTCGTGCAGGCAATTGGTTAGCGCTGCCTGCCACGACGAGCACCAAGTCAGACAGGTCAGCGAGATGGGGGCCGATCGGCTGACCATTTCACCCGTCCTTCCGACCACGCTCCATACCACGTCAGTCCCTCTCGGCTGATCGCACTTATCGGAACAAGATCGCTAGTGTTAGCTAGGGGCGACTAACCGGCGATGAGCGACAAGCCATAGTGGAGAAGCGCTGTTGCGCCTTTGACAATTCCGACTATTGCACCGGTTGCGACGGCGCACTTTGCGCCCAGATAAGCGAACGCTGCGAAAGGCATGATGTACCTCCAGATCTGGAGACGTGCTGTTGAAGAAAGTTGCTTTTGACTTGAGGCCAGAATAGCGACGTTCCAACTCACGGTCACCTGAGATAAATCGCAGTTTCAGTCGCGTGGCTTATCCCGCCACCAGTCCGTATCTTCTCCAGCAGGCGGCAGGTAGCCGATGGTCCTTTTGCAGATATAGAATTGGGCAAACGACACGGGGAGAAGCGGTATGCGGAGGCTCATCGGGGGACTGCCGATGGTTGCGCCGGTCGCGGTGCTGCTTCGCCACTACGTCACGCGCCACAACACACAGGTTCGCACGCCTCCCGGACGTCCTGCCCGAACAGGATTGCCCAAAGCTGCTTTACATGGATCGGAATCTAAAATGACAAAGTTTCAGCGTCGCGCCCATCGTGAACGTCACCGCACCGAACATATCGGCTGGCTGCGTGCCGCCGTCCTTGGGGCCAACGATGGCATCATTTCCACGGCCAGTCTGGTCGCAGGTGTGGCCGCGGCCCATGCAAGCCACGCCAGTATTGTGACCACGGCCGTGGCGGGATTGGTGGCAGGCGCGATGTCCATGGCTGCCGGCGAGTTCGTATCGGTCTATTCGCAGGCCGACACAGAAAAGGCGGATCTGACGCGTGAACGTGAAGAACTCAAGAACAGCCCCGATGCAGAGCATCGGGAACTGACGGCCATCTATGTGCGGCGTGGCCTGGATCAACAGCTCGCGGATCAAGTCGCAACACAATTGATGGCGCACGATGCGCTGGGTGCGCATGCGCGCGATGAACTGGGCATCTCGGAGACGTTGAGCGCGCGTCCGTTGCAAGCTGCATTGGCGTCGGCCGGGAGCTTCGCCGTGGGCGCAGCCATGCCGCTGGCTGTGGTTCTGCTGGCACCGGAGCAGAGCCTGCTGTATTGGATCGTGGCGACATCGATTCTCTTCCTGGCCCTGCTCGGCGTTGCAGCCGCCGCCGTTGGCGGAACCCCCCTCTTCAAAAGTGCCCTGCGCGTGGCTTTCTGGGGCACGTTCGCTATGGCGGTGACAGCGGGCGTGGGGGCCGTGTTCGGCACTACTGTTTGATGTCAGTGCAGCAAGGGGGCAATAACGAACTACGGCCCGCGCCGGAACATGAACTCTCCATTCGCTCGGCAGATATCGAGGGCGAACGAAATGGGAATAACCCAGTATTCACTGACTCGCGGGAATTCGTTTAAAGACGAGGGCGATCTGCGCGAGGTTTGGGCGCGGCAGGGAGGTCCGCCATCATGGCGCGAATACTCTCTCTGATCACCTTGTCCCGAGTTTCGTCAATGTCGCGCGTGGATGCCCCCTTCGGCTGAAGGGCCGCAGTATTGAAGCGTTCCAGAGGCACGAGTCCACCCGCACGGCTGGACACATTGATCTTCGGGGAGACACCGGATGTGGCTGTGCACACGATATCCCCCCGGGCTGCGACCGGCGTGCAATGGTAAATCAGGACGATCTCGTACTGGTTCGCGGGAAAGCGCTTCAAGTATTCGGGGGTGATGAGATCGCTTATCAGCGTCGCTAAATCCGCAGACTTACCATCGCCGAAGTAAGTGAGGGTGAATTCACCGGCTGCGGTAGCGCCAAAAGATGTGCAAAGCAGCGTCAGCAACAACGCGAGTTTCGATTTCATGCAGGGTTCCCCGTTGGATTCAAACGTCTCGAATGCTGTCGCGTCCTGCGAGGGCCTCTATGTGCGCTAAAGCCGACGCATCTCCCTTGATTCAAAAGATTGAGGTTCGCAGTTCGCCAGTGAGCGCTATGGCTCTCGATCTGCCGCCTTTCTTGGCCCGTTCCTTCGCGGAGCGCAGATCTGTGGGGCATAATCGCCCACATCGGCGGTTCGCGGCGAATGACGCGACGAGGTCGGTAAGGATTGGTATGACGACTGGCTTGGCGCTCGATGGATGGGGCTCGGCCGTTTTTTAACGTTATCTGATGTCTCGCATATGAGTGCAAGGACTGCGCCAAAATCTGCGTAGTAGTCCTACGCGCCAGCAAAAATACTAGAAAGTTTCTAATATACCGACCGGCTTGCACAAAATTTCGGCGCCACGAAAAAACCCGCACAGCCAAAGACTGTGCGGGTTCAATTCCTGGTCGGGGCGAGAGGATTTGAACCTCCGACCACCTGCACCCCATGCGGGTGCGCACTCGCCTGAAAAGCGCATGCCGATTGGGTTTTGCGTTGCGCCGCCTAATATCTGCACATTATTTGCGCACCGGATACGCCCGTTGCGCAAAGGTGTCCTGCAAAGTATTAGGCGCTATTCCACGGCAATTTCACGTCTAGCGACGACGTCTCTGGTATGGCCTCCTTGATGTAAATTTCGCTCGTTTTTCCGCTGGTGTGAGCCAGCCGGCGCTGGATGTCTTTTCGTTCGCTGCCTGCTTTCGCGGCGTCGGTCGCGCCCAGTGCACGGAGGTCACGGAACAGAATATCGTCCTCGATCTTCGCGCGCTTGCGGGCGCGGACCCATGCCGAGTTGAGGCCCGATTTTGTGTATGGGGTCTTGTCGCGAGTAGGAAGCAGGTACGGACTGATCATTTGGCGGGCCCGCTTGATTGCCCGAGCGCGCTCGATCACATCGCGAATCGCCGGGGTGATGGCAATGTCCAGCACTTTCCCACTCGTCTTAGCAGTCTTCGATGGCTTGAACCGGATCAGGTTGGCTCGCTCGTCGATCTGCGCTTCCTTCAACGTTCGGATATCGACCCCGCGTTGCCAGCACAGATAGGCCATGTCCACGATGCATTGGAACGTCGGGCCGGACTCGGTCGGAAGGCCGTCGTCGCCAGTTAGGGCAGCTTCCCGGATCGCGGCCAACTGCTTGTGTGTCGGCAGCTTCTCGCGGCGCTTGGTCTCGTAATCGGAGAGGTCCAGTTGGTCGCAAGGGTTGTCATCACGCAGGCCCATCTCGCTGATCGCGTAGCGGAACATCTTCCGAAGGACGTTGGCGTACTTCTGGGCGGTGTTCGCCTTGTCGGCGAAGTTGGCCCGCAGGAAGTCCGCGCACGTCTTGGTCTTCACCTGGGCAACAGTGAACGCCGTGAACGCCTCGCTGATCGTGTCGGCCATGCGCCCATAGTCCTTTTGTACCTCAGCGCTGTATCGCTTCAGCTTGTTGGCTTTCCATTCTGCGCATAGGTAAGGCATTGTGCCGGTGATCAACTTCTGCTCCCCGAGCAACTGCCCAAGGCGGGTGAGCATCATTGACTCGCCATCTGCTTCGGCACAAAGGCGAATCCACCGTTGCACCTTCCCGGTCCACGGGTTGCGCGTGGGCGCTGGAGCGAAGAAGTAGTAGGCCCCGTGATTCAGGAGAACGCGGCGGGGCAGGCCACGTCCCGTTTTTCGATGCCGGTTCATTTCGCTTGCCTTATCGGACGCAATTGCGGCTCGTTCGCGGGTGGGTTGGCTGCCGGGGCGGCGTTCATCGGGTAGAGGCAGTGCATGCGAAGCACCAGCACTGAATTATCGGGGCGGCGGCGTGCTGGGATGCCGAGGGATGCCAATACGTCCAGTTGCTTCGTGGCGCGCCGATAGCCGGTGATGCGCGCGATTTCCTCGCCTGTCAGTTCAAGCGGCTGTTCCAATACGGCGGCCATTTTTCAACTCCATAGTGCGTTGCGGTCGCCCGCAAAGTCTGCATCAAAATGCAAACGGGGACGCGCTAACAAGGGCGTCCCCGCTTTCCAAACATCAAATCCAGCGCCAACGGCGGCGCTCGCGCCTAGATTCCCCATTCTCTCGCGGTGACCCGCAGAATCTTTCCCAAGATCTCCGCCGCACCGGCTGAAAATTTCTTGCCGTTCTTGTTGCCTTGTGCGAAGTCGTGACGCGACACTGAGTGTTCCCTAACAGCCTCTGTGGAGGAACCCGAGATGTCATATTTGCACCCGATTTTTGTCAATGCGAAGTTGTTCAAATTTGAGTCAATCGAAAGGCAGAAAGAGGCCGAGGCGTGGGTACGTAGCCGCCCGCGCCCTATCGACTTGACTGAGTTTTTGCGCGAGTTTCCGGAGGCCGAACCCGCAGGAGAATTGCGGCCCGGCAGCGGTATCTCGGCGTAGATCACGCGGCTGCAATCGCACGTTGCTCTCGTACGCTGAACGCTGCCATTTCTGGCACGTTCGCGCGTACGAGCGCGGCAGCCATCGGCGGGCTGACGCTGTTGCCGCACATGCGAACCTGCGCGTGCTTGGCCAAGCGCTTGCCGTTGAATACCGGGGCGATCACATAGTTGGCCGGGAATCCCTGCGCCGCGTACAGCTCGTGCGGCTCGAGCATGCGCATGCCGATGTCGGCGATCTGGTATTGCTCGCCGGCGACGGTGACAAGGCCGAGCCGATCCTTGGTCGGGATGGTGTGCATCGGATCGCGGCAATCCTGATCCTGACCGCCCTCGCTGTAATACTTCACCAGGAACGCGCGCACCTCACCGATGTGATTGCCTTGGGCTGAGATCGTCGGCACGGGCTCGCCGGTCGCACTGCCCGTGCATTCGCCGCGCAATTTGACCATGTGCGACGACACCAGCGCATGGTGATCGGATGTCGTGATCGTGCTGGCCGGTTCATGCAGACCAACGCCGGCGCCGTCATAGTGCCCGCCGTAGTGCTTGGCGAGGAACGCGGAGACGAGGGCGTGTTTCGCGCCGCCGGCGACGACCGTGCCTAGCGGCTTGTCGAGACCAGGCGCGCGGGGTGCTTGGCCGAGACGTTCGCCGTAGCCTGTCTGCACCAGCGTGGCGGAAGCGAGCGCGAAATGGCCGCCCTTGACCTCGGCACATTGCGTGCGGAGCGGTTCGTCTGCCGGCCACGATCGTTGCGTTGACGCATTGGCGCATTCGGTCAACACCGGCACGACGAGGCCGAGCGCGTGCGCGGCACCGGCCGGGTTCTCCTTCGGGCCGGCGGTGATGGTGGGTACCGGTTCGCGCAGATCCGAACCCGTCGAGCCGGTTCGAAACTTCGTCAGATGGGGCGCGACGATTCCATAGCCGTGCTTGGCTGTGATCGTCTGCAACGGCTCATCCAGCGGTTGACCACGGAAGTAGTCGTAGCCGTGGTTCACCTTCACGATGAACGGATTGGCGGCATCGATGACGTAGCGGCGAATCCCGCGCGCAATGCGGCGCATCGTGGCTATTGCGAGTTCCTTCTTGCGCTCGAAGATCGAAGGGCAGGGGATCGACCAGTCGATGCACTCGGCTGCGGTGCGCCACGGCTTGCGTTCTCCGGCGACCACGGCAACGCAGCCAGGGGCACCATGGGTCGGTTCCGGCCACACGATCGGCTTGCCGTCGCAACGCGCAATCAAGAAAAGCCGTTTGCGGATCGTCGGCGCGCCGTAGTCACACGCGCGCAGCTCGCGGTGCTCGACCGAATAGCCCATCGCTTCCAACTGGCGCACGAATGACCGGAACGTGTCGCCCTTACGCTTCGGGCATGGCGACCCATCGTCCAGCACTGGGCCCCACGTCCGGAATTCCTCGACGTTCTCGAGCATGATGACGCGCGGCCGGACCAACGCAGCCCAACGCATCGTCACCCAAGCCAGCCCCCGAATCTTCTTGTCGCGCGGCTTGCCGCCCTTGGCCTTGCTGAAGTGCTTGCAGTCCGGCGAGAACCAGGCGAGGCCCACGGGTCGCCCTTGGGTCAGCGCGAGCGGATCGACGTCCCATACAGATTCGCAGTGGTGCTCGGTCTGCGGGTGGTTCATCGCGTGCATTGCGACGGCTTCGGGATCATGGTTGATCGCGTGGTCGACGTGGCGCCCGAGCGCCAGTTCAATGCCGCAACTCGCACCACCTCCGCCGGCGAAGTTATCTATGATCAACTCGTCGGAAATGTCGAGAATGAACTGATCTCTGATCATGCTAGGATTCCTTCCCAAAGCGCTGAGGTGGGACATGAATAATCGAATGTACGGGCTGGCTACCGCAATTCTTGCCATGGCGCTCGCGATACTGGTCTCGGCGTTGATCGCTTGGCTGGCCTCTCTTCTTCCGATAAAGAGCGAAGTGCTCGCGAGCTGGGTTCAGGCCATCGGATCGATTCTGGCGATTATTGGCGCAGTCATCGTTGGTGAACGGCAAGCATCCGGATTGAGAATGCAGGCGGCGATGACGCGCCAGGAGGAGATGCGCCGCCGCCAGAATTGCTATTTGGCGATCGCCAAGGTTGGACTCGATGCCGCGAATGCGATCGCGACATCTGTGGCTGGCGAACGGGTGAATCAGCTTTTGCTGGTTTTGACGGTTACGCGACATCAACTGCCTGATGCAATTGACGGTTTGCGCGCTATTCCTATTCATGAGGTCGGATCTGCGGAAGCCATTACTGCGATCGCTGGCCTGCGGCAGACACTGATTTGGCTTCAAGCTGAGGTAGAAAAGGTGTGGACGATGCCAAGCCTGGACGCTTTGATCCAAGCCGACAGGCAGGGCGTGAGCGAAATGAACTGCGCCAGCGCGAGGGGCCTCATTGCTTCGGCGAATAGGCATTACGAGGCGATGGTGGCCGCGCTCGACCGCGATATTTGAGACGTGATTTGTACGAGAGGTGCCCATCACGCCCCCTTAGGACCATCGACGCGCTTGAACCCGCCCACCCACACCCACGGGTTTTCGCTCCACGAGCCGATGCCGTAGATGCTCTCCCACAGGTCGCGATACATCGCGCGGGGCAGCGTGTCGTCGTCCAGCGCTGCGAACATGACGCCGTCGGCGCTGCCGTTCAGGCCGATGCCTTCGGCAATGCAATCATCGTCGCTGATGCTGTTCAAACGCTCGATACGAACGTCCGTCACGTCGAGCAATGTTCGTGCCGCTGAGCGCGGCATGTGGAGCGACGGGCGCCACTCGCGACGGATGCCATCCCGTGACCGTTCAAGATCCGGACCGAGGGGATCGTTGAGATAGTCGGCGCGGTAGAAGACCCGGCACTGGTCGTCATACGGACCGAAAGGGTGGTTGCTGTGCTGCCATGTCTCCCGGACCCATAGCCTGTCGCCAGCGAAGCCGAAAGGGCTCAAGCCGTTCTCGGGCAGCGCGACGTATTCCGGCGTGAAGTTGTCCGGCTGGAGCAATTTCAGCGCGAAGCCTTTCACCAAGCGCCGAGTCTGCCTTTTCGAGCCGTCGAGCACTGCGTTGACCATATGGCCGTTGAAGAGGATAGGGCGCTCTTTCACGATTTCCGCTCCTCCTCGATCTTCACCCACAGCGACTTGCAGTCGACGGCGATGCGTACGTCGGTGATCCTGTGGCCCCAGCGCCAGCCGCGCTTAAGCTCCCACAGCCTGCCGCCACCTTCGCCAACGCTCTCCCATCCAGCACGCAGCATGTCGCGCTCTTCCTTACGATAGGCCAGCAAGTGGCGTGTGTAGTCGGTCACGATCACGATTTCCGCTCCTCCGCTGCCTGAGAGGCGGCGCACATTGCCTCGTAACGCTCGTCGCCGTAGGCTTCATGCACGAAGGTCGCTGGATATGCCCCGCGAGTTCCTTCCTCCACTTCGTTGAACCAGCAGCGGTACCCGGCAAGCCGAGTAGGCGTCGTCTTGACCCACGTATGACGCGGCATGCCAAGAGGCCAGTCGTACCCCTCTGCTCGCGCCGCGCGCATGAACTCGTGCACGTCGTGGTGTCCCTTGCTCATCAGGCTGTAGGTATCGTCGCTTCTAGTGTCTTGAATAATTAGCGGGTAGGTCTTCACTCTTCATCCCCTTGGCTCGCCTGATTGGCGGCACGAATGGACTCGACGAATGGAACGTACTTGGCCATATCCGCCCACGCTTCAGCGTCAACGGCATGTTCGCCATGTTCTGGCGTCCACGGGATGACGACGGCGCGCGTTTCGGGGTAGTTGCTCGGGTCTCGGCCCTGTGCTGCGATCTCCGCGCGGCGCTTTGCTATGTGAGCGGTCCAGTACTCATTGAACGCGGCGGCAACCGCGGCGGCTTCTTCCTTCGACGGGGCGTCGTATACATCGTCCGGCCCCTCGATGTGCAATACCCACTTATCAGCCATGATTCACTCCCCCTTGCGGGCCTGATTGGCGGCAATGGCGGCGTCGATGGCTTCGCGCGGCGTGTTGAAGTAGCGAGAATCGCCGGACAGGATGTGGTAGTTCTCGTCGTGATCCTGTGTCCACACTTGGCACTGGTAGATCGATCCGTCACGACCCTCCCACTGGACCCATGCTTGTTTCTTGATGAGGAAGTCCAATCGCACCGACTCCTCCCCGCCATCCGCCAACTCAGACGCGCGGTTTTGCCAGTGCGCTAGTGCTTCACGCAGTCGGTCGGTTTCGCTCGTCAGGAATGCGATGTGCTTCGCGGCCTCCCCGCCATCCGCAGACAGCGCGGCGCTGGCGTATTCGAGCGCGGCAAGCCATGCGATGCGGGCGATGCCGGTTTGACCGTCTCGGCATGTCCCATCCGCGTGCAAGGAAATGTCCAGATCCTCGGCTTTGGCGTGAGCGAAGAACGCCTCCCGCTCATCCCCGCCCACCTGCGCGGGAGACGTGAGGGCGGCGCGCCACGCATCCCAAGCTGTTTCAGCATCGCGGTCGTTCGCGGAAATGGGCCTTCCAGTGCCCCGGGTGAACCAATGCACGAAACGTTCCCGCTGATCTCCACCCACCTTCGCGGGAGACGTGAGGGCGGTCGACGTAGGCTGACTGGCGAACGCCATCACACGCTGCAAATCGACGGCGCGGGAAATTTCTTTCCCGTAGGCGGTCAGCACCCACATACCGCCACGCTTGTGCGCCTTCCAGCTTCCGTAGTCCCACCACTCACAGTCGCCGGAACCGTGACGCGTCCAAACTGCGTTCGCAGGAACCGGTTGAGGCATCTGCGCAGGCTGCTGGGTGTGTTCGACTGGCTCGCCGAGGAGAATCGTCGATCCCTCGCTGGGCTCTTCGGCAAGCCAGCAATAGACGCCAGCGCCGCTGTGGCACGTTTCGTCGCCGTATTGCAATGCGGCCTCGCCGTCGAGCTGATCCTTATCCGTATTGCGGTCGGGAGCGATGAGGTCGAGTGCTTCCAGAAGCTGCCAGCCGGTCAAGTACAGCGGGGCTGGTTTCGCGCGCTCGCCGCCATTCACGGGCGCGGCGTAGAGGTCAAATGACTTTCCGGGGTTATGATCCAGCATGTCCTCGAACGCCTTCGAAAGCGTCAGGATAGGCTCGCCAACTTCGCGGGCTGGACCGGATTCGATCACCTTCACGCTGCCGACCGGCTCAGAGGCATTCACGGGCGCGGCGTCAAGATTGATGATGCGTTCGCCATCGCACTTGTCACACACCCAAATTGCTTCTGCGGTCCAGTCGCCCTTGTGATTCCAGTAAGGCGCGTACGCAACGCCGTCCTCGCAACCGCACTTTGGGCACGCCACCGGCTCTTGCCCTGCGCTCTGTGCGGCAACCATATTGCGCACGTCCGCAACATGGTCGACCATATCCGCCGGTTGACGGAAATGGTCTGCGCTCTGTGCGGCTGGCGTGGGGGCAGCGAGTGCGTCAATGAGTCCCTGAGCGATAAAGGTCAGGTCGTTAGCCAGCAGCCCCTTTGCCTCCATCCACGCAGGCCCACCTGAACGGCGCTGTAACTCGGTAATCCGCCCTACGGCTTCGCGGCACGCATCAAACGTCACGGTCTTGTTGTCAGGCATTTTCAGCGTCTCCACCACTGAAGGCGGCGCAGGATCGGTATTCAGCCCTTCGGGGCGGGGGGCGTAGGGGCTCATGGCGGCGCTCACTTGATCTCGATGTCGGGCACGATGACTGACGGCTTAAAGATGACGCGGTAGTGGTAGACGCTGGCCTTGGCCGGTTCGAGTTGTTCGATGAAGTAGGTGACGTTGTCGGAGAGACCAAGGAAGTGCTTCTTGTACTCGCTCGGCCCGACCTTGCAGACGATGGCGAGCTTCGTCGATGTGCTGTCGTTGTCTCGTGAGCAGAGACCTTCGATGGTCAGCATGTACTCGCCAGTGATGCCGTTGTAGAAGACGATGCGGCGGTTGATCTCGAAATTGTCGGCGGCCTTGGAGAGGTTCTTCGAGGCGACAGATGCATCGTTGCAACCGGACAAGGTGATCGCGAGTAGCGCTGCGCAGAGGACGGAAAGAAGTTTCTTCATGCCTTGCTCCTGTAGGTTTTTGTGAGGTTGGCGCTGACTGCATGGCCGCGCCGTCTAACGACGTTGGCGAGGGCCGCACGATCGTTGTGACTGTGAGTGGCCTGCCGAAGCAAGCCAAAGTAGCTATTGGCGGTTTGGTGAACGTCCTCCGGGGCTGCCTCTGCCACGCGCTGAAGTGCCGCAGTCATCGTTCGCGGCCGCGTCGTTCGGCGCCACGGCTTGATGAGGTGACCAACGAAATCGATGCCTCGTGAAACCGGCTGGAGGATGGTCTTGCTCGGATTCAGGCGCAGATCCAGACCGGACAGCTTGTTCTCGATGCTCTCTCGCGCCCTGTTGAGCCAAGCAGCATCCTCGTGAAGCAGCACAAAGTCATCGACATAGCGGATGTAGTGCGGCGCTCGAATCCGGTGCTTGACGCGTTGGTCGAGGTCATCAAGCAGCACGTTGGCAAAGAACTGACTCGACAGATTTCCGATCGGCAGCCCGTGCGTAGCCAGAGCGTTGAACAGGCTCTTGTGCGCGGGCACGCGAGCCAGTTCGCGTTGGCTTCCACGCACCTCGACATCGAGGCGCGGGTCGTGCGTCAAGATTGTCTCGGCCAGAGCCATCCACCACGGCTCAAAGACACGGCGACGCAATTGCTCGAGCAACACCGTCTTGTTGATGCTGACGAAGAAGTTCGCCAAGTCACATTTCAGGTAATTCGACGGCCGGCTCCAGTTCCGGGTGCTGCTGCGCACCTGGTGCTCTAGACGCCGTGCTGCGTACAACGTGCCTCGTCCGGGAATGCAAGCGCACGAATCGGCGACGAACCTTGCGTGGAAGCGTGGTGCGATGTGGTTGTAGAGGAGGTGATGGACGACGCGATCGCGAAAGCCTGCCGCCCACACCTCGCGCGGCTTTGGCCGCGTGATAACGAAACAGATGGACCGACCTGGGCGATACTCGCCGCTTGCCAGTTCCTCGTGCAAATCGAACAGATTCCGCTCCACATGCTCCTCGAAAGCCTGTGCACTGGCGCTGGTGCGTTTGTTGCGGCGGCAATCGAGGTACGCCTGTACGAGCGGGGCGAACAAGTTGGATTCTGCGGACGGCAACGGCCAGGCCCTCGTAGCTCTTGTGGTTGTTGTTCGTGTTGCCGTTGTTGAGGTTGCAATTCCAAGCGTAGGCAGCGTGCCTGTCGCGCTATGTAAGCTGACACCCCGAAGGTTTTCGCCGATCAGGGCGGAAGCTGCACCGGACTCGGCCCGCACTGAGGCGGCGGTTTCCGTTGTGTGCTTGTCGGTGGGCTTGTGACCCAGCGGCGCGACCAGATTCCGGCGCGCGGGCATGAGAGCCTTAACTGTCATGCTGCAGGCGCCTTGTTCGCGGACTTGAGCCACCCACCAGCCTGCTTGCCAATGCTGCCCAACAACTCGATAGACTCGGCCCACAGCTTTGGCGAGAGATATCGAGCATCGTGCCCGACGTGTAGCAACACCGTGACGGTGCGCTGTACGGTCAGTAGCCTTTCGATGTACTCGGCGCGTGCTTCACGTTTCGAGGCGTTTGCGAGTGCCATCAGGTCGAGCATGTCCACGCAATGTTGGGTAATCTTCTCGCCCAAAATGCGCTTCATGCTGCGTGGCATGTGCTCTTGCACCTTCAAGGCAAGCGACAACAGTTGAACGCCTTTGCGGTGAATGGGCAGTGATGAGTGCAGGGCCATTTGGCGGGGCTCAGTTCGAAAGGATTAAAGGACTAAATCAGAATCTGCGGACGGCAACGGCCAGGCCCTCGTAGCTCTTGAGGGTGCCGTACGCGTAGCCGTAGCTGAGGTAGCAATGCCAAGCGTAGGCAGCGTTCTGTTCGTACGCGTCATCGGTCCAGAACCAGCCTTCTTTGGGTAGGTGCGGCCTGCAGTTCGCGAGCAACAGGCGAGCTTCGGCGCGTGTCGGTCGGCTATAGCCGAGGTTCTTCGCGAATTCAGCAGAGCCTTCCCACGAGTGCGCTGCCTCGGGGGATACGGCGACAAGGGCCAGACGGTGCTTTAGCGTGCCGTCCTCGTTGAGAACTTCGCCGGCGTAGTGCTCGCCGGGGCGCAATTCGACGACGGCGGCGGGGATTTCAATTCGCGTTGTCTTCGGCGTGGCGACCGCTGCGAGTAGTGATGCGGTCAGTTTTGCCAACTCGGTTTGCTTGGCGTAGACGGCTTCCAGCGTGACTTGGGTCATTGCTTGTGGCTCCGGTGCGGTGCGTTGAAAGGATTGAAGGATTAAGCCGTGAGGGGAATCAAGCGGACGGCAACGGCCAGGCCCTCGTAGCTCTTGCGGTTGTCGTTCGTGCTGCCGTCGTCGAGGTGGCAACCCCAAGCGTAGGCAGCGTCATCCTCGTCGCCGGTGTCATCGCTGAGTAGATCCGCCGTGTAATACCAGCCGCCCTCGGCGAGTTCTTCCTTCGTCGCGCTCAAGCGCAAAAGGTGGAACGCCGAGCGCGTAGGCAGTTCACCGCCGGCCTCACGGGCCCAATCGACGCATGCCTGCCAGTTACGTTGCTCGGTCGCCTTATTCGGCAGCAGGATGACGGCGCAATGAGTGCCATCCTTTCGGGTTGTCACGCCGCGGAACGTACCGCCGGCCAGATCAGCGCGCAGCGGAGGCAGAGACGTGAGGGAAAGGGTTTCGGGGATCGCGGCAGCGGCGGCGTGATCGGTCATTTGTTGCTCCTCAAGGTGAATTTGGCGTTTGGGTGGCAGCCGATAGCCGGAAGAAAAGACGGGCCCTGTGTGAGCGGCCCAAAGTACAGGGGAAGTTATGCAGGGTGCTGCTCGCCGGTTGGCTGCTTGACGTACTCGCGCCAGGGAATCCAGCCACGAGGCGTATGGAAGCCCCAGTTGCGCTGCCACGGCCCCATGATGAAAAGGGACCATGCTTCCTTGCCTTCGGGGATTTCGAGACGATGCCGGTCAGTTGCGCGGCGGAATACGATCGCACCGGGGCCTCGCCACACGCGTCGGTATCCGCGAAGTAGGGACGTTTCGGGCTGAGAGTCGAGCCGCGCCGGCTGACTTTGCTCGGTAGGCATGATTTCCCAGTACCCGCCGCGCAGGACGATCGAGACATTCCACCAAGGGTGGTCGTGCAGATCGCGACCGGCATCGCTGCGGATCGTGCGATGAACTCGCGCGCCCCAACTGGTGTCGCGTCGGCCGTCCTCGGCAGCGGTGGCATCGTGACCGCGCGGCTTTTTGAGCCACCACCGGTCCATGTAACCCGTGAGATCGAAGTAGGGCGCGCGCTGGGCGCGCCGGACGATGGCGTCAACAATGAATGCCGGAAGGGGGATTCGCACGGATACTCTCCTTTAGATCCATGGCCGCCTCGACTGATCGCCTCACGATCGTCGCGCGGGTCTGGGAGCAGCCCAGGTATTTGCGGATTTCGGTGACGGTCGGTCGCAGTTCGCCGGCGGCGACTGCCTCAAGGACTCGGCCCACTTCCGTTGGCACCGTCATGGGTTCTGGCGAGGTGGTCGCGGCTTGCATCTTGTCGTGACTCGGCGGCGTGACTGGCGTTACTGGCACGACCGTTACCCCGTTACTCCCTTGGTGGGCGGGTGTTTCGGCCGCATCGGTCACGACGGCAGGGCGGAGCGCGAGCAACCACGCAAAGCACGCAACTGCCTCCAGTACCAGCGCGAAAGCGAGTCCGGCGAGCAGGTCGGCGCGACTGGCTGACCATCCGATGGCGGCCGACGGCCCGGTAACCGGATCAGCCTGAGCGGCGTCGCGGGCTGCCACTGCGCGGTCTTGCTGCGACCGGTGCCGAGCGGCTTCGGCCTGCTCTACGCCGATCGCGTCCAGCTTGGCAGCCAGTGCCGTGCGTTCCGCCATAAGGCTGAGGCAGGGCTCGGCGCACCGTCTGGCGTTAGCACGGGCCAGTCGCGCTACCGCGTCCGCCCGGTCACGTGCAATCGCGGTCAAGTCGCGCCCCTGCGGAGTTACGACCGGCACCGCTGCCGCGCGTAGTTCGCCGGCATGCCGCGCGGAGGTTAGGAAGAACACGGCATGCCCGTAGCAGGTGGCCGCGATGCACCCGAACCAAATCACGGCGCCAGCCGCCCGGACGGGCCGGGCATGCGGTCGGCATAGGGCGGGCAGCAGATGCGCAGCTATGACCAGGACAACCCCGACAGCAACCCACAGTGCCCGCTCGGCGGGCAGGCCGCCACGTTGCATTCCCGACAGAACTGAAAGGCATACGGCCGTGATCGTCGCGGCGAGGGCGAGCATGGCCGCCAAGGTGCGTGTCGACACGACCGTCAGCCGAGCAACGGCCGATCGTCCGGCCGTTCGCCGCCGACGGCCTCGATCAGATCAGTGATCAGGCGAGACAGTTCGCCGGCCATCAGCACAAAGTCCGCGTCGAACTTTTCAGCTTCGCCTTCGGCCGTCGGGTCGGCAGCGTCCTTGATGATGTCGAGCGGCGTCACGCGCTTGATCACGAACGCGTCGGTCAGCACGAACGAGATGCGGTCATTCCACGTCATCGCGAGGCGCGTGGAGCGCTTGCCCGATTGGATGTGGCGGCGGATATCGTCACCGTCGAGCGGAAGGCGCACGTAGCGCACAGCGGCCTTCTCATCGGAGTTCGAGCGCAACTCGACGTCTTGGTCGACAGTGAATCCCGCCGGTGCGTCATTGCCTGCGAGCCACGACGTCATGACGGCAACCGGCGCTTCGTTCAGTTGCACCTGCGCGATGCCGATATCGATCGTTTTCAGCAGCAGGGCGATGACGTCGTGTGCCTTCGCGGTGGCCGCCGCGTCGATCACGAGCCAGCGATTCACCGGGTCAATCCAGAGGCGTGTGTCACGCCGAATATCGAACGCTTTCGGCAGCAACTCGTCGGTGGCCTGTTCCCTGAGTTCACGCATCTGCTTGCGCCCTGGCTTGAAGCCTTGCTGTTCTTCAAGTGCTGCTGCCCTGGCGCGTGTTACCTGATTGATGACCGAGGCCGGCAGCAGCTTTTTCTCTGCTCGTAGGGTCATCAGTATCTGGCGATTCACGATGTGGGCGATTTCGCCGTCTTCGCGTGGCGAGGCCCAACCGGCCGTGTGCATCTCCATCGAAGTTGGCTTTCGGAAAGCCTGCTTGCCGAGGCGTTCAATAAGGCTCGCAGGGCTGAGAGTCCAATCGGAGATTCGGTAAATCTGGAGGTTGCGGAACCACATGGGCAGTTTCCTTGCGTTGGCGTGGAGTGGGCGGCGCTCACTCGTCGCTTTGAGTGATGGTCTTGATGTAGAAAGCGAGCGCGGCGATCAGGATGGGTGCATGCTTTTCGAGGGCGTCCCGGCATGCCTGCTTGGCTTCGAACTCCTCGCGGACACGCGGTGATCCGGGACGGGGAGGAAGCCGCGACGGCTGGTGATTCATGAGCGGGCGCAGAGCCTTCCAAGCGCGCTGCGCTGCCGCCCGTTTTGCGGCAGTCGTCATACACCGGCTTTCCACCTCACGTGGAGGCAGGCGATGAGGAGAACGCCCCAGATCGTCCAGGCGGCCGTCTGATGAGTGCGAATCCACTTGTCGGCGCCGTTGACGGTCCAAATCAGGATGCGATCGAACATGGGCGGCTCACTTACGTGCGTCGCGGTACCCGGAGCGATACGCGAGCGCGGTGGAGCGGCAGGGGCGGCCGAGCATGGCATCGTGCCAGCCAGTCTGGTACTGACGAATCTCAGTTGCGAACATGCTGTCCTCCTCAGTTGAATCGAATGGTTGCGGCCTTGGTCAGGAAGCTTGAGCAGACAGCGCCGGAGACCAATACGCCGGTAGGGCCCCTGGCGGTGAATGCGGTCGAATAGTCATCGTTATCGCCGCAGCCGTAGAAGCTGTAGCCGTCGATGTGCACGTCCGTGTATCCGGCGCCCACAAGAGCCCGTCGCGCCGTATCGGAATCGGTGCAGGCAGAGAGAAGGGCGAGCAAAGCCGCGAGTGCGACGAGCCTCATGGGGAAACCTCGAAATAGGGAAGGGAAGCCCCGGCAGAACACCGGGGCGATGCGGCTTCAACCATGTCCGCCATGGGCCTGTGAGCGGTCAGGCTCGCTCTGCTGCGGTGAGGGTGACCGGTGCTGTACTGCGTCCGGCATTGCACGAACTTCAAGAGGCGGGACTTGAACCCGCAACGCTTTCGCCGCGTCGTGCGCGCAGCCGCCGTTGATTCGGCGACGGGTCTCCGATTCTCCTATCCACTTTCGCGGGCCGGGACCGGGGTATTCCAATTCCCCCACTCGTGCACATCAGCCTGCGCATTCACCCTCAAGAGAGCAGACCCGAGATCCTGATCAGATCGGGGGAAGAGGGATACGGGCTATTTAACGTCGCCGCGCCGACGCGGGTCTGCTCTCTTGAAGGTGGCCGCCGAAGCGGGCGATGGCAGCTAGTCGAGTCCGGTTTCACGCGGTGCCTTGCGTACCATGTCGGCCATGCGCTCGAACGCCTGCGCAAGCCGCTCGCGGCGTTTCACCGATTTGGGGAGCCAGAACGTCACGGCGCTTCGGTCGTCGTCAAGGGGCGGATGGTGCAGCTTGTCGCTCGAATGCAGAATGAACTGCACCGCGCTGTAAGTGATGCCGGTGTTGCTCGGCTTCTCCACCAAAACAACCTCGTCAGTCAGTTCCTGGCTATAGACGTTGATTCGCATCGTCAAACCTCCTCGTGTATATGGCGCGGCTCTCGGAAGAAAGCCGCCTCATGTACAGCTCACGCAGTGCCCCGGCTACACCCGGCCAAGCCGGCTCCGGGGTCTCCTGCGTTTTGTGCCGATTACCTCGCCATCGACACGATGAGTGGGCGCCGCGATGAACTGCGGAAGCCAGTCGGGCCAGCCGACCAACCATTTCCGCGTTTCCAACCGACTCATCCACGCGTGTGGGAGATGTGTGCGCATGGCGGCGCTATGGCCGCGTGACACCTTTTATCCGTCGAATTTTTAGAGAGCACCCGAGAGGTCGGGCGGGCAACAAGTCGCTGCGTTGAATCGATAGTAGCAAACGCTACTCGTAAGCGCAAGTAGCATTTGCTACTCATTGATGGGGTGATTCGCGGGCAACAAAAAAACCCGCCGAAGCGGGTTTGCGTGATGCATGGAAGCAGTGGCTCTTGAGACTATCTGGATTGCGCGATGAACTCCTGGCAATTTACGATCGCGATGGCCGCTTGTTCACGGAGCACTTTGTTTTCATATCCCGAGATTCGGGCGACCTTATCGTCTCTGGCTATTGCCTGCCGAGCTGAGGCAATTGTGCGCTTGCATGACTCGACTGATCGGCGCCGCTGTTCGGCGGCGAAGGCGGGTGACGCCCTGTAGGCCTCCTCCGCTTTTCGCTTATCTTCGGCGGCTGCCGCTTCTCGAGCTTTGTTAGCGGCTGCGGCTTGTGCTGCGGCAATGCGCTGGTCCATCAATGCCACAAATTTACTTACATCTTGAGAATCGGGTGCGGCAAATCCAATCCCATCGGAAGCTACCGAATCCCAAAATACCTTGTCATATTGATCCGTTTGCGTCATACCCACGCCGGCAAAGCCAGTTTTATAAATGCGGGCTTCCGCTTCATAGTACGGGTTATTCTGAGGGCTCATTTTCTGGCTTAGCAGCAAGAACCCCCTCACCGCAGGCGTATCGCTCTGGTCGAAAAATGAGTAGTCCATCTTCCTCATGGAGAGGGCCCCCGTTCCCAAATTCTCTGGTTTCGCTTCTTCGGCGGTCCGAATGCATTTGATACCCAAGAGGTGGTCGCAGGCCGCGTCGACGCTTGCAGGTGCAGCCAACAGCGCAAAAGGGCCAGAATCTGCTTGGGCGGACTGGATCAGAGCGAAAAGGGTTAACCCCAGTGCGGCCATATTGAATTTCGCAGCCATTGTGTGCCTCTTATTACTTCAGCATGTTCTCTCGGCGCTCGATACAAACGCCGATGATATGCAGGTGATCACGTTCGCTATGAAGCGTGGGGTAGTCCTCATTCAGCGGAACTAGCTCAAAGACATCGTTCCCTCTTTCGTCCATCCCCCGGGGCCGATATTTTTTGAATGTCGCTTCTTCGCTCGTGTTTTTCGCGACCACAAATTGACCTGGTTTAGGACTCAACTCTGGATCGATGATCGCGAGATCACCCTCGTAGAACCGTGGCTCCATCGAGTTGCCTCGAATTCGAAGCGCGAACGTTCGTGAAGAGCAGGGAATCGATACCTCAACAATTTCGAAGCCTCCCCCCAACGAAAATGGGTCGACGATTTCGACCATCAGACCAGCCTGCACATAGCTGATGACAGGAACTCGGCGACCACTCGACTTCACAATTTCGACGTTCTGAAAGCCGGCAGTCTCAGGGACCGCCGAGCGGTTCTGAGAGAACCACCCTTTCATCCCCGGGAGTGCCTCGACCGCGTTGACTGTCTTCTCGCGAATCGGACGCGATCCGCCGAGCAACTGGCGAATGAACGCCCCGTCTTTATAGCCCAAGCGGCGCCCAAACTCGGTCCTGTTGCCATCGGCAACCTTTTCAATCGCATCTTCGAGCCGCTTGATGCGCCAGCGTTGGGTTTCAAGTTCGTTCATTGAACTGATAGTAGCGGATGCTACAGTAGCTTTTGCTTCTTGCGTCGAGTAGCAAATGCTACTAATATGGGTAGCCATGAACCTAGACACTTACCTCTCTCGGCCCGGGGCACCAACCGTCGCTCAATTTCGTGAGCGCATGTGTTCGCTGGGCTACCACGTTAAGAGTGATGCCCAGATCCGGCAGTGGCGTCATGGGTACGGGGGCCGAAAGCCTGATCACGAAAACAGCGTGGGCATCGAGAAGGCGAGTAATGGTGAGGTATCTCGGCGAACGTTCTATCCGGACGACTGGCACCTGATCTGGCCCGAGCTTCTCGGGGACAAACCGCGCCACCGACCGAGCGCCGACGCTGCAAGAGACAGCGCGGGCGCAAAACTTGAGTGTGTTGGGGGCGGCGCTTCTGGAGATGGCGAATGAGCCTTACCAAATGGATCGTGTCTCTGTTTTGGAAAGGCAACAGCGCGACGGTGACGCAGTTGCCTGCGCAGCGTGTCAACGAGTGGCAGAGCGACATGCTGGCGGCGGTCGCTAATGCCACCGGAAGTGATTGGGAAGAGATCGTTAGCCAGCGTCGCGCGGAACTGCGCGCCATCCGAAAATTCTCTCGACGGCAGCGTCGAAGCCATGCAAGTAGGCGTCGGATTGGCTCCCTGAATACAAGGTTTTGGCGCTCGTATCGTTGAGTCGGTTTTCGAGTTCGGTCATTACTTGGCCGTGGTTCGGAAGTGATTGCACAACGACCTTCAGCGCTATGAATAGGGCATCGGATCGGGCCCGCAAAAAGTCCGCTTCGGACTCTGATTTTTGGACAGCGTTCTTGAAGTCCTGTTCGTTCATGAGCACTCCTAGATTGAGTGAACTGGTTGTGTGGAAACACCATTCTCGCATGACGGTGAGTGCTCATTCTTTGTACTCAGTTGGTGGTGGTTGACGAAAAAATTTTCGCCGGTAGCCAACCGGTAATTCAACCGGTAATCCGATGAAATGTCCCTATGAGGGAGCAATGCATGCAACAACAAGAAAACCTTGAAACCTGCGCTGGCCATGGACTTGGCCGGATCGAACTCGATTTTTCCCGCCCGGCAAAGACGTTCGTCCCTACCGCTGCACTTGAGGCATGCGAGAGCTATCGCGACGCCGTGCGCTTGGCGTGGGAGTCGCGGGCGAATCAGGGCATGACGCAGCGTTTCCTCGGCGTTGCCTGCGCGCTTTACGCACCGCACGTCTCCGATTACCTGGCGAAGGACGCCGTCGATTCGAAAGGCAACCGCCGCCGTGACTTGCCTGCCGAGAAGATCGACGAGTTCGAGCGCGTGGTTGGCAATCGTGCTGTGTCGCAATACCTGATGCGCAAAGCGATGCTGACGATCATGGAAGAGGTGATCGCGGCGAGGGCTGCATGACCTATGCAGAAGCGCTCAGCAGAGCAAGGGAAGCCGCACGGCGTGCAGCGGAAATAGCCGGGACGAACGACATGGTGGCATTGCAGAAGGCGCTGGTGGATCAGGTATTGGGCGATCCCGAGCTTGAAGCGGCGTTTGCGATCACCGGTTACGTCCTCGGCCAGTCGGAAACCAACACCAAACATTGATTCCCGCCCATGGACATTTTCGTTTCGAAAGACGCCATCGCTGCGCAGGCCCGCGAGGCCGCCATCCACAAACAGGCCGGCCGCTCGCCGGATCCCCAGAACCCTTATCCCTGTGACTCGAAGGCTCACGAGTTGTGGCAAGAACGCTACGCCTCGGAACTGGCGCGCATCAACGGTGATTTTGCCGGCGCGCGCCGCCTGATGGCGTCAATTCCGGTCAGCGTCCGTCTCCCCATCCCGTATGAGGCTCAATCATGACTGATCTGCTTTTTCTCGCTGGCGAACCGGCGATGTCGAGCCGGGAAATCGCAGATCTGGTTGAGTCGCGTCATGACAATGTCAAGGTGACGATCGAGCGCTTGGTTGCGCGCGGAGTGATTGCTTCTCCTGCGACGCAGGAAAAGGCCACGGCCGGGCGCCCGGTGACCGAGTACCTGATCGGCAAGCGCGACAGCTTCGTGATCGTCGCCCAGTTGTCGCCGGAGTTCTGTGCGCGCTTAGTCGACCGGTGGCAGGAACTCGAAGCGCGCGCCGCCGCTCCGCAGGTGCCGCGAACCTTCGTGGAAGCGCTGCGCCTGGCCGCCAATCAGGCAGAGCTTCTCGAGCAACAGCGCCCGGCTGTCGAATTCGCCCAGGCTGTGCGCAACACCGCTGATGCCGTGAGCGTCGGGGATTTTGCACGCGCGCTCGGCTACGGCCAGAACACGTTTTTTCGCATGCTGCGCTCAGACCATCTGCTGATGGAGGGGAATCTGCCCTACCAGACATACATCGACCGGGGCTATTTCCGCGTGATTGAGAGCGTCTGGCGTGATTCTGCCCAAGAGGTGCATCCGACGTTCAAAACGCTCATCACGGGCAAGGGGCAGGTCTTCCTGCAGCGCAGGTACGGCAAGGAGACAGCAGTCGCATGAGCACCATCATCATGTCCCAATGCTGGCCGCTCGAAGGCATGAGCATCGCTCAGAAGGCAGTCCTGATCTCGCTGGCCGACAACGCGAATGACCAGGGCGTGTGCTGGCCGTCGATCGCAACGATCGCTCGCCGGGTCTGTGCGTCGGATCGCGCGGTCCAGAACGCAATCAAGTGGCTCGAGAGCGCGAAGGTCGTTGCCGCCAATCGTGCGAACGGCCGTCACACGAGCTACACGCTAACCCCCGCAGCGTATTCACCCCCGAAGGAAATGCACCCCGAAGGAAATGCACCGGCGAAGCAGATTCACCCCACCCCCGCAGGAGATTCGGGGGACCCCCGCACGGGATTCGGGGGACCCCCGAACGAGGTGCCGACTAACCGTAAAGAACCATCAGTTAACCGTAAGGGAACCGTCATAGGCGACGGCGATGCCGCCGCTGGTGTTTCGTCCGCCGATTCGGCTGAGGACGATGGCAAGCCTCTCACGATCAAGGACCTCGTGGATGAGGGCATTCCCCGCCAGATCGCCAAAGACTGGATGGCTGTGCGCAAGGGCAAAAAGCAAACGGCGCTCACGCCGACAGCATGGGCCGCTGTGAAGCGCGAGGCGGATAAGGCAGGCATTACGGTAACCGCTGCCGTGACGCACGCTGTTGAGGCTGGCTGGGCAGGGTTCAAGGCGAAGTGGCTGGCAAACGAAGGTGCCGCCGCCGCTGCAAGCGGGACCGGCGCGGGCCTGAACAAGCAGGAACAGCTTGAGCAACGCAACCGGGCAGTTGCTGAGCGACTGGCCGCAGCGACTGGAGGGATGTGATGACGCAAAACGACAAGGTTCGGTTCTTCGGTCTGATCGCCGACGTGTACGCGTTTTACAAGAGCGACTTCTCCGATTTCGTCGGGCTTGTGTGGTGGCAGGCCATGCAGCAGTTCGACTTGGCGGCCGTCGAGTCGGCGATGGGGCGCCACGCTGCAAATCCCGATTCGGGGCAGTTCCTTCCGAAGCCTGCGGACGTAGTGAAGATGCTCCAAGGCTCGACGCAGGACTCCGCGCTGCTGGCTTGGCATAAGGTCGACAAGGCCGTGCGTGAGGTGGGCACCTATGTCTCGGTGGCGTTCGATGACGCGCTGATTCACCGCGTTGTGTTCGAAATGGGCGGTTGGGTCTCACTCGGGACGAAAGACGAATCGGAATGGCCGTTCCTGAAGAACGAGTTCGTGAACCGGTATCGCGGTTATCGCGGGCGAAGCCAAGTGCCGGAGTACCCGCCGCTGCTGATTGGTATCGCTGAGACCACGAACACGCGGGCGGGATTGCAGTCGCAGGGGCCAGTTCTGATCGGCAACGCTGACGCGGCCCGCGCGATTGTGGCTGGTGGCAGCGATACGCCGCTGGTGGGATACACGCGGGTAACCGGCGCCGACATGCCACAGCTTGCGCACCCGAGCGAACCTTTGAGGCTGATTGCGTGACTCAAGGCGATTGCTGGCGGCGCTTCGAGGAAGCGGCAAGGGCGGCGCTCGCAGGGCACGGCAATGTGGCTCGGGCCTATCTCGCGGCAGTGCGGCGTCGCTGCGGAGAGGCGGTAGCGGATCGGCAGGAAAAGGAATTGAGGGCATACATCGAACACGTACGGAGGAAGGGCAAGTGAGCCGGAAGGGCCTGACGTTTCCCGAGAGCGCCGTGAGCAATGGCCTAGTTGGCACTGCGCGGATTCGCGAACAGGTTGGCGCCACCGCTGCTGCGCTGGCGTCACCAGTTTCCGTGCCGCTGGCTTACCCGATCCTCGGCATGGTCGAAGAGAAGCGCTCGAAGTACAGCAACAAAAAGTGCGAAGTTGATGGAATCAAGTTCGATAGCCGGGCGGAGGCGCGCCGATGGTCACAACTGCTGGTCATGCAGCAGCAAGGAGAGATTTGCGCGCTGGAGCGGCAGGTGGTCTACGTGCTGGCCCCTGGAGTTGTGGTCAATGGACGGAAAGCCCCTCCACTCCGTTACGTCGCTGACTTTGTGTATGAGCGTGGCGATGAAACCGTGATTGAAGACGTGAAGGGGGTGATCACGGCGGAATACCGGATCAAGCGTCACCTGATGGCATTGAAGGGTTTGAGCATCGTGGAGATCAAATGAAGCACGACATTCTTGAGTGCATGGATCGAGGTGTCTGGTACTGCGTAGAAACGCTGTCCTCACTCACGGGGTATGCACAGCGCGGGACTCGTGAGACCTGCTTGCTGCTGGTCGGCGAGGGTTTGCTGGATATGGAGACTCTCAACGAGAAACGCAGATTCCGCCTGGCGATGACGAAACGTGCGGCACGGCGGCCGGACTACACCTGTGTGCCGACGAAGGCAACGGGGCCGTACAGGCCCTGCTGGACGCCCATGAATACATATGACCGGTACGCGCGTTCCCATCAGCAACTCTGCGAGGAGATTCGATGAACCCGAGGGCAATTGAGGATATCAGGGCTGGCTTTGAAAAGATGAAGCATGCATTCCTTGCCGCTTTCGCCGTCGAGGCTGACGCACAAGCCGACGAATCGGATTCAGTGAATCGCCCTTCGCATTACACCCAGCACCCGAGCGGTGTCGAGTGCATCACGATCACCGAGCATATGGGGTTCAACCTCGGCAACGCCGTCAAATACATCTGGCGCGCAGATCTCAAGAACGATGCGATTGAGGACCTGAAAAAGGCCGATTGGTATATCCGGCGCGAGATTGAGAGGCGGGAGCGTTCGGAATGATGCAGCGGAAGAAGCCGATGGCCCGCGCAGGGTTCAAGCGGAAGGCCGCGTTGACCCTCAGCCCATTCAGCGGCAGGGCGGTGTTGAAGGGCTCGACGTTCGCTCGCAAGCGAACGAAGGCCAGGGTTGGAACGGACAAGAAAATGCTTGCTGCGTGCCGTGGTGAGCATTGCTATCTGGCCGTGCCGGATGTGTGCCTCTCGACAACTGAGACCGTTGTGCCATGTCATTCGAACGAGCAGCAGCACGGCAAGGGCATTGGCATCAAGGCACATGACAAATTCACGGTGCCGGGCTGTATGGCTTGTCACGCTTGGCTCGACCAAGGCCCCGCGCATCGAGATACGAAATTCTCGGTATGGCGCGAGGCTTATAGGGTGTGGGAGCCAATCCGCGACGCCAAGCTCGCGGTATAGGCCAAGAGGCGACGATTCTTATAGACTTAGAAGGGCGAGAGATGACGAGAGATCAATCTGACCAGATCGAGCAATTGCTACGGAGTTGGTATCGCTGGCAGATCCGCCAGTCGCACGCGGAAACGCTTTCGCATTTCTACCGGCCCACTGATATGACCTGCCGTGGGTATGTCACCCCGGAGGGCGATGACGATGCTGGCGATGCCTGCCAGTGGGCTGACGACCGGGAGTCTGAGCAGGTGCAGTTGTGCATTGACCAGCTTCCCATTGAGCAGCGTGCAGCGATCTCGGTCAGCATGCGAAACAAGGAGTGCGGTGCGAGCGTTTGGCGCAGTGTTCGATCGGTGACTCCGCACCACGACTATCAGGCAGCCAAGACGGCACTTCTACCAATGCTGGAGCGGCGCGGAGTTATGAAAACAGAACTCATCGCATAAAGGCCTTGCGCGGGCAAAAAAGTTGGTCTAATATTCTTCGCAAGCCAAGCTCGTCCAGAGAAAATGAAAAGCCCGCCATTCAGCGGGCTTTTTGCGTTTTTAGGCCACGATTAACTCGAGTCGTTTATCTAGTGCAGCAAGAGCTTCCTCGATGCGATCGATCTTCGTCGCATGTGAGAGCGTGACGATACGGTTGACCTCTTGCTTCGTTGTATCGAGCCGACGTGCTAGTTCGGTCGGCCCAACGTTCTGCCTAAGCATTTCATTGAGTAGTAACACCTTGGCCGAAACGCTTGCCGGAAGCGATACCAGATGTTCGCCCTTACGCGCCGCAGACGGCGGCGGAACCTCGCGTTTGTCATCAAAGTAAAAATCCATCGCGGCCAGTAGTGCATCGGCCGCCATCGCGGCGGCTTCTTCCTCGGTGTCCCCCTGTGTGATTGCCTCGGGGATGTCGCGGAACGTGACGACAAAGCCTCCAGCTTCATGGTCGGGTTCGAACTTGGCAGGATATTTCATAGCAGTTCCTCAGTTTCGTGTGCGGTGAGCAGGCGCGAGGAAAGCCCCTTTCGGGGCGATCCTCATTTTAGGTTCAGTTGCCGTTTGATCGCTTGGACTGTTCCTTTCTTCAGTTCAGTAGCGTGTCTCGGGACCACCGATTGCTTGCCGTTCAGGTAGACCTTCAAGTGGTTGCCGCCATCCTTGAAAGTCGCTCCTTGTTCAGCAAGCCACCGGACGAACTCTTTCTGCTTCACCGCACCTCCGTTGTTTGTTTCGATGGATTTATAGTAAACAAAAATGCTTACCATGGCAAGATGTTTGGTAAATATTTTTGCTTACTTTTGGGTTGTCTCCTCGCCGCTCGGAAAGAGCGGCATTGCCCGCAGCCGTTTCTGGTGCGGGCTTTTAATTTTCTGAGTCCACATGGCGCGCCCATCAAAGAACATCGACGCCGACGCCGACGCCTTGCTCGGCGAGATCGCATTTGTGCGCTCTGCCATTTGGCATAACGGGAATCGTCGCGTCGCCGCCCTTATATCTGCCGCAACCACTGACACTGCGCTGCTGCCTGAGGGAGCGATCGCGCTGGTATCCGTAACTGCATTCCCGCCGGGTGCGCCTTCGCGCATCCTCATCGATGTCCCGCTTTATGCGCGAGCGCCCGCCGAAGGCGTGTTCCCGGCCGCTTGGCTGAAACGTGGGTGAGACCGCAATGCTCAGTCTGAATGTGCGCGCGGATGTCAGAGGCATCACGGCCGACCTGTCAAGGTATCTGGGTGAAGAGAAGAAGGCCGTCGTCCGAGCGCTGAACAAGACAGCGAATCAGGCAAGAACCGAGGCCTCGAAAGAGGTTCGATCCGTCGGCTACAACATCAAGGCGAGCGCGATAAAGAAATCGTTTGCCATAAAGCGCGCCTCTGCCGGCAACTTGGTTGTCACACTCAAGGCGACTGGGCGGCCGATCGGCTTGATCAACTACGGCGCGCGCCAAGGTGGCGGCGGTGTGAGCGTGCAGGTCAAGTCGGGTCGTAAGGTCTTGAAACACGCGTTCATTGCGAGTATGCCCAACGGGCACCGAGGCGTGTTCGAGCGGACTGGCAAGGGGCACAAGAAGGTGGTGCGCAACGGCAAGGTCATGCGATCGGGCTTGCCGATCAAAGAGCTATTCGGGCCGTCGATTCCGCAGTCGCTCGCAAATGATGCCGTCGAGAAAGCCGTCATGGCGAAGATCCGGCAGAAGTTCCCGCAGATTCTCAGGCACGAACTGGCCTTCGCGGCCAGCCGCCGACGTTGAACCGACCAACAATTATTCCGAGGTGCAAAACTGGGCACCTTTCTCTTTACGCGATGGCGCAGATCAAGTTGACGGGGAAGTACGCGGTTGGGCCGCATGCCTACGCGATAGTTGATGACGACATGCTCGACTATCTATCGCAATGGCGATGGAAGGCGAAACCCAACGGCAGCAGAAACAACGTCTATGCCGTTCGAAACGTGCGTGTTGGTGGCCGGTGCGTGACATTGCGTATGCATCGGGTTGTGGCGGGACTGGATGCGTCGAATCCGCTTGATGTGGATCATGACAATCACAACTCACTAGATAACCGTCGTGCAAACCTCATTCCGTCGACGCGGAGCCGAAACATCGCGAACGCCCGGCGAGTCGTCCAGTGTGGAATGTGTTGTCGGTGCGGGGTCGAGTGCGTGCGGACTGTTAGTGCATGCGTGAAAGGTGGCCCCATGACCTGCTCTACATGCCGACCGGCTAGGCGCCAGACATCCCGGTCAGCGGTCAAAAATGTCACGGGTCCTTATCCCGGAGACGTGTGGGGCGGGAGCGAAGACTCGCGAATTTCGACCAGCGCTGAGTTTTGAAATTTGGGTAACAGGTAACAGATCCATACATGAATCAAAGCGAGTTCGCGTCACTCCACGGGGTCAGTCGAAAGACGGTCACGAAGTGGAAGGAGCGCGGCTGGCTTGTGTTTGCGGGCGATGACATCGACGTCGACCAGTCGAACGCCCTTCTGAAAAGATATCGCCGTGACGGGATTCCGGCTGTTACCCAAACTGTTACCCAAGCCCCAAAGGGTAACAAACGAAAGACTGTTACCCAGGCGGCCGCCGAGGTAACACTTGAAGCCGGCGAGAGTGCCGGCGACGCGGCGAATCGGATCCTCTCAGGCAACGTTGAGCTACTCAACTTTGATGAGGCGCGCTGCTTCAAGGAAAACTATCTCGGGTTGATGGCTCAGCTCGAGTACGAACGAAAGTCTGGCTCTCTCGTCGAGCTGGATACCGCAACAGCAATCCTCTTC
>NZ_KB944450.1:0-9868 GCF_000389825.1 Pandoraea sp. SD6-2 | reverse complement strand
GAATGATGCCTGGAGTATGGATTTCGTCGCCGATCAACTCGCAGATGGCTCGAAGTTTCGCACGCTGACAGTTGTCGATGTATTCACGAAAGAAGCCCTGGCCATCGAAGTTGGTCAACGGTTGAGGGGAGAGCACGTGGTGTCGGCACTCAATCGTATCGCGGCCAAACGCGGCGCTCCTCGGCATATTTTTGTAGACAACGGCAGTGAGTTTTCCGGGCGATTGCTCGACATGTGGGCATATCACCACAAGTCGAAAATCGATTTCAGTCGCCCAGGAAAGCCCACGGACAATTGCCACATTGAGACGTTTAACGGATCATTCCGTGATGAATGCTTGAACGTGCATTGGTTCGAGACGCTGGACGAAGCGAAAGCGATTATCGAGGTATGGCGCGGGGACTACAACGAGAGTCGGCCTCACTCAGCTCTCAAAGAGATGGCGCCGGCCGAATTCGCCCGACAATTGGTGTTTTTACCCGGGTCGACTTGACCCGATACGCCGAAAAACTCGCTCTGGATTTGGTACAGAAAACCCAAGCGGATCAGGGGATCAACGTTCTCAAGCAACAGCATGTGCAGGATTGCCGTGCACTGCTGGCCCGTAGAGAGCTTGTTGAGCGGCCGGAATACCGGATCAGCTTGGCCGTGCGCGACATTCAAGAAGATGTCCACGCGATGCTCCAGCTCCAAGGCCTCCAACTCCATGACCTGAGACGATTGGAGCTTGGTGAGTGCGTCAGCCACCATCTGCGTGACGCCCCAATCGAGTTGCACGTCGGCAGCCCCTTTCTGAATCGACTGGGCCAGCGACAGCGGGCTGATCGTCTCGGCATCCTCAATAAACGCAAGTCGCTTTTCGCCCACGCCATCCAACTTGCATCCAAGCAGGAACGCCATCAATGGCGTGCGGTCAGCCCCCGGCACGATTTCCACCTTGAGCTTGCCCTCAAGTCGCTTGTTTAGCTTCTTCGCGGCCTTCTGCAACGCGAGTATGCGCTGCCCACGTAAATCGGACAGCTCTGCCAACAGGTTGCGCCGTCCCTGACGCAAGGTGTCGCGCTGGAACTCGTGCGTAGTCACCCGCGACTTCATGGGTTTGATGCGCTCGATCTCCCCCATCAATTTCTGATAGGCAACACCGACCTCCTGCCCGCTCTTTCCAGCAGTGGCGGGCAACGTCCGTAGTGCCTTCTCCAACTCGACATCGTGCGCCTGAATCGCCTGCTGCCATGCGTCATGCTGGGTGGTGAACTGTCCTGCCTTGTCATCAAGCAAGGCTTGCATCGCGGTCAGATGGCCGGTGAACCCCTGCTTGAGTCCATCCAGCGTCGCACGCATGGCGAGCAACTGGGCAGCGTCAGGCAAACCTTCAAGCGCCTCATCGTTGATGAAGCCAAGGTCCGGTAAGCTGTCACGCAGGTCTGAAAGCGCGTCGCGAAAGCTCTGCACGCCCTCGGTCGCGGTCTTAGCAATCTCTCGCTCGCGTGCGAGCAACGAGGTCTGGGCCAGCTTCTCCTTAATCCCCAGCTCATCAAAACCGCGAAGCTGTTCTTCCAGCTTGGGCAAGCGCTCAACCTGCGCATTCAACTCGTCGAGATCGGTCAGGGACTTCGTGAGCTTCTGCTGGTTGTCCCTCAAGCGCCCATGCACGTCGGCGCTCTTCGCCTCATACTCCCCGTCTTGAGGAAGGAAGCGATCCAACAACTGCACCCGGCTGGTTTCAGCTTGGGCCAGCTCGTAAATCTCATTCTGCCCATAAATGTCGATGCCCGGCAGCAAGTCGCGCGGGAGCAGGGTCGAGACGTTGCCATCCATGTCACGCACCATCGGTGGCTCGCCGTGACGGCGCGAAATGGTGTAATGCTTGCCGTTTTGGGCAGAGGACACCACTGTCAGCTCAACCCGACCAGCCGAGCGACCAAGGTTCTCCTTGATGATCTCTTGGTGGAGCTTCTGAGCCTGTTTGCCTTTGGGGGGCAAGTCCAAGGCGAAGCGCAGGCATTCGACCAAGGTTGACTTACCCGTTCCACGGCCGCCGATCACCGTATTGAGGTGATCGGAAAAGTCCACCCGGACGCTATCAAGGTAGCCACCGGCCACCGTCATGCTTACCACTTTACCAATCGGGCTTTGGGCCTGCTGCGAGTTGAGCCGGACACGCGATCCCGGATCGAGGAAGGCCACCTTGAACGCAGCGAACGTGGGCCGTGTCATCTTGATGAAGCACGTTGCGCTCGGCTGGCCCAAGTCATCAGGCCTGGCAACATCCTTGGCATTGATCGCTGCCACAGGACGCTCACGCCGGTAGCCGTCGTCCTTATTCAAGAACACCTTGCGATAAAAGTCGCCCTCGATGCTCGTGAGGTCGTCTATCGACCCCGGAATCTGGGCCGCCCGCAGCTTGGGATGTTTCCATACGTGGTTCAGGCGGTTTTTCAGCAGCCCACTTTCCTGCGTGCAATGTGCAGCGTAGATGAACCCACCCAGTAGATCGACTTCTTCGATTAGCTCTTCCGAACTCAGCCGAGAAGGCCGAATGCCATCCGCTGGGTCATGCAGCTTGAGGTTGCCAAGGTAGCGATCAAGCTGCTGCACCGTGGTGTCCTCGGGAAAGAGGCAGACATAATGCGTCTTGTCGTTCGAGGCGATCTCGAAGCCGGGAAACACCACGATCCCGTGCGGCTTTAGCACCTGACGTAAGGCATCGACGCTGGCCACGCTGCCGTGGTCGGCCAAACCGACAACCTTGATACCCAACTGAAGGCATTTTTGAAGCAGGGCTTGGTTGTAGTCGCCCTCATCCAGTCCGTGGTCGGCTCCCCTGTAGGTGCCGTTGTAGCCGACAGGATTGACCTGTAGAGCGCAGCGCCAAAATCTCGCGTAGGTGTATTGATCGCTCATATTCCTCCCTGATTTCTACAGTTGCGATGCATGGCGACGCGCTAAAGGACTATCGGTTGCACCTGCTATTGGTTTTCCGTCATCGAACTCTTTACTGACGAAGTGCGATTTCAGCTTCGATGATCTCAGCAGCAGCAGCCCTAACCTTGGCGACGATGTTTGCACGCTTCTTAGCGTCATGCTCTTGATGGGCCTGCTTCACTAGTTCAGCAAGCGCCTTGTGCTCGGCCGAAGTGGCGTCATACTCAGGCAGGCTCACATGTTTGAAAATGTCGCCCATATTGGTTGCCACGTTGTGCGCCTCAATCATCTCCTTGACGATCTCTGAGTGCAGCAATCCGCATAAGTAAAAAGCTGGTTCCGATTGGTCAAAATCGGCAAAGTAGAGCTTGTGGTCAGGAACATAAACACGCGGCCCGTAGCCTGGCACCGAGCCTGATGCCACCACGGCCGCCGAGAAGTCGCCCGTCATCTCAGCCCAAATGACCTTGTACGGCGCGAAGGTGTAATCGCCCACGTTATAGATAGCGAAGAAGGGGGCGGCCTTCATACGCGTCTTGAAGGTGGAACGGGACTCCAGGAACGACTTATACGCCTTAAAAAACTTGAAGGTCTTCGGATTCGTGTGGCTGCTATAGCGCGCCGCTGCGGTGTCCAATGAGGCCCGGTCGATGCCCTTGTTGGGCACGAACGCATATAGGGTGTTCTCCGGCAGGAAGTAGCAGGGATGAAGGTCGCCTGCACCCTTTGCGAGAGGAAACAAGCTCTCGGCCTCAACCCAGAACTCGCGCGGCTGACCCAACTCAGTCTTGCCCTCATGCGGTCGGGTGCGCACCTTGACCGTCTGTGTCGATGGGTTTGAGTCGATGACGTCGACGAAATAGACCCCATTGAGGTCGGTCGTGATGCCCTTGCGACCGTTGACCCAAGTCGAAGCTCCAAACATCGGCTGACATGCGGCGAAATGCCCCGGCTTCATGATGGCCCAGGGTGCGCCCTCCATCGTCTGAGAGACGGGATTGGCCTCCATCTGGATCACATCCACAAGGGCGGTCACCTCAGCACGATGCAACCGTGGGTCGATGGACTTCAAGCGTGCCACCTTGCCGCCGCGCCCTTTCTTTGGATTGCCAGCATCGTCCGTCTTGGGCTTGCCAAGCCAGACCCTGTAGTCCAGCGGATAACGGGTCGTCCCCCGCACCTTCTTCGTGAACATGGCGACAGCCGTCTTGTTGGCCGCGTCTGGGAACGGCTTCAGCTCTTTCATGTCATCAATGGAGATTGGCACCAAGCGGTCGGTCGCATTGATACGGAAACGCCGGAAGCCTTGCGACGAAGGGGACTGGAAAACCGTCTGCGTGATGACGAACACCAACCGCCCATCCTCGACCAGCCACTTGTCGGCTGCCGTGTAAGTGATGATGGCGGAGATGTCCAACTCGTTGCCGCCGTGGAACTTGGTATCCGAGAAGATCGCGTACTTCTCGCAAGTCGGCTTAGCTCGGTTCCGGTACGCCTCGGGCAAGTTCGACCAGCGCACCCAAGGTGGGTTACCGACGATCGCATCGAATTGCCCAGCGGTGGCTGACCAGAAGAAGTTGCGCACGATCCTAAACCAGATGCCATTCCAATTTTGTCGGTGCAAGGCGAGCACCTGGTCGTAGGTCAGCTTGAGATGGTCATGCCACTCGTCGGCTTGCGCCTTGGTCAGGATGCGGGCCTTCACCAGAGCTGTGGCGACAGGCGGATACTCCGTATCGTTCTCGACCTCTTCGCCCATGAGCTGAAATACCTTGTCCAGCAGAGCACGATCACGTGCTAGGTCGGCAGGGAGAACGACTCGTAGATTGGCCTGCTTACTGCCGATACTGTACTCAACAACCTTCTGATCACCGTCTGGATTCGGGGCTGGGGAGTAGACAGCATCAGCCAGAAGCACGGGAATCTCAACATCCTTGCCCTTGCACTGCCGCAGTAGGTCGGCAATCGCAATCAGGAAGTTCACGCGAGACGACTGCACAGCCAGAGGATTAAGATCAAAGCCCCAGACCGTAGTCGTCAGCATATCCACGGTCTGCTCGGCAGTCCAGCCAGCCGCGAGGGCTGCACCCCGCTTTTGTTCGATGGCCTCCAGAAGAAACGATCCCGAACCGCAAGTCGGGTCAAGGAGGCGCGCAGAAAGCCACTTATCCCGTTTGTATCCGAGCTTAGCCACGGAATGTTCGACTAGCCAATCCGGCGTGTAGAACTCTCCAAGACTCTTGCGCAACTCCTCCGGCACCAAGTCTTGGTAAAAGTCACGCAAGACATCCCGTGATCGGCCGGCCTTCTTGATTGTGTCGAAGCGATAGACGGAGAGCTGGGCCAGCAGCGTGCGAATTGCCAGGCACATCGACGTGCGGATGGACTTCTTGGTTGCGGCGTCCAAATACCAGCTAAAGATGGCCTCTTCGACGAAGCCATGCAAACCCACCGCGTTGAAGAATCCACCGTTCTCGACATCCGACCGCAAGGCGTCGACCAGCGCCTCATCGGACTCAAGAGCCAGCAGCTCGTGAATCAGTGACGTGCTTGACGCCATGCCGTGGGCGGCCACGAGCTCGGCCGCAATCAGCTTCATCAGCAGCGAGTGGAAGGTGTGGGTAACAAAGAGCTTGGCGGGCAGATCAACTTCAGCCGGGCCTGCGAAGTCGAAACCCAACGATCCGTTGATCTTCTTACGCTGCTGGATACTCAAATCTGCGGCCTGCCCATACAGCGTTGACCATTCCTCGAAAAGCATCTTGATTTTACGGTTTCCCGGCTGCCCAAGCGCATCAGCCATCGCATTGGACAGTTCCTGCATGAACTCGCGACCGGTGCTGGACAGGTGCCCGAAGTCCTCTGCTAGGTTCTCGGACGTGATCGCTCGCCGAAAATTGGCGCGCAGCGCATCTACCACCATCTGAAAGGTGATGGTCGAAAACGGCATCAGCGGCTGATGGACAATCTTGCCATCTTGCACTTGGGCGAAGGCCACATGCTCACCGTCGATCGCGATTCCGATGTAGTCCTTCTCGTCCAGTCCTTGCTCGGATGCCAAGCGAGGGATGTACTTCAACAGGCGGCCATCGGTCGCTTCGACAAACTTGGGGCTCGTCTCGCTGCCTTTGAAAAAGCCGGGGCCTTTGAACTCGATGACGACGTTGTTGTAGCTGGAGTCACGCTTGGCTCGTTCGGCGTCCAGGTCGATCTGCAAAGCCTCTTCGAGACCTTTCATCCAGGAGTGGCGTACCTCTTCCTCGTTGACCCACTGCTTGCGGCGTCGGCTAATGAGGTCGTAGCCTTTCTTGGTATTGACATCCATCTTTATCCTTCTGTCGTCAGATCTATCGCCTGACAGGAGCTACTTTGTAAGTTGTGGTCCGCGATACCTTGTATCGCCTCGCGATGAGGCCGACCGGGATCATTTAGTCAGACATCAGTTGTCTAGTCGCTTTCATCTGCTGCGCATCAAGCTTCGGTCTGCGGTCACCGTATTCTCTAGCCCGAACTGCGACAAGGCCGGCCCGCGCACGCTCGCGGATCAGATTGGGCTCAAATACCGCGAGCGCAGCAAAGACGTAAGAAACCAGATTTCCCGCTGCGCTGCCTGTCTCAATCCTCTCCGCCAAGCTCTCGAAGCCGATGCCGTTCCGTTCCAACTCGGCAACAATGCGCACAAGATCAAGCAGACTGCGGCCCATCCGGTCAAGCCGCCAAACGACCGAGGCGTATCCTTCGTGCAGCGCCTTGCGCTCGGCGCCCTTGCCGCTCGCGGTATCGGAATAAAGACGGTCGTCGACAATGCTAGCCATGTGCACCGCATCGAACTGCAAATCAAGGCACTGGCAATCCGTCGAGACTCGGGTGTATCCGATTCGTCGCCCTATTTGCCGCCTCATCGCCCTGGCGCAAAAATGTCCAGCAAAGGAGAAATTGCTGGACGTTGAAAAGCTGACGGGCATTTTAGCAGCCAGGTGACAGCATAGACGGTCAAATCTTGCAGGACGAAAGCAGCATACCGAACATGTTCATCGATAAATCTTCGATCTGTATTCGCCGAAATATTCCCGTGCCCACCTGCGTCCTACCTCAACGCCCCATCGTCAATGCCCGAGCTCGCGCAGTAGGCTTGACACGAACCATTTGCCCGGCATCCTTTGCAAAGTACCCGACCACATAGTCGACGAACTTGGCACCTTGGTCCGGATACTCGTGTTTGATCACGTTGAGTGCCCAACGCCCTTGAGCCTCAAGAGCTGCTCGATCAGGGCGTGTATGGCAGTCGTACATCAACCCCTGCCCGCGAGTAACTTTCTGCCAGCGATCTCCAATGCGGTACTTGTAGCCCTCTGCCTGAGCCTGAGTAACTCGCGTCCCGTCGAAGAAGAATACGCAGTGGAAATGATTCGCCCTGTGTACCCCACCTTGCTCCATTTTGCAGACGTAGCCGACCATATGCTCGAATAGGCCGCTATCCGCACCACGCTGATTTGCAAAGAACTGATCTCGATCTGCCATGGCAATGGCAGAGTCCATACGAGCAGCCGTCTCCGGATGTCCGTATCGAATCGGAGTAGCTGATGGGACTTGTGACCAGGCGCCATTCACCACACCCCAGCCCGTACGTATTCTGGCATCCTCATCGCTCATCGCAAGTTCGGAATAGTACAGATCGAGCCGAACAGGGATAAGGACGCGATATCGGTACTGAAGCGTTTCCAAATTGATCCGTATCGCTTTCTCTTGATCAACTAGATTGTTACGCCAATCGAACAGACTCTTTCTGACACCACGCCGCATTGCCTCAATGCGCAGACAACTCACGAAGTCGTTATAGAGCTTCGCAACGTACACGTGATCGTATTGGTCGGGGATAGCACCACCAACGAATACGCTTGCAAGCGGATGCTGCCAGAAGCAATCAAAGAACAGCTGTAGATCTGGGGTGTAGTGATATCCCGGCCAGTACAGATCAAGCCACTGCCCACATAGCGGAAGGAATCCCTTGATACTCCTATAGCCGTTCACGTCGACAGGATTTCGAATAGCGACCTCCCCTCCATTCTGGCAGCGGATCTCAAATGGGATTTGCGTCGTGTGGAATACGCTATCGAGGAAGCGATCAAGCTCATTCAGTAGGTAGGCGTACTCACCCACTTCCCAGTGTCGCGAAAGCGATGCTGCCTGCTGAGCATTACACGGCGAGGGGGATGTGAGGCTAGACTGATTGAAAGAATTTGCATTCTGGAACATATCGAATCTCCGTGTTAGGACATTCGATAGATGGACCATGTAAATTTTTATCAGCAATCAGACGAGTAGGACTCTGCCTCGCAGCTACCGGCATTACGCTCTAAGCAACTGAATAAGATTGATGACCGAATGGCATTGGCAGAAGCCATCGTTGAATTCGAGAGCCTGAGGTAGATAGTTCTGCCTACGGCTAGTTGAATCGCGATGCTTCCAGCTCGCTATGGCTATCGAAGAGAGGAAAGTCCCTACAGAGGAGAGACAGGGAAGGAATACACTAGGAAATACTGAAGACTATCTTAATATAGGAGATAGCGAACCAGGGACAGACAGATGCCCAGCGTTATCTAGCATTTGTTCATCTAACTTTAATGGGCACTGTTAATTTCGGCACGAAACAGATTACGGAATTGTCCCGAAAGAACCACTGACCAATCCCCCGGCGAAAGCAATGCCGAAAAAGGAGATGACGCAAACAGCCTCACCCTCGTCAGAAGTATCCCGCTATGCCGCGCTGATCGGAGCCCTTTCGGTGATGCAATCCGGTTACGCAAGAATTCATGAAAGGGACACATTCTAGGGTTGCCTCCGCCGCCTTCTAGCCATCACCAACTCTCACACCTCGGACAAATCGGCCGGATACTCGGGGCACGGCCAACCCAACAGCCCAAAATCACAAGTCACCTCCAGGAAAAATAGCCTTGAATTCATCTAGAGATCATCTTGCTTCAATCTTTTTCCCGTCTAGAATAATTCTTGAGGTACTCTATTGAATATTCTTGAAAACATCCTGTGTAGTGGTGAATTGACGAACTATGACCATTCAATTTTCCGGTCCGTATGGGCGTATTTCAGAGATCTGGGGGAGTAACCCATCCGAGAGAGAGGGGAGGTGGTTATGGCTTCGGCTAAAGCACTTCGCCTGGCTCGCGCCCACAGTATTTTGGCAAATGCAAGGTGCCCTCGGCTCCGTAGGGCCCAGCATCGACATTGCAATCACAATGGGAGACGTCGAGTCTGAGCTTCTGCAGTTATTGGAGAAACACAACAGCACCATTTCCAAGTTTCGTGCGAGTCGTTGCTTCACTCAGGAGACAGACTTCGATTGGATCACGGATGATGCTCGTCAGCTCAATTGGTTAATAAACGCTCTCCACTCGGCACTGAATTTTGAGATCCCTGTAGTGGTCTAATTTCCCCGGACACCAATTTAGGCGAGAATACTCGCCATGAAGAGGTGTCTGATGAGCAAGCAACGTCGTACGTTTTCCCCTGAGTTCAAGCGCAGTGCTGCGTCGCTGGTCCTCGACCAGAGCTATAGCCACGTCGATGCCAGCCGGTCGGTCGGCGTTGCGGAATCGGTTCTGCGTCGCTGGGTTCAACAATTGCATCAGGAACGCCACGGCATCACGCCTCAGAGTCCTGCAATGACGCCAGAGCAGCAGCGCATCCAGGAGCTGGAAGCGCGGGTTGAACGCCTCGAGAGGGAGAAGACCATTTTAAAAAAAGCTACTGCGCTGCTGATGTCGGAAGGGATAGAACGTACGAAATAATCGACCAGTTCGGCGACGGCGTATCGGTAGCAATGTTGTGTGAGTTGTTCGACATACCCCGGTCGTGCTTTTACGCATACAGACATCGTCGGGAACGGGTTGACATGGCGCGAATAGCACTACGCAGCCGCGTGCAC
>NZ_KB944449.1:0-3147 GCF_000389825.1 Pandoraea sp. SD6-2 | reverse complement strand
CATCGCGCATCCCGTCCCTGTCAAATCTAATGACAAAGCTCTCCGCTATTTGACTTGGGTAGCGTTTGGCTTCCATTCCATCCCTCCAGTTAATGCCGACTCGGCATGAACAAAATATAGTGCCGACTCGACATCATGTCAAGTCGGCATCATCGAAAATATTCCAAGTCGGCACTATCATGCGACTATGGAAAAGAAGCCCTACCCGAGTGAGACCCAAGAGCGTTTCATAGTCCGCCTTCCCGACGGCCTGCGCGACCGTATCGCTGAAACCGCAAGGCGCAACGGGCGATCAATGAATTCAGAGATCGTCGCGTGCTTGCTCGCCGCTTATCCTGAAATGCCCCGCGCCGCTGGATGGCCTACTCTCGACGACATCATTCGAAAACAGAAGGAAGTTGCCGCACTGATTGAGCAGTATTCCGCCGAACAAGCTCAGAAGAAGTAACCCCCTCGACTATTCGGCCAGCGCCTTGAATCTCGTTGGCAGGAATGCCGGATGAACGGGATTCGCTTGGCTCACCAACTCACCTTCCCGACCGACGTCCCTATAGATGCGATTGGCCAGCGCCAACGCGGGAATCGACCCGCTGAACTGGAATATCGTTACTGCCGCCAGTCCCTGCCCCCGACTGTCGAAGTCGGTCACCACAGCTTGTCGAAGCGTTCGCAGCGATGCATAGACATCGTCCTCACCTTGATCAGCCGCGACTTGAATCTCCGCGTCGATCAGCCCCACGACGGTGTCCCTGACATCAATGGCATCGTCGGCCGAGGCCGGCTGATACGCCGTCGAACTCGTCGCAACCTGAGCGATCGCAGATCGGCGAAGTAAATCCCCCGTCGCACTGCTCATTACCGCCTGGGCTGCTGCGATAGGTGAGCCCTGCGGCACCGACGGTGGCGTGTAGCGCGCCAGCGGCGTAAGCAACCTGATTGCGTCAGCCGGCGAAGCGGCCGTGTTTGCGGTCGCCGTCATGAGTGACTGCGCCGCGCCGCTGAACGCCGACGGATTCGTCCCCGAGTTCACGGCAGCGGCAGATAATGCCGCCCCAGCAGCGGCGACGTTTGCAACGTTCTGCGTGTCCTGCGCAAGGAGACTCGCGACCGTGGCTGTCTTAGGGGCTTTCCCGTTGGACCCGGCATATCCGGTATTGCTACCGCCGAAGAGGCGCCCGAAGTTTCCTGACAGCGTGGAAATCGAGTTGAAGAATCGCCGAACGCTATGCACGAGGCCATTCACTGCCTGGTAAAACCCAACAGCAACACTCACCGCCGTTTTGATCGCTGCGGCTCCAGCCTCGATTGCATCTAGCGTATTTCCGACGAAGCTGAGCAGCGACGAGGCAGTCAGGCCAGAAGCGGCACTGCTCACAGCGTCTTTCGTCGCAGACTGCGCGCTCGGATACAACCGATCGCCGCCGAGAATGAACGTCAGTCGCAACTCGACAACGCGGCCGCGATCCCAGGACGTGCCGATCTCAGCCTCGGTGCAATTTGCCTTGATCTCGCCCCAAGTCGGATGGACCAGTTTGCCAATGCCTGGCGGCTTCGTATTGCCAACGGAGCCACCGCGAATTACGTTCAGAAGGTTGATCTTCTGGGTTGTGACGTCTCCGCCGCCGTAGATCAAACTGTTCTCGACCAGGAAGCCAGTGATCTGCAAGACGTTCGTCTTTAACCCGTTGTCCTCGACCCACGGCCGAGTTTCCTTCTTCGGGTAGGAGTGGACGACGACATTGCGACCGAAAACGCCGCTCTCAGACAAGACCGCGAACGGAACCCCGTTGTAGCTGCATTTGCGCAGTTTGCTCGCGTAGTCGCCACTACCGAACAGGCTCATTAGGCTTTGTGCTGAAGACGCAAGCCCTCTGACTGCCGATGAAGTACCCTTCGCACCTGACGCTACCCCGCCGATGCTGCCCGCAACGTTCACCACGTCAGCTACGCTCACGCCATCTCTCCGATTGCTCGATTGCCGACGCTAGCCGTCCCGGTCACGTTGCCCTGAGACCGCACCTTCGCCGTGGCTGGCCGTCCATCCTGATGAATCACAACGTCGACGTGTACCCGCCCACCATCTGCCGTCACAGGCGACGGAGACTGTCCCGGCAGGTTTGCGGAAGCAATGCGCGGTGAGTTGCTATATAGCCCCGTGCCTCCCATCCGCGCCTGCACTTGCTCCACGTAATTGCGGGTTTCCTGCGGGGCATTCTCCATGCCTTTGCGCTGCAAGTTGCCCTGGCCCCAGTTGTACCCCGCGAGGGCCTTGCTGAGATCGCCGCCGTTCTGCTTGAGAAGGTCCCGGTACATCTGCGCCGCTGTCGTTGCCGACTTCGTCAGGTCGTATGGGTCATCCAGGCCATACTGTTTGGCCGTCCCATCCATGAACTGGAAATGCCCCTTGGCGCCAGCGGACGAAAGCATGTTTGTGCCTCGCCCCGACTCCTGCGCCCAGACGCTATCGAGGAGCCCTTTCGGCAATCCGTACTGCGTCTCAAGCCGCGAAAAAAGTGCGTCCGATTCCGCGCTCGATTTGCCTGTGCCTGACTGAAGGCGAAGACCTGCGGCGATGTCTGCATTCGATTTCCCAGTGAGGCGATCCCAACCTGCCCCCAGAAAACTCATGGCCGGCAGGCTGGCCGACGCTGCCCACCAATTTCCGGCGGCAACATCGCTCGCTCCTTTTGCGGAATTCGTGTCGGGAAGGCCCGCTGCCTTCGCTAATTTCAGGGCTCCCCACGCAGCAACGCCGGCGGCGCCGAGGGTACCCAGCGCGGCGACGGCGCTTGGAACAGCGACCGTCGCAAGCGAAGTGAGATTGCCAATGATGGAGACGATGCCAGCGATCGGGGCGGCAAATGTGATGGCCGCGAGTGCGACTGCGACGCCTTTTACGCCCCCTATCGCGTCCACAAAGCCTGATACCTCGCTGGCAGTTTTTTCCCAATCAACCTGCTCAAGCCACTTTGCGAACCGCTCGACGTACTCCGCGACCTTGGTCGCCGCAACGGCACCGTACTGATCCACCAGGCGCTGCACGACTGCGATGGTCCGCTCCAGAGCGGGTGCCATGGCCTCACCAAACGAGTACTTGAGCTTTGTGCCGGACGCCTCGAGCTTGATCATCTGCTCGTTGTACGCCGC
>NZ_KB944448.1:0-3173 GCF_000389825.1 Pandoraea sp. SD6-2 | reverse complement strand
CGAAAGACATGGGGCTCGTCCTGAGTGACGAGCAACTGAAGCGAGCGGCGGCGTACAACGAGCAGATGATCAAGCTCGAGGCGTCCGGCACAAAGCTCAAGTACTCGTTTGGTGAGGCCATGGCACCCGCTCTGGAGCGGACCATCGCAGTCGTGCAGCGCCTGGTGGATCAGTACGGTGCCGTTGCGGCGACCAAGGTCGCGGAGTACGTCGAGCGGTTCGCAAAGTGGCTTGAGCAGGTTGATTGGGAAAAAACTGCCAGCGAGGTATCAGGCTTTGTGGACGCGATAGGGGGCGTAAAAGGCGTCGCAGTCGCACTCGCGGCCATCACATTTGCCGCCCCGATCGCTGGCATCGTCTCCATCATTGGCAATCTCACTTCGCTTGCGACGGTCGCTGTTCCAAGCGCCGTCGCCGCGCTGGGTACCCTCGGCGCCGCCGGCGTTGCTGCGTGGGGAGCCCTGAAATTGGCGAAGGCAGCGGGCCTTCCCGACACGAATTCTGCAAAAGGAGCGAGCGATGTTGCCGCCGGAAATTGGTGGGCAGCGTCGGCCAGCCTACCGGCCATGAGTTTTCTGGGGGCAGGTTGGGATCGCCTCACTGGGAAATCGAATGCCGACATCGCCGCAGGTCTTCGCCTTCAGTCAGGCACAGGCAAATCGAGCGCGGAATCGGACGCGCTCTTTTCGCGGCTTGAGACGCAGTACGGATTGCCGAAAGGGCTCCTCGATAGCGTCTGGGCGCAGGAGTCGGGGCGCGGCACAAACATGCTTTCGTCCGCTGGCGCCAAGGGGCATTTCCAGTTCATGGATGCGACGGCCAAGCAATACGGGCTCGATGATCCAAATGACCTATCGAAGTCCGCGACGGCCGCAGCGCAGATGTACCGGGACCTGCTCAAGCAGAACGGCGGCGATCTCAGTAAGGCGCTTGCGGGCTACAACTGGGGCCAAGGCAACTTGCAGCGCAAGGGCATGGAGAATGCCCCGCAGGAAACCCGCAATTACGTGGAGCAAGTGCAGGCGCGGATGGGAGGCACGGGGCTATATAGCAACTCACCGCGCATCGCTGCCGCAAACCTGCCGGGACAGTCTCCGTCGCCTGTGACGGCAGATGGTGGGCGGGTACACGTCGACGTTGTGATTCATCAGGATGGACGGCCAGCCACGGCGAAGGTGCGGTCTCAGGGCAATGCCACGGCGACGGCTAAGGTGCAGACGCCCAAAATGGAGGTAGTGGTGTGAGCGTAGCTGACGTGGTGAACGTTGCGGGCAGCATCGGAGGGGTAGCCTCTGCCGCAAAAGGCATTGCTTCGTCAGCGCAGAGCTTGATGAGCCTATTCGGCAGTGGCGATTACGTGGACAAGCTCCGAAAGGCAAGTTACAACGGAGTGCCGTTCGCAGTTTTGTCCGAGAGCGGTATCTTCGGGCGTAACGTCGTCGTCCACTCCTACCCGAAGAAGGAAACGCGGCCTTGGATCGAAGACAACGGTCTGAAGACGAACGTTCTGCAGGTCACGGGCTTCCTGGTAGAGAACAGTTTGATCTACGGCGGCGGCGACGTCACAACCCAGAAGATCAACCTGCTGAACGTAATTCGCGGTGGGTCGGTCAACAATACGAAGCCACCGGGTATCGGCAAGTTGGTCCATCCGACTTGGGGCGAGATCAAGGCAAATTGCACCGAAGCTGAGATCGGCACGTCGTGGGATCGCGGCCGCGTTGTAGAGTTGCGACTGACGTTCATTCTCGGCGGCGATCGGCTGTATCCGAGTGCGCAGTCCGCGACGAAAGACGCGGTGAGCAGCGCGGCTTCGGGCTTGACGGCCTCGTCGCTGCTCAGCTTCGTCAGTCGAACGCTTGATGCCATCAAAGCGGGCGTCGCTGTCATTCGTACTGCCGTCGGCATTGCTGTTGCGTTCTATCAAGCTGTGAACGGTTTGGTGCATAGCGTACGTCGATTCTTCAACTCGATTTCCACCCTGTCGGGAAACTTCGGGCGCCTCTTCGGCGGTAGCAATACCGGATATGCCGGGTCCAACGGGAAAGCCCCTAAGACAGCCACGGTCGCGAGTCTCCTTGCGCAGGACACGCAGAACGTTGCAAACGTCGCCGCTGCTGGGGCGGCGTTATCCGCCGCTGCCGTGAATGCAGGGACGAATCCGGCGGCATTCAGCGGCGCGGCGCAGTCACTCATGACGGCGACCGCAAACACGGCCGCTTCGCCGGCTGACGCAATCAGGTTGCTTACGCCGCTGGCGCGTTACACGCCACCGTCGGTGCCGCAGGGCTCACCTATCGCAGCAGCCCAGGCGGTAATGAGCAGTGCGACGGGGGATTTGCTTCGCCGATCTGCGATCGCTCAGGTTGCGACGAGTTCGACGGCGTATCAGCCGGCCTCGGCCGACGATGCCATTGATGTCAGGGACACCGTCGTGGGGCTGATCGACGCAGAGATTCAAGTCGCGGCTGATCAAGGCGAGGACGATGTTTATGCGTCGCTGCGAACGCTTCGACAAGCGGTGGTGACCGACTTCGACAGTCGGGGGCAGGGACTGGCGGCAGTAACGACATTCCAGTTCAGCGGGTCGATTCCCGCGTTGGCGCTGGCCAATCGCATCTATAGGGACGTCGGTCGGGAAGAGGAGTTGGTGAGCCAAGCAAATCCGGTTCATCCGGCATTCCTGCCAACGAGATTCAAGGCGCTGGCCGAGTAGTCGAGGGGGTTACTTCTTCTGAGCTTGTTCGGCGGAATACTGCTCAATCAGTGCGGCAACTTCCTTCTGTTTTCGAATGATGTCGTCGAGAGTAGGCCATCCAGCGGCGCGGGGCATTTCAGGATAAGCGGCGAGCAAGCACGCGACGATCTCTGAATTCATTGATCGCCCGTTGCGCCTTGCGGTTTCAGCGATACGGTCGCGCAGGCCGTCGGGAAGGCGGACTATGAAACGCTCTTGGGTCTCACTCGGGTAGGGCTTCTTTTCCATAGTCGCATGATAGTGCCGACTTGGAATATTTTCGATGATGCCGACTTGACATGATGTCGAGTCGGCACTATATTTTGTTCATGCCGAGTCGGCATTAACTGGAGGGATGGAATGGAAGCCAAACGCTACCCAAGTCAAATAGCGGAGAGCTTTGTCATTAGATTTGACAGGGACGGGATGCGCGATG
>NZ_KB944447.1:0-3485 GCF_000389825.1 Pandoraea sp. SD6-2 | reverse complement strand
GCCCGGTACTCCCGAAAACGGGACGGCGCCTGACGCAGCCGTGGGTGACTTCTGAAATGTGTTACGAAAAGCCCCCCATCCGGCCAGATATTCGCCTGTGGCCGTCCACGGTACCGCCTGTTTGGCGATGTAGTCGATGTATCCGTAATGGAGGTGCGCAAGGCCCGCTTGAACTCGACCAGTGATCTTCAGGTTTGCGAAACGAAGTAGCGGATCGGCCCCCTGTACATTGGACGCGATGTCGGATGCAACCTGCTGTTGAAGCTCAGTTAGTGTGGGTCGTTGATACGGCATCAGTCATTCCCCTGCCAAGCCCATGTGAATGCGTTCGGCACAATTGAGCCGTCTTGCTTGTATGCCGAAATCTGGGCGCGCAAGTTGCCTCGCTTGGTCCACGACACGTTTATGTCGAATCGGGCCACGACTTTGTCGTCGATCATCCATTGGATGGCTTCGACGATGTAGTCGTAGGCCCGCTGCAGCGTCTCTTTGGTTTGCTTCTCTCTGAAGATGAGCCACATGCGAGAACCGATCGGGCCGGCAGCGACGTCATCGCCCCACCAGCCGCGCGGGTCCGTCGTGCCATCGGGAATGATGTCGTCCAAATCAGCCATTCGATCGGTAAAGAGACTGATCAGGAGCGCCGTTGTGACGTCGTTTCCCGTCTCGAGTGCTGCGCCGTCGAGAACCCAGTCACCTCGGTTCGCAGCAGAGTCCCAAACGGTTGAGGTATCCATGCACACCAAACAAAAAAAGCCTCCGCGAGGGAGGCTTGTAGATCGATATGGAAGCTATCACTGCTTCTGATTTGGCGGATCGCTCGCCACGTCCGACGCTCCGCTTTGCACCCCCTTAACCGGGTGGATATGTTCGTTAGAAATCTGTCGCATATCTGCCAGCGTGTGGGGGTTGGTCTCGACGTTGTCTTGCATGTCGCCGGTCGATTTCACCAGCGGCGTATCAAACTCGACACCGCCCTGAGCCACCAGCGTGAACTTGCCGGTGCAGTTCCAAGTGACATCGGAAGCATTGTTGACCACGACAGGCTGCCCCTTCGCTTCGACCACGATCCCGCCGTCCGCCGTCAGATAGACAGATTTCCCGTCCTGGCTGTGCAAGATCGACTCGCCAGGGCTCAGGCCGCGAGGGCGCGACGCCTGGTGACAAGTCCCAATGACAATACCCTTCGAACGGTCCCCACCAATGAAGGCCACAACGGCGTCCGAACTTTCGGGAGGATTCGACGAGAAGCCGAACTCAGCGAATCTCGGAAGACCATCACGGGTCTCACTCGCGCTCAGCTTTACCTGCATGATCTGAATTCCGCCGGTATCCCGCACGACGGTCACCAATGCCCTAGCAACCGTCAAGAGAACCCGCTGTGTGAGCCGCTCGAACATAGGCGCCCCTTAACGACCAAACACCGTGCCCACCAGATCACCATATTGCGGGTAGAGCAGGATGGGTTCTGGCTCGAATGCTTCCGGCGGCATCAATGTGAGATTTGCGTGGGTTCCAGACTCATCCAGAGTGAAAGTCACCTCCGCGATGAGATATCGGACCGGCACTGTGCCTGCCTGATCGCCCGCCACCTTCAGACTCGGGATGAGCACGTCGATAAGCTTGTTCGGCTCCCACAGGTTGCCTGCGACGTCATGCCAGTTGTCCACTGTGAGGCGCACGGTCTCTGCGCGCCCGCGCCGGCGAGCAACCTCCCACAGCCCTCGCTTCTTACCCACTTCCCACCCGAGTTCGCCGCATTCGGCGATGACCACCCTGCGACGGAAGCGTGGAACGTTGGGGTCTTTGGCGATGAAATGCGGATCGTTGATAGAACTCAGATCCTGCATGTTGTTCGTGCCCGTCAGCATGACGACGATCTCGGAGAATCGCCGATCCATCGAACGCTCGACAGTCGCAGCTTCGAGATTGATGCCCTCTTGCACACCGCTGGCCATCGCTTCGGTGCCAGAGCGCGCGAGCACCATACTCCCGTCAGCCCCCTCATAAACAAGCAGCGCGCTATACCGGGCCGTCCGCTCGACGATATCGAAGGTGCTCTCACCCGGCAGGATGTTGATCTGCGGAATAACCAACAGGTTTTCAACGTCACACTTGACCTCTACCTTGTACACCTCAGCGAGTTGCTTCGCCATCGAGTACGCTGAGATATTGCTCATCTGGTAATTCGGCCAAACTGCGGCACAATCGACGAGATCCTGACATCGACCTCGGCCAGTCACGCGAATCTCATGTCCCTCTGCCGATATACTGGGAACCACGCGATCGACGTAACCGGTAACGACGGGCGCGCCGTTCAGCTCAAGCACACACGGATCACCGGGATTTGCGATGATGTCTTGAGCCTGCCCCGGAAAAATTTCGGTCATTTCCAGCTCAAAATCGCTAGGGCAGCGTTCAATTCCTTGCGTAACCCGCAATCGGGTCCACCCAGAAAGATCTAGCCCATTGATCTGGAGTTTTATCGTTTCTTCCATTGAGGCGCTCATGAATATAAAGATTGCTTTCCTGGTGGCTTCGCTCGCTGCTTCGACCGCGCACGCAATGCCTGTTTTCGAGACCGTCAAAGAAGACGTCGTCATCTGCAATACGGATGCCCAATTGCATCAGGCGTCGGTGGACTCTGGCGATTTGCCCGCACAGGTATGCCAAAAGGTAAGCAAAGGGTTCCGATTTGAAGCAATGAATCGCAATACTTTCTATTCGCCCCCGGGCGGCACCGCAAAGCCGGACGCTATGGTCTACGGCCGTTTCCTTGCGGCTGACAACGAACGCGGAGCACCTAAGTACTTCAGCGTCATGAAGGCAGATGTCGAGCCGGTGCTAGATGCAAAGGGCAACTTCACGGAGCCCTCGTGCGACTACCCTGAGAGCTACGTGACAAGCAAGCTCCTTGCCGCCCCAGATGGAAAGCTCTATCTGAAGCAAGGCAAGGTCACTATCAAATGCGTGAACGGGGAAATGCGGCAGATCTACCAGCCGCTAAACTGAACGCTAGCGGCTGGATTCCGAGAAACTGCGTCAGGCGGCTGCCCGACTATCGATTCTGAACGGACTGAGATGCGTCAGCCGCTCGGCTGCCACCGCGATGATGCTCGGAAGCAGGCGTTCGGAAATGATTCCAGGCTCACGGATGAGCCCCACGATCTGATTCTCCGTGAGGATGTACGCGTCGCGGCTGATGAGTTTGAGCCGCCAACGATCGTCATCGTAGCTGAGCAGCCAGCGATCACCCGACAGGATTCGTCGAAGTGCATCGAGAGCGTCCATTTGCTCAATCACCGCGATAAGGTCTGCTTCGCCCTTCGGCTCAGCATCAAGCACCTCCCACTCGGCCGCAGTCCGAGTCACGATGCTCACCGCCTCTGTGAACTCCGATTGCGGAATCTGCCGGTATGCGACCTTGAAGTGAGCTTTCAGCTTCGACCAGACCTTCGTTGCGGCAGCGCCCTGCTTGATCTTCG
>NZ_KB944446.1:0-34056 GCF_000389825.1 Pandoraea sp. SD6-2 | reverse complement strand
GTACTGCGTGCTGCGAGGTTGCTTCACCAAACGACAGGCCCGCCTCATCGTCAATCCATAGTGGCTTATCACGTAATCCACCACGTCTTTCCTCAGCGCGGGCCGGGCCACTTTTTTGAAGCAACATCCTGCAGAATGGCCTTGTCCAGGCTTAGCTCGGCCACTAGCTTCTTGAGCCGTGCGTTCTCGTCTTGCAACTGTTTGAGCTCACGTACCTGGTCTGACTGCATACCCGCGTATTGCTTTTTCCAGCGATAAAACGTCTGCTCCGAAATACCGACGTGACGGATGAGATCGGCCACCGGCATGCCCAACTCGGCCTGCTTCAGTACCGCCACAATCTGCTCGACTGAAAAGCGCTTGCGTTTCATAGCAAACCCCTCCTTTTTCCAAGGGTTAAGTTTGCCGAAAAACTAACGTCCCAGGTGGTCCAGATTTCTCATTGCAGATCATTGACCGGATGCGTCGCTCGATCCGGCGGCTCGAAGAGGCAAAGTTCGATACCTCGCATGATGCGCACATAGGGCGAAGACGGAGAAACGTCATCGACCGAATTCACATGGATAAAAAAACGTGAGCTTCATGCCAGTCCCAGAAGCTTACGAAACATCTCGTTTCCCTTTGGGGTGATGCTGACAAGACGAGACTTCGGCGAGCGCACGATCCAGTTCTGATCGATGTAGAGTCTGAGCATATGCGTCCCTAGCGCGCCGCCCAGATGCGGTTGCCGCTGCGTAAGGTCGGCACATGGCCGAGCGAACACGCGACGTTCTCCCTGCGCAGAAGCCAGATCAATGCCAAGCGCGCCCAACTGCTGCTCGCCGAGCCGGGTAGCGACTAGTTCGGCACCGTTGCGTCGCAACCAACGCGCCCTCGTCATCGACGCGAGTACGCCCACCGCGAGTTCTCCTGCCAGATGGTCGTAGCAGGTTCGGGCATGCATGAATGCTTCGGTCGGCGAGCGCGTTGATCCAAGGCACTGTGGCAGACCTAACTCCGTCCCCGATGCCAGCGCAGCCATGCTCTCGATCATGCATGCCACTTCGGTGTTGGCAATTCGGAAATAGCGATGGCGCCCTTGTGCTTCAACGGCCAGCAAGCCGCCCCCGACCAGTTTCGTCAAATGGGCGCTGGCCGATTGCGCCGATATGCCTGCCTGATAAGCCAACTCGCCCGCCGGGCGAGCCGATCCGTCAATCAATGTCCACACGATTCTCGTGCGTGCTGTGTCAGCGAGGAGTCTGGCGACCCGTGCGATATCAGGCGCGTCGTCCATAGTTCATCGTCCGATGAAACGTTCGCGAGTTTGTTTCGTCGATACTAGCACTACCATCCCTTGCGGAATTGCCCTGTGATTAGGTCGAGCCAGTCTACGGACTGGCTCATTGCCGCACGCGAGAACAACACTTCACACATTTCACTCATGCAGGAAGGAACGCGACATGGAAACCGACAGCATTCAGCATGCTTTGCAAACCTACTTCGACGTGATGTACGAATGTGATCTGAAAAAATTCGATCAGGTATTTCATCCGTCCAGCTCACTTTTCACCATGAAGAATGGCGAGTTCAACCTGCGCCCATTTGCCCAGTACCGTGAAGAGATCGCCGCTCGAACGCCGCCAAAGAGCGTGCAGCAACCGCGCGTGGATGAAATTCTGCAGATCGGGGTGCTGTCATCCGAAATCGCGTTTGCGCAGGTTCGCGTTCGCATCTTCGAGAAGGTCTACGTCGACAACCTTAACCTGCTTAAATTCGACCAGCGCTGGATGATTGTCGCAAAAATTTTTCACCACGCGGAAACGATCAATCCCTAGCGTGCACTTGCGGAGCACCGTCCGCAAAAGTCAGTCGCTGCTACCGGGGTGAGCAAGGAAAACTGGCGGAGGCGGTGGCTTACCATGGTTCGCAGGCAATCCAGGTACGCCATCGGACCTCACGCCCCAAGCCTCACGTTTCTCTAAATATGACACGCACTTTGAACGCATGTGGCGTCCCCGCCAGACTCGGCGGCGCAGAGGGCATCGCGGCCCGTTGCACTGCGGCAATGGCGGCTTCATCGAGTGTTGCAACACGCCCTGGGTGGGTGACGTGTACGTTCGAAACCCTTCCGTCCATATAGACGAACTCGACGTCTATGCTTGCCGCCAGCCCCATTCCCCGTAACGCCGCCGGATAGACGACAGCCGCCTGCACGGCCGCGCGCAACTTGGCAACGAACCGCTCGTCGGGACCGGAACTGGTGGCTACTGGCGGTGCGGGGGGCAAGGCTGGGGGAGCTGCGGACGGCGCTGGTGGGGCGTCCGCACCGCTCACCGTCTCGATCGGTGGCGCTTCGACATTTGCTGTCGCGCGAGGCACCTGCGCCGGCTTGCGGACGTGCGACGTGTCAGGTTTCGGTACGACTTCGCGCTTGAGGGGCGGTAAAGGCAACTTGGCAGGCTCGGCGGGTTTGGGGGCCGGCGTGGGCGTCGCTTCCGGTTCCGGCACGAGCATCGATAGCATCACCGGGGCATCGGTGCTAACCGTTTGCGGGGTCGGCGTGCCACTGGCGAGCCATCCTGTCGTCACCCCCAACAGGATCGCCTCCACCGCTAACGCTACCGCCATGGCCCGCCAGGGCCAGCGCCCGGTGTGCGGCGTCATCGGGGACGTCGCATTGCGCGAGGGGAGGGCGTTGGCCACGTCGATCGTCATCATGATGCCTCTTTCGTCGCAATCCCGATCTGCGTCACACCCGCCGTTCGGCAGGCGTCCATCAAACGGGTCAACTGCTGGACGTTGGCGGTCTTTTCACTGGCGATGGTGACCACCGTATGCTCAGGGTCATGCGCGCGCAGGCTGGCAGTCAGGGCGTCAAGCGTGACCGGTTGGTGATCGGCTTCGACGCTACCGTCCGCATGCAACGCAACGAGCACTTTGGGGTGCGGCAGGTCTTGCGCGGTCGAGCTTCCCGGCAACTTGGCCGACATGCCCACCGACGGCATCATTTTGAGCGTGATCATGATGAAGAACACCAGCAGGAAGAACATGATGTCGATCATCGGCACGACTTCGATGCGGGTTTTTTTCGTTTCGAAATATCGCATCGCAGACTCTCAGGCCGAAGCACGTTCGTGACGCAGCACCACACCCGCCGGCTCCTGGGCCTGCTTCGCAACGTAATGCCGGTTGAGCAGCAGACGCTTGAGCGTATCCATTTGATGGACCGTCTGACGCACGGTGTCTTGCATGCCGTTGAAGAACCACAAATGGCTCATGGCGATCGCCAGACCGCATGCGGTCGCGATCAGGGCTTCTGCCACCCCCGACGTCACGCGCGTGGGATCGCCGCCGGACGCGCCGAGCACGTCGAACGCGTGGAACATGCCGACGATCGTGCCGAACAAGCCCAGCAGCGGCGCAACGGTGATGACCGTATCGAGCACCCACAGGCCGCGATCGATGCCCGGCACTTCCAGGTAGATCGCTTCGTCGATGGCGGCTTCCATATCGCCGTCGTGCGAGCGTTTGAGATTGTGTGCGTACGTGTCGAGCAGATGGCCGTGCGGCAAGCCCGCGGCAGCCGCGCGCAATTCGTCGGCGTCGTGTACGTCGACGACGGGCAGTGCGCTCACAGCCTCGACAATGCGCTGGCCGCGGCGGAACGTCCGGCGCAGGCGCAAACCGCGATCGACGATCACCGTGATGCCGACGAATGCCAGCAGCGCCATGAGATAGAGCGTGCCACCCGAGGACATCGCCAGTTGATTGAATTGAGTCAGATTCATGAAAAATTCCCTTCCGCAGAAATGAACGCCGGCCGCATGATCATGCGGCCGGTGATTGGGGTGCCGATCAGATCTCGGCGCGCAGGTTGACGTAGACGCTGCGGCCAGGCACGAAGTAGTAGAGGAACTGGTTCGCGTCGGTCCCCTTACTGGTATCGGTCGCGGCGGGTCCGAGGTTGTCGGTAATGCGATGCGTGTCAAACAGGTTGTCGATGCCGAACGACACGCGAACCTTCTTGAGTACCGAGCTGAGGTTGGTAAAGTCGCGCGCGATCATCATGCTTGTGACGTTATACGGGCCGACCTTGTAGATCGAGCCGTCAGCCGCCCCGTTGCTGCCTTGATACATCGAGCCGACGAACTTGGTGTTGATGCCCGCGTGCCACGGCCCCTGATCGAAATTGAGCGCGATGGCGGCCGTGTACTGCGGGACAAACGAAATTCGCTGACCCGATTTCCAGATCTGCGAGCCCGTGCCGTCCTGCGTGTACGTGGCGTTGTTAAGCGATCCGTTCGCGTAGAACGAGAAGCCGCTGCCGAGCAACACGTTGCCTTCGGCTTCGACGCCGGTGTAGCGCACGCCGCCGGCGTTGAAGTAGGTGGCGTTCGCCCCCGAACCATTCTTCGTGATGTAGTTGCTGAACTCGATGAGGTAGGCATCCGCATTGAACGTAAAGCGATCCGCCTTGAACACCGTGCCGATCTGGTACGCCATCGACGTTTGCGGATTGACGTTGTTGTTGCCCGCCGGATTGGCGGAGTACAACGTGTTCAGGTTCGGCCCGAGCGCGCCGCGCGAGACCTGTGCATAGCCCGACCACAGCGACGTGAAGCGATAGTTGACGTCCAGGCTTGGCAGCACGCTGTTCCACGACTTGCTAGCCGACGTCCCGGGCAGGTTGTTCTGCAACACGCTGGCCGACAACGAGCGCTCGAAGTGTTGGTAGCGGATGCCCGGTGTGACGGTCAGTGCATCTGTCGCTTTCCATGCGTACTGCGAGAACGCCTGAGCGGTGTTCACCTCATCGACCATGTCGTAGTAGGTGTTGCCGTAGGTGGCGTTCTGTTTGACCGACTGGCCGGTCGTGGCGTCGTACGCGAAGCGATTGCGCGGATTGCGCGTGTGCTCGACCCAGAAGCCGCCCGTGAACGTGCCGTAGGTGCCGGTGTGCGTCGCACTCAGCGTGTCCCCGTACGTTCGGTACTCGTTGAGCTTCAGCGCGCCGGCAATGTCGGAACCCGATTGCCCCGCAGAGAAGGGTTTGGCAGCACTCAATGCGGAGAGTGGCGACGACGTGTTGTCGCCGTTCAGTTCGTGGCTCAGGTTGTAGTAGTAGTACGTGTAGAGCTTGTTGTTCAGGCTCCACCCGCTGTCGAAGTCGTGTTTGACGTCGAGGTAGGCGAACTCGGTGTTCTTGTCCTGATAGTTGTAGCCCCAGTAGTTCGGGCTCTTCGGGTCGCCGTTCAGGCCGTAGTTGTAGCCGTTCTGGGCCACCTGGTTGAGCGTGGCGCCGCCCGGGTTATTGAAGTGAATCTTGTCGTACGCGTAGACCCACGTCACGAGCGTGCTGCTGCCGATCGGCGTTACGCCTTTGAGGAAGATGTTCGTGTTGCGTAAGCCGCTGTTGCTCAACGCGCCGTTCGAGTCGGTGCGCTGGACGTTCAGGAAGATGTTCGAGTCGAGCAGGCCGGGCATGATGCCCGTCGTCACGCCGAGGTTCTCCTGCCACGTTGCGTGCGAGCCGATGGTTTGCGAGTACTCGATCTTGCGCGTCGGGCTGAGCGTGGGCGAGAACAGGTTGACCGAGCCGCCAAAGGTTGCGTAACCGAGTGTTGTGGCGTTGCCCGGGCTGCGATCGATGGTGACACCGCCGATGGTCGCCGCCGGGAAGTACGAGGTCGTATGGTGCGAGAAGTCGTTGGTGTCGCCAAACGGAATGCCGTCGTACGTTACGTTGAACTGCCCGTCCGGAAAACCGCGCAGTGTCTGGTTCTTCGCTTCCGACAGGCCAAGGCCGTTCGGCGACGAGCTGCTGTAGCTCGGCGCGATGCGCAGAATAGTGCCGTAGTCGGCCTGCGGGTTGATCTGATTGGCGATGTAGTCGCTACTGATCTGCGTTTGCGGCGAAGTCGCTTCGAGTGGCGCTTGCGTGAGCGCTTTTGCGGCGGCCTCTGTCGGTGCCTTACGCGACTTGGTGGCCGTGACGTTGACGGGGGCACCGATATCGGAGGCGGAGACATCGCCAATGTCGGTGATTGGCGAGGCGCTCTGGGCATGAGCTGTGCTTGCCAGCACCGCTAGCGCGATGGCGGTGAGCGTCAGGTGTGGCGCGCTAAGGGCGAAGGCAAGACGGACGGGACGAGCAGGATGCGCATGGCGCGGGTTACGCAACGTCTGAAGTTTCATGGCTTGGGTGCGTTCTCTTTGGAAGTTGTGCCGGCCAAAGATGGCCGGCGGCCCTGATACATCGTGTTAAGTCGTGGTGAGTCGTGATAAGTCGGTGTTGGGGCGCGACGGCGCCTCAGTCGGCCGTTGTGCGGAAAACAATGCCGGGCAGCGGGGCGGTGGCTTCGCGGCGCACGGCGTCGAGCGCGCCAGGCTTGAGCGCCAGCGCCTGAAGAAGCGTCGGGGCGACCTGACGCGTCGAGACCGGCGCATCGACCTCCTGTGCTGCAATGTCCGGACGGGAAATCAGCAGCGCGACGTGGCGGTCGTCGTCATGAAAACCGCCGTGCTCGGCGACCTTCGTGCCGTGCGTGTAAATGACGCCGTACGTCGTCTCGATGGCGATATCCGGCATACGGCTGTCCCGACCGATGCGCCCCCAGCCCTCCGGCATGTCATTGCCCGCATACACGTGTTCGATGCCCAGCGCTTTGGCGTTGGCTCGCAGCGCCTTGACGATAGTCTGCGTCGTGCGAGGCTGTTTGAGCCACAGCAAGCCGACGTCGTCGAGCGTGGCTTTGGCCAGGGCACCCGGGGCGCTTTGCGCGACGACGTCGAGCACGCGCTTGCCGTCGATTCGGCGAAGTTGTCCTGGCGTGATCGGCGATTGACCATGCTTCGCGGCAATCACGACAAGCGTGGAGGTCTCGAGATGACGTGCGGCCAGCGCGCTGAGCAGGCGTTGCAGCGAGCCGTCGATCTGGTCAAGTGCCTTGCCGATCGCGTCTCCCGGCATGGCATGCGCATCGCGGTAGCCGTCGCCCGACTTCTGCGCCACGCTCAACTGCTGAAAATTCATGCCGAACAAACGCGGTACGCCCGGCGACCCGCTGCCACCGCTGTCGCGGCCCTCAATCTGATGGAGCAACGCGTCGACCTTCAAGTTGTCGTAGGCCGGGAAGGCGGCGAGTTTCTCGCCGACGGCAGCGATCTCCGGCGTATAGAGATCGTCGACCCCTTGTCCGCTTGGACCGTGCACGAAGTCGTAGGCGAGATGTTTGTCTGCCCAGGCGGTGCGACCACCGGCGGCGCGCACGACTTCGAAGACGGTGTTCGTGCGCATATAGTCATGCGGGTAGACCGGTGCACAGTGGCGAGCCGGGTCGCGCGGCAAACGGGTGGCTTCGATGGCGCCGCCGCCGTCGATGCGTTTCGGATCGTGATCGATCGAATCGTCGTAGACGACTTCGGCGCCGGGGCCGCGAGCCGTCGTGCAGGATTCGCCGGCCGGTACGAGCTTGCGGTCGAAGCTGTCGTCGTAGTACACCCCGGACGTGGCGGGGCTGGCGCCGCTGACGAGCGCCACCATCCCTGGGAACGAATCGGACGGCACGGGTGTCAGTGCGTTTCGGTACGTCACGCCGTGACGGGCGAGGGAGGCGAGTGCAGACCCTGGATGCGACGCTACGTAGCGTGCCAGATCCTGGTCGTGCATGCCGTCAATGCTGATCAGCAGGACGCGCTCAGCCGGCGAGAGGCGGGTGGGGTGGTCGGCATACGCCGCCACCGGAACCAGCATGGCGCAAGCGAGCGCCAAAGTTGGGGTAATGCGAAAAGTCGTCGGCATTGTGGGGATCGTGCTTCGTCGGCGCAGGGGGCTCGGTTGAATGGACCGGCGTACTCGCCGGTGGTCAGCGAGGCGAACTGTAGGGGATGCCCGTGATGCACAGATGAAGCAAAGCTTGCCAACATGAACGCCGGATTCGGCCACCGTATCGCCAAACGTTTTGAAATTGATGGAGAGGCTATCGCTGTGGGGGCCTCCCAGCGAGGCAGGCCGCGTGAGGCAGCACTTGCGGCGCTTTGTGAACCTGTCCGGGTGGAAAGGTTTGCGCCTTTGCCGAGTCACGGATGGCTCGTAGCCTCCTTGCGTTCATGAACCGATCGACCTTCCTGTGTCGATCGCGATGACTGACTCGACCATTCGATCCCCGAAGGAATGAACCAATGCTTTCTGTCTTAACGCGCAATAGACGCGCCTTCGCATCCGCAGCACTGCTTCTTTGTGCGCTGCACGCGGTGCATGTGGGCGCCACGACATCTGTGGCACCTGAGGTAAATGCCACAACCGGGGGCGATGTTGTTAACGCCGGCTATCTGGCCGCGATGGCCCCGGATCTGACCGTGCTTGTCGCGCCGCCCCCCGCGCCCGGCAGCGTCACTCAGGCAGACGATCTGCGTCAGGTGCTGGTGCTGCAACACTCACGCACTGCTGCGCAACTGGCGCTTGCCGACGGCGACACGCACAAGAGCGTGTTCCGCTTTGCAGATGTTGTCGGTGCGGGCTTCCGCGCGGACCGGCTGCCGTTCACGGAGATGTTTTTCAAGCGTCTGGCGAAGGAGGGCGCTGCCCCGCTCAAGGTGGCGAAGGATTACTGGAAACGTCCGCGTCCGTACAACGTCAGCGCCGAGGTGCATCCTGGCATCGTCACTGAAGGCACTTCACCGAGCTACCCGAGCGGACACGCGACGTTCGCCTATCTGACTGCCGTGGTGCTTGCCGAGATCGTCCCGGAGAAGCGCGCGGAAATTTTCTCCCGCGCCGATGCTTACGCGCAGGGCCGAGCGTTGGGCGGCGTGCACTATGTGAGCGATGTCGAGGCCGGCAAGGTGAGCGGCACCGTGATTGCCTCTGCCATGCTTGCCAATCCGTCGTTTCGGGACGATCTCGTCAAGGCGACGCGCGAGACGCGCGAAGCATTGGGACTGCCGCCGTTGCGATAAACAGGTCAGGCGCTCGCGATGCCGGTCGAGTGGGTCTCGCACGCAGGCGCGGGCGAAGCGTCGGATGTTGGGTGGACGGCCGGTGCCGCTGCGAAACGCAACGCGACGCGGCAGCCGGGCTGGGCGTCGTCGATTCGCATGACGGCGCTATGAATGCGGGCCGTTGCCGCGACGACGCTCAGCCCTAATCCGTGGCCGGGCGTTGGCATGCCGCTTACGCCCGCGCCACGATAGAACGGCCGCAGAACGGCGTCGCGCTCGATGCTGGCAATGCCCGGACCGGTGTCACACACCTCCACCATGGCGTGTTGCAGCGTTGCCATGACACGCAAGTGCACGGTGCCACCCGACGGGGTGAATTTCAATGCGTTGTCGAGCAGGTTCTGAATCGCGCCGAAGATCAGATCGCTGTCGCCAAGCACGGGAGCGCTGCGTTGCGTTTGCACGGTCAACGTCACCGCGCGCGCTTCGGCAAGCGGCTCATAGAGATCCACGACATCTTCGACAATGCGGGCGAGGTCGACCAGACGGAAGTTCTCCCGGCGGGCGTGAGCGTCGATTTCAGCGATGCGAAGCAGGGCTGAGAAGCGATCGAGCACGTGGTCGGTCTGCTCAAGGGCACGCTCGACCGCCGCATCGTAATCGCCGACGGAGGTTGCGCCACGGCGCACGCGCTCCAGCCCTGCGCGTAGGCTCGTCATCGGTGTTCGCAGATCGTGAGCAATCCATGCGCACACGTCACGTAGTTCCGATACGAGGCGCTCGATGTCGTCGAGCATCGTGTTGACGAAGCCCACGAGCAGGTCGATGTCGTCGCGACGGCCACTTGTCGGAAGACGGCGCGTAAAGTGACTGGAAATGATGTCCTGACACGACTCCCGCAACTGACGAACGCGCTGGTTTGCCGCGCGATGCAATGCATATCCACACAGGGCGCCGAGCAGAATCGTCGCGAGCAGGCCGCCGGTGGCGACGCGCACCAGCATATGATCAAAGCGGTCGATATCGTCGACGGCCTGCCCGACGATTACCCGGTTGGCGTCGGGCATAGTGGCGATCATTGCGCGGTAGGGGCGTGCCCACGCCTGGCCTTCCTTATCGACGACGGTCTGCGTGTAGCGATAGGCTTTCCAGTCGGGCACATCCTTTGGCAGCACATCGATATTCCCGGCCAGCCGCTGACCGCTGGCGGTGAACAGGCCGTAGGGGCGCACATTGGCGGCGTCGCGACGGCTGCGTTCCGAGATATTGGCCCGTGCGTCGGCCGCCGTGCGACGGATAAGCTGGTTGCTTTCGCGTTGCAGCCGGGCGTCGACGAGATCCGTGAGGTAGCCCATCGTGAGCCAGTAGACCACCGCGAACAGCGAGACGACCGACACGATGAAGATCGCGAAGATGGGGCCTGCGCCCCACAGACTGCGCAAAAAGCTGCGTTCAGTCGTCGGCATGGAGGACGTAGCCGGTACCGCGAACGGTGTCGATCATGGCCGAGCATGCGCCATCGAGTGAAATCTTCTTGCGCAAGCGCGCGATATGGACGTCGATGACGTTGGTCTGCACGTCGTGCTGGTATTTCCATACAGATTCGAACAACAGCGCACGCGTGACGACCTGATTGGCGTTGCGCATCAGATACTCGAGCAGGCGCATCTCGCGAGGCTTCAGTGAGACGGGCACGCCTGCGCGCGTCACGGTGCCGTTGTCTCGATCGAGGTGCAGGTCACCCACACGCAGGCTGGCGCCGGTGTCCGTATCGCTATGCCGACGGAGCAGCACATCGATACGCGCCGTCAGTTCGTCGAAGCTGAAGGGTTTCGTGAGGTAGTCGTCGGCGCCGTTACGCAGGCCGCGCACACGTTCATCGGCGGCGCCCAGTGCGGAGAGCACCAGGACAGGTGTCTTGATACCGACGTTGCGGGCCGTGGCGAGGATCGACATGCCGTCGATTTCAGGCAGTAGACGATCGAGAACGACGCAGTCGTACTGGCCGTGCAGCAGGCGTTGCAATCCCTCTCCGCCGGCACGTGCAAGTTCGACCGTGAATCCGTGCTCTCCAAGCGCGGAAACAAGTTCGTGGGCGACCTTGGCTTCGTCCTCAACGACGAGAATGCGATGGACGGACGAGGCCGAGCGGGCGGTGTAGGGTTTGTCGGCGTTCGTGGCGATTGTGCCCATAGCTCGCGTTCAGATCGAAGGGGAACACATGACTATATGGCATTTGCGTGAACAAACCGTGACGGTGTGAGCGATCGCAGCGATGGCCGCGCTGGCGGCTATTGCGATGCGGAACTCGTGTTGACGATCGTTGCCGAAACGGTACTTCCCTTGGGCTCCCTGGCGAAGTACCGAGCGGCCCGATGAAAGGGGCTGCCCCACCTTCTGCGCGATACTGTGCGCGTCCAAGTCAAAGTTGCTTCTCTATGGGAAAAATACCTATGCCGACAGTGGACAGTCACACGCAGTTATGGACGTTTCAACATATTGCGCAATTAAACGCCTTGCTGCGAGATGGCGTGGTGTACGGGGATTGGAAGAATATCGATCCGGCTTGCGAGGAAGCGTATCGGTACATGTGTCGAGTAATGGGAAATTACGGATTGGATTGTGGGGATGCGCCTCCAATCTGGGCATGGCACTCGTGTTGCGCGGCTGGGAAAGCGCCTGATAGCGCGGTTGCGACGCAGCTTCTCAGTCTCTCGCAGCTTGCTGAAAATAACATCGTATTGCTTTCGCTAGCGTGCCCCGATGACCAGTATTTACTCTCCGATTACCACCAATGGTGTGATTGGGTTTACTTTCCGTCACTGGCGGATGAGAGTAACTGCATTTTGGAAATGACACGGTTGGAAGATGACGAGAAAGCGCATCGAGTTTTTGGCGTTGATCTTACGTCCGTCGAAGATGACCTGGTTCAAGCAACACTGCCTATTGTCCGAAAAGAATGGCTGAGACAAGTTCATCGTGTTGAATTGGGCGGAGAGGGCGTCCAGTTCAGGCGTTTTGCCGATGCAATCGGCACCGATACGCCATCCTGTCGTTCTTCTTTCGCGTGAGGGTGAGCGTGGTGCAAATGGTGCGCCAACAGACTGTCCGACGAGGCCGCCGGCGCGAACGAAATCAGTGAATCCATGCAAAAGCGGCAAGCGCCATCATTACCGTGACGGCGCCGCCGATACGTGTCGCAATCTGCGCAAACGGCATCAATTCCATTCGATTGGCGGCGGTCAGAATCGCGACATCGCCTGTGCCACCCAGGCCGCTATGCGTTGCATTGACGATCGCGGCCTCGATCGGATACATGCCGACCAGTCTGCCGACGACGAAACCCGTCACCACGAGCGTCAGCACCGTTGAAACCGCGGTGACGATATTGACCCAGTGAAATGCCGTGACGATTTCACCCCATGGTGTCATTGCGACGCTGATTGCGAACATGAGTGGATACGTCACCGCGGTCGAGAAGAAACCATACATGAAGCGCGCGCCGCCGCGAACGCGCGGTGACACGACCTGGAACAGTTGCGCAGCGACCACCAGAATCAGCATCACAACCGGCGCGGGCCAGTCGAACAGTTGATGACTGAGCACGCCGAGCAGATACAGCGCAATCGCCGTGGCACCCGCAGCGGCAACAGAACTCACGTCGACCTCGAACGATTGTGGCGCGTTGCGTATTGCTGCGTCGTCGGCACGGTTCGCGACGGTCAGACGGCCGTTGCCCGTCCAATGCGGCTTGCGTGTTCCGAGATAGCTCAACAGGCCTGCGCAACAAATGGCGGCGATATTGCCGAGCATCACGGCGGACAGCGCTTGCGCGAACAGCGGTCCCTGTTCGACACCCATGATCTGCGCATAGCCCGCCGACAACGGCAGTGCGCCTTCACCCACACCGCCGGCCATGATTGGAACCACGACCATGAACAATGCGTGCCGGAGGTCCATGCCAAGTGCGACGCCGACCCCGGTACCGACGCATGCCGCCGCAATGGAGCCTATGGCGACCGGAATGAAGATGCGCGCGAAGCCCCTGATCAGCGTCTCGCGGTCCATGCTGAGTACGCTGCCGACAATGATTGCGGCGATGAACAGATAGAGGAAATTCGACGACTTGGTGAAGTCGGTGACGGCCTTGACGACCGGCGCCGGCATCACCTTATAGTAGACGAGCATCGACGGAATGAACGCCGCGAAGATAGACGTGGCGCCGATGTGGCGAATCCATGGAATGCGCTTTGCGAGCTCGGCGCATGTGAAGCCACCGACTGCAACGAGTGCAATACCGGTCGGCAGATCTGACGGCAGCTTACCGCGCAGGGTCATCGCCGCAAGCACTGCGAGCAGCACGAAGTAGACCGGCGCCGGCAACGATCCGATACGTGTATCGAAGATCGCCCACCAGCGATCCTTCAATGCTGCGGGGCCGGGCGACGAATCCGTTGCCGTTGCTGCCGTTGAATTCGGTCCGGGAGTGCCTTGCTGCGTTATCACTGCTTTCATCGAATTGTCTCCGCTCATAGTTGTAGCCGGTGAGGGCGCTATCGATCGTTATACGAGTAGCAGCAGCGCGGCGCCGTACACGAGTGCGCCTACCACGAAGGTCATTACGGTGAAGCCGAGTACGCGCTGCACGCCAATACCCGCCATCGCGACGACTGGGGCGGCCCAGAACGGCTGCAGCATGTTCGACACCTGCTCGCCCATCGCGACTGCCATCGTGGTCGCCGGCACCGACGCGTGCAGCGCGATTGCGGCCGGCACAACGAATGGTCCCTGGACGGCCCAGTGACCGCCACCGCTCGGAATGAAGAACGTGACGATCAGCGAGCACACATAGCTCCAGAACGGCAACGTGTGCGCATTCGAGATAGCGATGAAGAAATGCGAGATCACGTCCGGCAATCCGGTCGCGTCCATCATCCCCATGATTCCGCCGTACAACGGGTACTGAAGCATCATCGAACCGGTCTGCTTTGCCGCATTCTTGACGGCGTCCGCATAGGCGAGCGGATAGCCATGCAGGACCACGCCGGCGATGAACATCACGAATATCACCGCGTTCACGCCTGAAAATGCCAGATGTTCGACGCGCGCGAGAATCAGAAACGCAATGCCCGCAGCACCAATGAAGGCGCTGCCAAGCCACGAATGTTCGATCCAGCGCGCGAAACTCAGCTTGCCGGCCGGGCGTTTGCGTGGCGGAGCGTCGGGATGCGCCTCCGTGTCGAGCACGACTGCGTCTTCGTCAGACGGTTTGAGCCACGCGAACACGAACGGCATCACGATCAGCATGACGATCGTCGGCACGAGGTTGAAGCTAGTGAACACCGTGTTGCTGAACGGCAGCACCTGTCCGGTCAGCTTCTGCACGACGTTCATCGCGCCACCGGGCGTGGATTGCGCGAGTACGATGGAACTCGAAATGCCGCTTGCCCACACGACCCAGCCGGAAAAACCCGCTGCGACGATCCACGCGAAATCCACTCGCATCCGTTTTGCCACTTCGCGCGCGAGCAACGCGCTGACCACGAGCCCCAGGCCCCAGTTGCAGAACGACGCAATCGCGACGAGTACGAACGTGAGCGTCGCCGCCTGCACAGGCGTGCGCGCGACCGATACCAGCGCCTTGAACATACGCTGCACAAGCGGCGCATGCGCGAATGCATGACCGGTCACGAGGACTAGCGTGATCTGAAAAGCGAAGGTCAGAATATTGAAGAAGCCCTTGTACCACCCGCCGATCAGGTGCGAGGCCGACGCATGCGGCGCGAACGCCACCGATAGCAGGGCGACCACGACGGTGATCAGGATGGCGAGCACGAACGGGTCCGGGATGGTCCGTTCGAAAAGCCGGATGGTCGCTTCTGTGAAGCGAGTCTTGCGTACGGTTAGCGGGGCAGCGGCTACGGGTTTCATCTTGTGTCTCCGAGGAATCTTGTAGGTGACGCGTTCTATGCGCGTTCGGGGGGATTCAGGCTGTGGTGGCCGAATCCGTTCGAGGGGGGAAATCGTATAGCGTCGCGGCGTTGTCGACCAGAATACGGTCGCGAATGGCATCGTCGCCGGTCCATGTGCCGAGCAGATCGAACAGCCGCGCGTCGTCGGGCTTGTGCGATTCGGTCGTGTGCGGCCAGTCGCTGCCCCACACGAGGCGCTCGGGAAGCGTGTCGATCCACGCGCGCACGGTCGGGGTGATGTCTGCGTAGTCGTTGGCGATGCCCGCCACGGAGTCGAGATACGGCCCGGAAAGCTTGACCCAGACACGACCGGAATCGGCCAGATCGCGCACGATGCCGAACGCCGGATGCGACGCACCGTCGGGCATCGGCAGACGCGCCAGATGATCGAACACAATGCTCGAAGGCAGGCGCGCCAGCATCGCCCGATGCTCGACGATCTGTGCGGCGGTCCAGTGCAGTTGCACGTGCCAGCCGAGTTCCGCGACACGTCGCGCGAGCGGCTCGACCATCTCGAAGGTGACGGCGGCGTGGGCGGGTGTGTACAGCGTGAAGCGGATGCCGCGAACGCCGCCGTCGTGGAGCGCGGCGAGTTCCTTATCGGTGACCGCTGGCGTCAGCACCGCGACACCGCGTGTCCGGTCTTGGCCTAGGCGCTGGATCGCGTCGAGCGTGACGCGGTTGTCCGTGCCGTAATTACGCGGCGTCACGACGACTGTGCGTTGGGTGCCGGTTCTGCGTTGCACGTCGAGATAGTCGGTGACGGTCGCGTGCTCGGGGAAGTTCGCCTGATTCGCGCCATCCGCGAGGAAGCGGCGGTCGTAGATGTGCATGTGCGAATCGCACGCACCTGCCGGCGCTCTGTTATGCGGCAGTTGCGCGTTATCGTTGCGCTGTGGCGTGTCCATCGTCGTCTCCGTTCTATGTCGCGCGATACCCATGCGTCACCGAAAGTCCGCTTACAGCACCGCGCGCCTTGCACGCAGCGCGGCGATCCTATCGTCGCTCCAACCGGACTCGCGCAGTACGGCATCCGAATGCTGGCCGAATGCGGGCGCGGCGAGCGGCGTGGGGGCGGTCGTGTCGCCAAAGCGGATCGGCTGGCGGAAACCCCGGTAACGTCCGACACCCGGATACTCATAGGTCGCGACCATGTCTTCGGCCAGCACCTGCGGATCATCGAACATGTCTTCGATGCTGCGCGCAGCGGCACAAGGTACAGCATCGCCGAACAACGCCTCCCATTCGAGCGCGCTGCGCGCGGCGAGTGCCGCATGCAGTTGCGGCACGATTTCGTCGCAGTGCAGCGCACGCTTGCGCACGGAGTCGTAGCGTTCGTTGCTCGCGAGCGCGTCGAGACCGGTTTTCTCGCAGAGTGCTTGCCAGAAATGCGGCGTGTTCGCGGAGATGTAGAGATAGCCTTCGCGGGTTGGGTGAATGCCGGTAATGCCACCTGAGCGCATATCGCGGCCGATGTCCTTCGGTTCGCCTTCGGCCCAGATCATCCGCGCGGATTGCATTGTCAGCGCGCTGCGCAATAGCGACACGCCGACGTACTGTCCCGTGCCTTTGCGCTCGCGCTCGAAAAGCGCCGACGACACGCCTGCGGCGACCATAGCCGCAGCGTAGTAATCGACCACTGAGCCGTACAGGATCTCCGGCGGCCCGCCACGCTTGCCTTGCAGCATGCACATGCCGCTCATGGTTTGCAGCACCTGGTCGTAGCCGGCCTTGTCCTTGTTCGGACCGGTTTCGCCGTAACCGGTGACCGCGCAATAGATCAGGCGCGAATTGACCTCGCGAAGCTGCTCGTAAGTCATGCCGAGGCGCGCAGGCACGCTGGGGCGAAAGTTATGGACGAGCACATCGGCGGTCTTGACGAGTTGCATTAGCACGTCGAGCGCTTCGGGCTGTTTCAGGTCCAGCACGAGACCGCGCTTGCCGCGATTCACGCCGAGAAAGGCGCGGCTCTCGGCTTCGAGCGTGGACGGGTACTTACGCAGGTTGTCGCCGGAGGGCGGCTCGATCTTGATGACTTCGGCACCCTGATCGGCGAGCAGCGTACAGCCGTACGGACCGGCGATGTAGGCGCTCAGGTCCAGCACGCGAATCCCCGCCAGCGGACCTGTTGCGACGGTTTCGGCTGCGTGGGACGAACGTTCCATGATTGGCTCCATCGGTATGGGGTTGGGGGAGGCTCGGCAGCGCAAGGCGTTCAGCGGCTGCCTGGTGGCCTGTTCAGCAGCCCGAGGCGCGCGGCATCGCGAACCAGCACGCGCGCCCGTTCAACGAACGGCGCATCGATCATCTTGCCGTCCACCACATAGGCGCCGACGCCATTCGCATCGGCTTCTTGGGCCGCTTCGACAACGCGCAGCGCATGCGCGATGTCGTCGTCGGAAGGGCGGAAGACTTCGTTCGCGAGCGCGATCTGGCTCGGATGAATGCAGCTCTTGCCGAGAAAACCCATCGACCGCGCGAGTTGCGCCTCGGCACGAAAACCTGCTTCGTCCTTGATATTGGCGAAGGCCGAGTCGTACGCGAACACGCCGGCCTCGCCAGCCGCGATGCGCAGGCCGAACATGGCCTGCTGAATGGCTGACGGTTCACGACGCGCAATGCCGAGCGGCTCGAACAGATCGCCAAGCCCGAGTTGCAAACCCGCGACGCGCGGATGCGCAGCGGCGAGTTCGGCCGCACGGTGAAACGCCTTCGGCGATTCGATGTTGAGCAGCAGCCGGATCGGCGTTGTTACGCCATTGGCGGCTTCGGCGCGTTCGAGCGCGGCCGCGGCAGCGAGCACATCGCTGGCGGATTCCGGTTTTGGCAGATTGATCAGATCGAGACCGCGTTGTGCGACGGCGTTGATATCCGCGCTGAAATGCGGCGTGTCGAGCGCGTTGACGCGGATTATCAGCACCTTTTGCTTGCCGGTGACGAGATTGGAGCCCAGCAGTTCACGCAGCTCTACGCGTGCTTGCGGTTTGCGCTCGGCGACGACCGAATCTTCAAGGTCGAAAGACAGCGCATCGGCGGCGCTCGCGAATGCCTTCGCGAACAACTCGGGGCGCGAGGCCGGCACGAACAGTTTGCTTCTCATGTCTTCGCTTTCGGTTTCTGACTTATCGGAAGCCAGTCTAATTCCGGGGTGAAATTAGATAAACTATCTGTATCTATCTTCAAATGGTAGGGAAACTATCGTTATGGACGTCACCTTTCTGGCCAATCTTTTACTGATCGTCGATAGTGGCTCGATGGCGGAAGCCGCGCGCCGGATCGGAGTGACGCCGGCTGCGGTCGCGCAGCAGGTTCAGGCGCTGGAGCGCGAACTCGGTGTCGAGTTGCTGGTGCGCTCGGGGCGTACGGTGACGCCGACCGAAGCAGGCCATCGGGTGATCGAACGCGCGCGCGGCCTGGTGCGCGAGTTCTCGGAACTGAAGGCTTTTGCGCTGGAAGGCGAAGCGGCGGGCGAATTGCGGATCGGAACGATTACGACCGCACTGCTGAGTCTCGTGCCTGATGTCTTGTCGGGTTTTGCGGCATCGTTCCCACACACAAACGTGCTGATTCGCGCGGGAACATCGATGGAACTCTATGAAGCGCTGCAGCGTGGCGACGTGGACGTCGCTGTCTGCCTGCACCCGGCGTTCGCGTTGCCGAAGGCGTACAACTGGCATCTGCTGCGCGAAGAACCGCTCGTCGTCCTCGCGCCGTCACGTCTCTCCGCGCACGCGCCTCACGACTTGCTGGCGCGCGAGCCGTTCATTCGGTACGACCGCTCGCTTGGCGGTGGCAAGCAGGCGGATCAATACCTGCGCGCGGCGAAGATCGTGCCGCACGAACTGTTCGAACTGAACTCGTTGATGGCGATTGCGATGATGGTCGATCGCGGACTCGGTGTGTCGCTTATGCCGGATATCGTTTCGCCGCTAACGACCCATCTGAATGTCGCAAAGCTCTCGTTGCCGGTGCAGACGGAGCCGCGTCGATTTGGCGTGCTGTGGCATCGGGCGTCGCCGCGCGGGCGTCTGATCGGCGGCTTTCTGGCTTGTGCCGATGCGGTGCTGGAAAGCGAGCGGAAGGGGGCGGGAGGAGTTATATGATGCGGCAACGCAAATGACCGCTTCAGATTTACCGGAGGGCGTGAAATGCCGGAAATTTCTAATTCAAGGTGTTCGGGTATCCGGAGGGGGGGGCGCTTATCCGGAGCCGAAGGGGCGTCTCACTGACATTGGTCAGTAGCCACTACCACGGTAAACAAAGAATTCTGGCGGAGGCGGTGAGATTCGAACTCACGGAAGGGTTACCCCTTCGCTGGTTTTCAAGACCAGTCCATTAAACCACTCTGGCACGCCTCCGGGGCGTTGCGCACGACTGCGTGTCGCGGCATGGGATGCCGTCTGAGGCGACGGCTTGGGATGCGCGCGGTCCGGGAGAATCGGCGTCGGTATTCCGGCGCAGACCAGTACCGCACGGCAGCGGGCATTATACCCGCTCATCTCGTCATGTGAAGCCCTTCTTGCGTCAAAATCGCCTCGCATCCCGCTCAAATCCTAGCGTTTCCCTCATCAACCCCTTGTTTTGTCTGCGTCCGGCATGCATCATGCTTCAAGACGTGCGGTGAACGCCCCCCGCGTTACCGTGCGAGGCCAGACATGACCCGGAGACACCGCATGGATGCCGACACCTCCCGCGATTCCGCCCAAGAGACGTCAAATGACGCCAGCGGCGAACGCGCGACCGATGCCCCGACTGCCAATACCTTCTCCTGGCAGATCCCCACCCTCTACAACATTGGCGTCGATGTCTGCGATAAATGGGCCGATGGCTCCAACCGCCTCGCGCTCATTCACGAAAGCGCAGACGGCTCGCACGTGCGACTCACGTTTGACGTCCTCAAACGACTCTCGAATCAACTCGCCAACGAATGGCGCGCCCACGGCGTCAAGGCAGGCGACCGCGTCGGCATTTTCCTGCCCCAATCGCCCGCCACGCTCGTCGCTCACGTTGCCGCCTACAAACTCGGCGCCATCGCCGTTCCCCTCTTCACACTATTCGGCCCGGAAGCGCTCGCCTATCGCCTGCAAAATTCCGGCGCCGCCGTGCTCGTCACCGACCTCTCCAGCATCGGAAAAATCGACGACATTCGCGCCGAAATCCCAGACCTGCGCCTCGTCTATGTCGTCCACGACGACCTCCCCGAAGCCCATCATCATGTCGCCGACGATCAGGACTGGGGTGTCGCCGAAGACGGCCTGCTCGCGCTCTGGCCCGCCATCGCCTCGCGCGATACGCATTTCGAACCCGTGCGGACCCGCGCCGACGCCCCCGCGCTCATCATCTACACCTCAGGCACCACCGGCAAACCCAAGGGCGCGCTCCATGCGCATCGGGTGCTGCTCGGCCATCTGCCGGGTGTGGAGACGTCGCACAACGGGTTTCCTCAGGAGGGCGATCTGATCTGGACGCCCGCCGACTGGGCCTGGATCGGTGGACTGCTCGACGTGCTGCTGCCAGCCCTGCATCACGGTGTGCCGGTGCTCTCGCGCCGCTTCGAGAAATTCGATCCCGTCGCCGCGTTCGATCTGATGGCGCGCCACGGTGTGCGCAACACTTTCCTCCCGCCGACGGCGCTCAAGATGCTACGCACCGTCCCGTTACCACGTGAGCACTGGCCGCTGCAACTGCGTTCGGTCGCCAGCGGCGGCGAGTCGCTCGGTCCCGAACTGCTGACATGGGGGCGCGAGCATCTCGGCGTCGACATCAACGAGTTCTACGGGCAGACAGAGTGCAACATGGTCGTCTCGTCATGCGCCGCAGCGTTTCCCGCGCTGCCCGGCGCCATCGGACGCGCCGTGCGCGGTCACGATGTCACCATCGTCGATGACGACGGCAACCCGCTTCCCGTGGGCTCAGTCGGCAACATCGCCATCGCCCGGCCCAACCCGGTCATGTTCCTCGGCTACTGGCACAACCCCGACGCCACGATGGAGAAGTATCGCGGCGACTACCTGCTCACGGGGGACTCGGGATTTGTGGACGAGCAGGGCTACATCACGTTCACCGGCCGCTCGGATGACGTCATCACCAGCGCCGGTTATCGCATTGGTCCCGGCCCCATCGAGGACTGCCTGATCCGGCATCCGTCAGTGCAGTTCGCCGCCGTGATCGGAGAGCCAGACGAGCTTCGTACCGAAATCGTGAAGGCGTTTGTGGTGCTTCGCGAAGGGTATGCGCCGTCCGACGAACTGGCCAAGGAGATTCAGGACTTCGTGAAGACCCGTCTCGCGGCGCATGAATATCCACGCAAAGTCGTCTTCCTGCCGGAGTTGCCGATGACGGTCACCGGCAAGATCATCCGTAAGGCGTTGCGTGAGATGGGCTCCGCACTAGGGTGATCCCAACGTGCTGCGGCTCAAGTCAGCGAGTCTGGAGAGGGAGGTGCGCCGCGCGACGGCGCATTTCTCTTGGGCACGCGTCGCCGCCGGGGGAGGGGCGAGTGCTGCGTCGGACAGTTACTTCCCATCGCGCTCCAGGAACATTGCCTGAAGGTCGTTAAGGAATCGCTGACCCAGTTCGGTTGGGGCAATGCGTTGCGGATCGTCAACGAGCAATCCTTTGTCGACACCCGCCGCCAGCGCCTTGGCAATCTTCGCCATCGGCAAGCCGGTGCGGTCCGCAAAAAGCTCGCTCTTCACGCCATCGGTCAGCCGCAACGCGTTGAGCATGAACTCGAACGGCAACTCGCGCACGTCGACCTCGCGCTCATCCTGAACGGCATTGCCCGCCGCCGCCGCTTCCATGAACCGTTGCGGATGCTTATGCCTGATCTGCCGCAACACCCGGTGCGGGAACGAAATCTTGCTGTGCGCGCCCGCACCGATGCCGAGATAGTCGCCGAATTCCCAGTAGTTCACGTTGTGCTTCGCGCGACGATGCGGCTGGGCATACGCCGACACCTCGTAATGCCCGTAACCCGCCGCTGCCGTGCGCTCGGCAATCCAATCCTGCATGTCCGCCGCCGTATCGTCGTCGGGCACCGTGGGCGGATATTTGTGGAACTGTGTGTTCGGCTCGAGCGTGAGGTGATACAGCGACAGGTGCGGGGGCGCGAACGACAACGCCGTCTCCACATCCTGCTGGCATTGCGCCAACGTTTGGTTCGGCAACGCAAACATGAGATCGAGGTTGAAGTTCTCGAAGTTCGCCTGCGCGATCTCGATGGCATGACGGGCCTCGTCGCCGTCGTGAATGCGTCCGAGCGCCTTCAGATGCTCGCTGTTGAAGCTCTGAATGCCGATGGACAATCGATTGATGCCACTCGAACGGAAGCTGCGGAACTTGTCGGCTTCGAAGGTGCCGGGGTTCGCCTCCATGGTGATTTCGGCGTCGGCGTCGAGCGGCAGCAGCGCGCGCAGATCCGACAGCAGACGGTCCAGCCCCGCAGCCGACAACAGGCTCGGCGTGCCGCCACCAATGAAGACCGTGTGCACCGGACGCCCCCACACCAGCGGCAATGCCTGTTCCAGATCCTGACGCAGCGCGTTGAGATAGGCTTGTTCCGGGAATGCCTGTGCACCGCCGTCGCCACGCCACTCGTGCGAGTTGAAGTCGCAATACGGACACTTACGTACACACCACGGAAAGTGCACGTACAGCGACATCGGCGGCAACGCCGGCAAGCTGATCTTGCCGGGCCGCAGGAAGTTCTGCACGGGCAGCACGGACTCATTCATACCGCTCACGCCTCCCGGCCCAATTTTTCCAGCAGCACGCGCAATGCGCGCGCACGGTGGCTGTGGGCGTTCTTCACGGCAGGATCGAGTTCGGCCGCCGTCTGATTCAGCGAGCGGATGAGGAAGTGCGGATCGTACCCGAAGCCATGCGCGCCACGCGGCATGTCGATGATCTCGCCATCCCAACGCCCTTCGGCAATGATTGGCTGCGGATCGGCAGCATGACGCACCAGCACGAGCGCCGCATAGTAATAGGCGTCGCGGTAGCCGGGGGTGTCGGCATGCGGGGCGAGTTGCTCGATCAGATGACGGTTGTTTGCAGCATCCGACTTCTCGCGTCCGGCGCGGGCCGCGTAACGGGCGGAATACACGCCCGGTGCGCCGCCAAGGATCGGCACACACAGGCCGGAGTCGTCTGCCAGTGCGGGCAAGCCGGTCGCCGCCGCCGCGTGCCGCGCTTTCGCCAGCGCGTTTTCGACGAAGGTCACGTGGGGCTCGTCGGCTTCTGAAACGCCAAGCATCCCCTGCGGCACCAACTCGATGCCGAGCGGCTCGAACAACGACGCGAATTCGCGCAGCTTGCCTGGGTTGTTCGACGCCAGCACGATCTTCTGCATCGTCATCGTCAGACTCCCAGTGCGCGCTTCTGGGCGTCGATCAATTGACGGATGCCGGTGTCGGCCAGATCGAGCAGCACGTTGCTTTGCGCGCGCGTGAACGGCGCGCCTTCGGCCGTTCCCTGAATTTCGACGAAACCGCCTTCGCTCGTCATGATGACGTTCATGTCGGTATCGCACGCGGAATCTTCAGCGTAATTCAGATCGAGCACCGGGTGGCCCTGATACAGCCCGACCGAGACTGCGGCGACGTGCGCGCGTATGGGCGACGACGCAAGTTTGCCCTCGGCGATGAGCTTCGAGACGGCGTCGTGCGCCGCGACGAACGCGCCGGTGATCGAGGCGCAACGCGTGCCGCCGTCCGCCTGAATGACGTCGCAGTCGATCTGGATCGTGCGCGGACCGAACTTCTCGAGATCGAACACGGCGCGCAGCGAACGGCCGATCAGGCGCTGGATTTCCTGAGTGCGGCCGCTCTGCTTGCCACGTGCCGCTTCCCGATCGCTGCGGGTGTGCGTGGCGCGCGGCAGCATGCCGTACTCGGCGGTGAGCCAGCCCTGGCCGGAGTCGCGCAGGAAGCCCGGCACTTTCTCTTCAACGCTGGCGGTGCAGATGACCTTGGTTTCGCCGCACTCGATCAACACCGAACCTTCGGCGTAACGGGTGTATTGGCGGGTAATGCGCACGGGGCGCAGTGCATCTAGCGCACGGCCGTCCGGGCGGGTGATTTGCGTCATGAGTGAATGTCCTGCGAGGTGAGTTTATGCGGCAATACCCGAATGGTATCGCTAAACGCGTCAAGCTTGGCACCGCCGCCCGGCGCGGCGTGCCGATTCCGGAGCGCCGGGCCGGAAAATGCGATAATCGCGTTTCATCCATGCATGCGAATCCGATGGCTGCTTCACCTCGCTGAAGAACTGTCACGAGGCAGTGGTGCCGGACACCCCGATGAAAGACAACAACATCTACAGTATGACTGGCTACGCCAGCGTCACGCGCGACATTGCGCATGCCGATGGCGCCGCAGGCGCGAGCGTGTCGGTCGAATTGCGCACGGTCAATTCGCGCTTCCTCGATCTCGCATTCCGCATGCCCGAAGAAGCGCGTGCGTGCGAGCCGGTGCTGCGCGAAGCGCTCACCGCCAAGCTCTCGCGCGGCAAGGTCGATATCCGCATCAATGTGCAGCGTCCCGAGAGCGGCACGAACGGTGCGCTCAATCTCGACGCCGTCAAGCAACTCTCCGATCTCGAAAAACAGGTCCTCTCGATTTTCCCCGACGCGGAACGCATGCGCACCGGCGAAATCCTGCGCTGGCCGGGCGTGCTCGGCGAAGAGTCGGTGACCGCCGAAGCGCTGCGCGATGCCGTCATTGACGCAGGCCGCACCGCCATTGGCGATCTCGTCGATGTCCGCAAGCGCGAAGGTGCACAGCTCAAGGCCAGCCTTGTCGAGCGCATCGAGAACATGGAGAGAATTCTCACGGTCCTGCAGCCGCAGGTGCCGGAGCTGATCGCGCGCCATCAACAGAAGATCATCGATCGCTTGCAGGAAGCGCTGGGTATCGTGCTGCCGGAAGGCTCGGCCGCACCCGGTAAGGACGAAATCGCCGAGCGCATTCGTCAGGAAGTGACGATGTACGGCGTGCGTATCGACGTTGCGGAAGAACTCACGCGTCTGGACGCTCACCTGAAGGAAACCCGCCACATCCTCGATAAGGGGGGATTGGTCGGCAAACGGCTGGACTTCATGATGCAGGAGCTCAATCGCGAAGCGAATACGCTCGGCTCGAAGGCCGCCTCGAAGGAACTCGCCGACGCGTCGATGGAGCTGAAGCTCTATATTGAGCAGATGCGAGAGCAAGTGCAGAATCTGGAGTAACTCGCATGACCCCGCAATCGCAAGTCCCGCCCTCAGCCTTGCACGCCGAGTATCCCGGCAACCTGTTCATGGTGGTCGCCCCTTCGGGCGCGGGCAAGTCCACGCTCGTCAACGCACTGCTCGCGCAAGATAGCGAGGTGTGTTTGTCGATCTCGTGCACGACGCGGGCACCGCGTCCGAACGAGGAAGAGGGTGTGCATTACAACTTCATTTCGGTCGAGCAATTTCTTGAGCGTCGCAAGCGTGGCGAGTTTCTGGAAAGCGCCGAAGTGCACGGCAACTATTACGGCACGTCGCGCGTCTGGATCGAAGATCAGATGCGCGAAGGTCGCGACGTTTTGCTGGAGATCGACTGGCAGGGTGCGCAGCAGGTGCGCAAGCGCTTTTCGAATGCGGTCGGGATCTTCATCCTGCCGCCGTCCATCGAGGCCCTCGAAGAGCGGCTGAAAAAGCGAGGCACCGACGAGCCGAAGGTGATTGCACGACGTCTGCTGGCGGCCGGCGGCGAAATCGCCCACGCGCCTGAAGCGGACTTCATCATCATCAATGACGAATTCCAGCGCGCGCTCGATCAACTGCAATCGGTCTTCACCGCAGTGCGTCTGCGCTTCGCTTCGCAGTACGCCCGGCACAAGACGTTGTTCACCGATCTGGACATCCACGCGCTGAACGAGCACCAGTAATATCCAAGCATTCGTCGGCGGCGCTCGCGTTTTGCGCGAGTCTGCGCCGGCTGCGATAGAATACGCCTTATATCAAGAAGGAACCCCCTTATGGCCCGTATTACCGTTGAAGACTGTCTGAAAAGAATCCCGAATCGCTTCGAGCTGGCACTCGCCGCGACCTACCGCGCTCGTCAACTCGCGCAAGGTCACACCCCGAAGCTCGAGAACAACAAGGACAAGCCGACCGTTGTCGCGCTGCGCGAAATCGCGGCGGGTCAGGTGGGCATCGAGATGCTCAAGAAAGTGCCGCTCTGATCTGGAGACTGCACTGATGCGATGTGACGTTCCGGGCCGCTCGACGATGCAGGTACACGTATGAGTCATGCGAAATCACCGGCCGCGTCCATCGCTGCGGATGAACCCAAAGCGGGGGAGCCCAAGCCCGAACGCAAGAAAAAGAAGGGCGAAAGCGCCACGCGGCAGTACATCGACGCGCTGCTAGAGCAGTCGTACCGGCACCTGTTCGGTCCGACGGCAACGCCTGAGCAGCCGCGTAAGCACGAAGTCGTTTCGATTGCCCGTCTGAAGGGCATGCTTGGGGAGTACCTCAAGGAAAACGACCTCGCGCAAATCAAAGAGGCATTCCAGTTCAGCGACGAGGCCCACCTGGGCCAGTATCGCCAGAGCGGACAACCCTATATCACCCATCCCGTCGCCGTTGCCGAGATCTGTGCCGAGTGGAAGCTCGATGCACAATCGATCATGGCGGCGCTGCTGCACGATGTGATGGAAGACCAGGGCGTGACCAAGGCCGAACTCGCCGAGCGATTCGGCCCGAAGGTCGCGGAACTGGTCGACGGCCTGTCGAAACTCGACAAGATGGAGTTTCGCAGCCGGGAAGAAGCACAGGCCGAGAGCTTCCGCAAGATGCTGCTGGCCATGGCGCGCGACGTTCGCGTCATTCTCGTCAAGCTCGCGGACCGCCTGCACAACATGCGCACGCTGGGCGTCACGTCGACGGAAAAGCAGCGCCGTGTGGCGCGCGAGACGCTCGACATCTACGCGCCCATCGCGCACCGTCTGGGCCTGAACAATACTTATCGCGAGCTGCAGGATCTGAGCTTCGCGAATTACCATCCGCGTCGCTACGCCGTGCTCGACAAGGCCGTGAAGGCCGCGCGCGGCAACCGGCGCGAAGTGGTCGGCAAGATCCTCGACGCCGTCGAGAAGGCGCTGACGGACGGTGGCGTGAGCGCCGACGTCTTCGGCCGCGAAAAGACGCTCTTTAGCATCTACAACAAGATGCAGGAGAAGCAACTGTCGTTCTCGCAGGTGCTCGACGTTTACGGCTTCCGTGTCGTCGTCGAGTCGAATGCGCAGTGCTACCTGGCGCTCGGCGTATTGCATGCACTCTACAAGCCGGTGCCGGGCAAGTTCAAGGATTACATCGCCATTCCGAAGGTCAACGGCTATCAGTCGTTGCATACGACGCTCGTCGGCCCCTTCGGTACCCCCATCGAATTCCAGATTCGCACGCGCCGCATGCACGAGATTGCGGAAGCGGGCGTGGCCGCACACTGGCTGTACAAGAACGGCGGCGCGGACATGAACGATGTGCAGAAGCATGCGCATCAATGGTTACAGTCGTTGCTCGACATTCAGAGCGAGACCGGCGATTCGACCGAATTCCTTGAACACGTCAAGATCGATCTGTTCCCGGACGCCGTCTATGTCTTCACGCCCAAGGCGCGCATCATGGCGCTGCCGCGCGGCGCAACGGCCCTGGACTTTGCCTATTCGGTCCACAGCGATCTGGGAAACCAGTGTGTCGCCGTCAAGATCAACAACGAGTTGTTGCCGCTTCGCACCGAGTTGAAGAATGGCGACATCGTGGAAGTCATCACCGCACCGTATTCGAAGCCAAACCCGGTCTGGCTCGGGTTCGTGCGCACGGGCAAGGCGCGTTCGGCCATTCGTCATTACCTCAAGACGATGCGGTTTGCCGAGTCGGTACAACTTGGCGAACGTCTGGTGGAGCAGGCGCTCAAGGGCTATGGCCTGACGATGAGCGAGATTTCGCCGGAGATATGGGACAAGCTCGCGCAGTGGACTGGCAACAAGGACCGGCAGGACATCTTCGCCGATATCGGCTTGGGGCGTCGGGTGGCGGCGGTTCTGGCCAAGCGTCTTGCCGTGCTCTCGTCGGGCAAGGAAGGCGAGAACGATATCGACAGCCCGGACGATCCCGATTCGCCGCGTACCGGCGATGAGAATGTCGGACCGCCGGTGCTCATCACGGGCACGGAAGGCATGTCGGTGCAGTTCTCGGCCTGCTGTCGACCGATTCCGGGCGACGCCATCATGGGCTATATCGGCATTGGTCTGGGGATGGCGATCCATACCACCGATTGTCCGATCGCACGCCGTATTCATCGCAAGGACCCGACCCGCTGGATTGACGTGGCATGGGCACCGCAGCCGGGGCGTTTGTTCGATGTGGGTATCAAGGTGCTCGTGCATCACAACCGCGGCGTGTTCTCGCGGGTGGCGGCGGACATTACCGCGTCGGACGCCAATATCGCGCATATCAGCATGGATGAAGTGGTGCCGGACGAATCGGCAACACTGCGCTTCCTCATCCAGGTAAGCGACCGCGTGCATCTGGCCAATGTGATGCGTCGTATTCGCGTGAATCCGGATGTGATGCGGGTGGCGCGCGAGCGCCCGAGCGAACGCCATCACGAAGAACTGCGTGCCTTGCGTATGGCGCGCGAACGCGGCAACTTCTGACGAGACGGCCGGCGCACGCCCTCAATCGAGGCGCGCCGGCACAGTCTGCACCGCTATTCTCAGACCCCGAAAGGCTTTGCGAGCGCCGTCATCACGTCGACGGCGGGTAGCGTACGTCCAGAATCTCGATCTGTTCGAGCCCTGCCGGGGTGCGCAGGGGCACTGTGTCGCCGATCTTCGCTTTGGTGATCGCGCGGGCGATCGGTGAAATCCAACTGACGTGCCCCCGGTCGAGATCGACTTCGTCGATGCCGACGATCATGATCGTGTGCTCGTCGCCCTTGGTGTCGGCATAGGTCACTTCTGCCCCGAAAAACACCTGGTCGACGTTTTCCTGACGGCGTGTGTCGACAACCTCGGCATTATCGAGACGTCGCGTGAGAAAGCGAATACGACGGTCGATCTCGCGCAGACGCCGCTTGCCATAGATGTAATCGCCGTTTTCCGAGCGGTCGCCATTGGACGCCGCCCACGACACGATTTTCACGACTTCGGGCCGCTGATTGTCGATGAGATCGAGCAATTCGTCCTTCAGGCGACGATAACCGGCCGGCGTGATGTAGTTTTTGGTGCCTGCCGGAATTTCCGGGGCACCGGCGTCGAGATCGTCATCGTCGTCGCCGCTGTCTTCCTTGACGAAGGCTTTGTTCATAAGTCCATGCACACGACGCGCGCGTACGGAAATGGGTTTCGGGATTCATGCATTATAGGTTCGATGCGCATCGAGCATGCACGCAAGCCCACAAGCCGGATTCGCCGCCAGGCAATCATGCTCAGGTGTCATGGAATGGGTCGCCAATGTCCTCTACAATCGGGACACAACGCCCCACATGACTGCAGGAGAGCAGCGCCATGACAGATTCCACGAGTCCCTTTCTCGCCGTGCTCAAGCCGCATTTGAGCGATATCGGCGCTTTCACCGTGCAGCGGAGTCTGCCCAGTCTGCCGTTCAAGACGGTCGGGCCGTTCATCTTCTTCGATCACATGGGCCCGGCCACGCTGGCGCCGGGGCAGGGCATGGACGTGCGTCCGCATCCGCACATCGGGCTGGCGACCGTCACCTACCTGTTCGACGGGGAGATCTGGCATCGCGATAGTCTTGGCAGCGACCAGCGCATCACGCCGGGCGCGGTGAACTGGATGACGGCAGGACGCGGCATCGTGCACTCGGAACGCACGCCGCAAGACGTGCGGGCGCGCGGCGGCGACGTGCACGGCATTCAGACGTGGGTCGCGCTGCCGCAGGCCGACGAAGAGACGGAGCCCTCGTTTGCGCATCACGAAGCGGCCTCGCTGCCGGATATCTTTCTGCCGGGCGTGCATATGCGTCTGATTCTTGGGGAAGCATTCGGCAAGAAGGCGCCGGTGAAGGTGTTCTCACCGATCTTTTATCTGGCCGTCGACATGGAGCCTCACGCGGCGTTCGTGCTACCGCCGGAGTATGCGGAGCGCGCGGTCTACACCGTGCAGGGCGAGGTGACGGTGAACGACGAGGTATTGCCGGAACAGCGTATGGGCGTACTCGCACCGCACGCCGATGTGCGCATCGTGGCGGGCGACAAGCCAGCACGGCTGATGCTGCTCGGTGGCGCCCCGCTCGACGGTGACCGCTTCATCTTCTGGAACTTCGTGTCGTCGAGCCGCGAGCGTATCGAGCAGGCCAAGGCGGCCTGGACGGCCCAGCAGATGGGTACCGTGCCCGGTGAGACGGAGTGGATTCCGCTGCCTGAGCGCAAGCCGGCTGGCCATTAAGTATCTAACTAAGTACCCGGTTCAGCACATTTCAGGTCGACGCACGCCTGCCGCCGAAGCGATCGGCCGCAGGCGTTTTTTATCGGCACGCGGAAGGTGGTGCGCGGCCGGGGCGGGAACCTCAGGCGCTAAAGCGCGTCCGTAACGATTTGCCCCGGTTTTGCGATTACCATGCTTCAAGCTGGCGGCTTTATGTGATGAGTGACGGCCGCTGTTAACGCAATTTACCCTGCTTAATAAGAACCTATGATCGATACCAACCTCGCCAGTTTCGACGCCGACGTGCTGGCCGTCTCGCATCAGGTGCCTGTGCTGGCGGACTTCTGGGCGCCGTGGTGCGGCCCATGCAATGTGCTCGGCCCACTGCTGGAGAGGCTGGAGACCGAAGGGCAGGGCCGCATTCGTCTGGTGAAGATCAATGCCGACGAGAACGCACAGCTTTGCGCGGAGTACGGTGTGCGCAGCCTGCCGACGGTGGTCGCGTTCGTCAATGGCGAGCCTGTCGACCAGTTTGTGGGGGCGTTGCCGGAGGGGCAGTTGCGCGCGTTCATCGATCGCGTTGTCCCGAATCCGGCGGAGATGGCTCGCCGGGTGGCACGCCAGGCCTTGCAGGAGGGCAAGCCGGAGGTCGCACGCGACGCGTTGCAGGCTGCCCTCGCGCTAGATCCCGCACATGACGATGTGCGTCTCGACCTGGCCGACGTGCTGCTGGGTATGGGCGACGTCGAGAGTGCGCGCACCGAACTGACGTTGCTTTCCCCGCGCACAGCGGCCAGCGGCGACGCTCGCATCGCAGCCCTGAACACGCGTATCGCTGCGGCGGAGCAGGCGAGCCATTTGCCGCCTGCGCAGGCGTTGCTGGCGCGTGTGGCAGCAGCGCCGGATAACTTGCAGGCACGGCTCGACCTCGCGAATCGTTATCTGGCGGATCGCGCCTACGAGCCCGCATTGCGGACGCTGCTGGAGATCGTTCAGCGTGACCGCGCGTTTGGCGACGATGCCGGCCGTAAATCGATGCTGGCCATTTTCGACGCCTTATCCGAGACCGATCCGGCCACGGTCGCCGCGTGGCGGCGCAAGCTGAGCGCGGCGCTTAACTGAGGTAAATTCTCTGAGGCACATCCTTTTCACTACGGACTGTACGCTGATGACTGCTCCTTCTCTGATTACCTTCGCTCCCGATCAGGCGGGCGAAGCCGTCTTCGACCATCCTGCTGAAGCCCGCCGCGTGAGCGGTAATCCGCAACGCGTGACGCGCCCGTTCTACACCGACGCGCTGGGCGAGTTCGATTGTGGTGAATGGACGTGCGAACCCGGCGCGTGGCGCATCGCCTTCGGCGCGCATCGTCAGGAGTATTTTTCGGTGATCGAGGGGCGTATTCGCATCAGCGACCTCGACGGTAACGCCTCGGAATTCGGGCCAGGCGATGCCTGTGTGATCCCGGCTGGTTTTGAAGGGGTGTTCGAAGTGGTGGAGCCAGTACGCAAGCATTTCGTGATGTTCGAGCGCAAGACGCAATCATGACGCGCCTCATTTTCTTCTGTGGTCACGCGGGGGCAGGCAAGACGACGCTCGCCAAACGGCTGATCCGCCCACTGATCGCCCGTAGCGGGGAAGCGTTCTGTCTGCTCGATAAAGATACGCTTTACGGTGCTTACAGTGCAGCGGTGATGGGCGCACTGACGGGCAATCCGAACGATCGCGACAGTCCTCTGTATTTGCAGACGCTGCGCGAACCGGAGTACGCCGGGCTGTTGGAAACGGCGCGAGAGAATCTGCGCCTCGGCGTGAACGTGCTTGTGGTGGGACCGTTTTCCCGTGAGTTGCGTGAAGGGTTGCTCTTCGACCGCGCGTGGCTCGATATCGATGACGATGTCGGGGTGCATGTCGTTTGGGTGGATCTCGACGAGGCTCACGCGAAGGCGCGCATCGAGAGCCGGGGGAATCCGAACGACGCTTATAAGCTCGCGCATTGGGACGCGTACCGCGTACGTCGGATTTTGCCGCCCGCAGCCGCGTTCCCCGGCTTGATTCGTTTCGACAACACCGCCCCGACGCTGGACGACGACGAGCAGTTGCTGCAAACGCTGCTGGCGCAGACACGCTGATCGTTGAAATTTGTTCCAAGGGAAAAGTCTTAAAACGCGTTTTGCGGGGGGAGGGCGCGGCGCGTGCGTTGCTAAGGTAGGGGCACTTTCCTCCCTGTGCCCACGCCGATCATGTCCCTGCCTCTTTGCCCGTTGTCTTCGCCTGCGGCCAGTGTCGTGGGCTTCTGTAGAAAATTCCTTCATGTTGCCCTGAGGTCGGTGGCCGGGTTGGCGGTCGTCGTCCCGGTCATGGCGCACGCCGGAGGGCCGCCGGTGCCGGGGTTGCCCCGGATCAACACTGTCGCGCTCCCGCTATCGGCCGCGGATTCGCCAGCATCACGCGATAGTGCCGTCACGCAAACGGTGGCGTCGGACGTGGCCCCAACGCTGGCGCGCATTCGCGAGCGTGGACGCATCGTGCTCGGCTACCGGCAGACCGCCGTCCCTTTTTCGTATGTCGACGCAAAGGATCGACCGATGGGGCTGGCATGGGCGCTCTGTCAGCGCATCGTCCCCGCGCTACAGCGCGAGCTGGCAATGCCGGACCTGCGCGTTACGCCCGTGCGAGTGATCGAGCAGATGCGCGGGCCGATGATCAAGGGCGATGCCATCGACATCGATTGCGCCCCGTCGACGGTCACCGCAACACGTGAGCGGCAGGTGGCTTTCAGCCTTCCGTACTACGCGGCCAACGTTCGCCTCATGGTCCGGCAAGGCGCAGGGATCAACTCCATCGACGACCTTCGCGGGCTTCGGCTCGCCGTTGTGCAAGGAACGACGGCCGAGCGGCTCGTACGCGCCCAGCACGTCCGCACAGGCTTCCAACTCCTCTTGGCACGCGACTATGCCGACGCGTTCCGCATGCTGCGCGAACATCGTGCTCAAGCCCTCGCGCTCGACGACGTGCTTCTCGAAGGCCTGCGCGCTACTAGCAAATCGCCGGATCTGTTTCAAATCGTCGGGCCGCCGCTGTCGAACCAACCCGAGTATTACGCGCTGGTTCTGCCTAAGGATGACCCGGTTTTCAAGGCGCGCGTGGACGCCGCGCTCGCCACGCTGTTCCGCAACGGCGATATGGCCAAGCTCCAACGCGAGTGGTTTCAGACCGCCGTACCACCCTTTGGGCACAGCCTGAATGTCCAACCGTCCGCCGAGGTGCTCTGTAGTGGTCAACCCACGCCGGACACCGAGTTAAGTTTTTCTTCTGCGACTGCCGGGGCTAGACCCTCGTTGAATTGATGTGGTCGAGTCCAGTTGTATCGCTGCATCAGGTAATAGCTGATGTCCCGCTGTGCTTCTCGAACACTTATATATCCAGTGCTTGGCACCCATTCCGTTTTCAAGCTTCGGAACAAGCGTTCCATCGGGCTGTTATCCCAACAATTTCCACGCCGACTCATGCTCTGCCTGATTCGATAGCGCCACAGTCGCTGACGGAATTTCCGGCTAGCATATTGACCGCCCTGGTCGCTGTGGAACATCAAGCCCGTGGGCCGACCGCGTTGCTCGAACGCCATGTCTAATGCCTTCACTACGAGGTCGGCGTCGGGGCTCGTCGAGAATGACCAGCCGACAACGCGGCGCGTGAACAGGTCCAACACCACGGCCAGATAATGCCAGCGCCCCTGCGCCCATA
>NZ_KB944445.1:29485-53570 GCF_000389825.1 Pandoraea sp. SD6-2 | reverse complement strand
GGGAACTTCTGCCGGATCTTCGCCATGACGGCTTTCTCGACGGCATCATTTGCGAGCGACTGCGGAATCGACGGCCCGAATAGCTCTTTGATCGGCAAGCCCGATCGCATGACCTTGCCGTTGCGCACCACCTTCTTATGTCCCTTGCCAGTCCGCTCGAACACGCCTCGGTGCCCGTTGGGCATACTCGCAATGAACGCGTGTTTCAAGACCTTACGACCCGACTTGACCTGCACGCTCACACCGCCGCCACCTTGGCGCGCGCCGTAGTTGATCAAGCCGATCGGCCGCCCAGTCGCCTTGAGTGTGACAACCAAGTTGCCGGCAGAGGCGCGCTTTATGGCAAACGATTTCTTTATCGCGCTCGCCTTGATGTTGTAGCCGACGGATCGAACCTCTTTCGAGGCCTCGGTTCTTGCCTGATTCGCTGTCTTGTTCAGCGCTCGGACGACGGCCTTCTTCTCTTCACCCAGATACCTTGACAGGTCGGCCGTGATGCCTCTGACATCCGCGCGCACATTCAGACTGAGCATTGCGGTCTCACCCACGTTTCAGCCAAGCGGCCGGGAACACGCCTTCGGCGGGCGCTCGCGCATAAAGCGGGACATCGATGAGGATGCGCGAAGGCGCACCCGGCGGGAATGCTGTGACAGATACCAACGCGATCGCCCCCTCGGGCAGCAGCGCAGTGTCAGTGGTTGCAGCAGATATAAGGGCGGCGACGCGACGATTCCCGTTATGCCAAATGGCAGAGCGCACAAATGCGATCTCGCCGAGCAAGGCGTCGGCGTCGATGTTCTTTGATGGGCGCGCCATGTGGACTCAGAAAATAAAAAGCCCGCGCCGGAAACGGCGGCGGGCAATGCCGCTCTTTCGAAGCGGCGAGGAGACGGATCGAGGATGGCCGGCCCCAACTCCGGCTGCGTCTTATTTGCAAATGGCGGAACGCTTAGACGCCGGGGTACCGATACTTGCTTTCTGCCGCCTCGGTTCCATACGGCGGGCTACGCTGTGGTTGCGCGATCACCCTCATCAAACCCGCCAACCCGTTCGTCGCTTGGACTCGCTTGGCCAGCCTCGCCGGCAGTCTGCGGGTTTGATGAGAACGCCGAAAACAAAAACCCGCCGGCTTTCACCTGGCGGGTTTCGTTGGACGCACTGTCCCGGAACAAATGTCTCACATCCTGTCGTGCTTTTCAAAGACCGCGTGTCGCACTTTTAGCCGCGCCACTTATACAGAGCGCCCGCCCCTCGATCACAACGAGGCGCGCGAATCGATATGGAGCCGCACTCATGGAGGGCATGAAGCACCCTCAAAACGCCTCGATGCACGGCAGAGCGCTCCGGCCCAGGCGCTCGACTTCGAACGTAATTAACCAGCTCATTCATGGGAAACCAACGACCTGGGTGATGTGCCATGCACTCCATGACTTCGCGCGAGTATTTCAAGAGAACGCCCTCCTCACCTTTTTTTGCCCAACCGCCAGCACGCTCTCGTAGCCGGAAACAGACACCCCAATCTTTCGCGCGGCCCCGGCCACCCCCTTGTGGATCCGGTCATACCTCCACGGCGAGAGATATTCGGCCTGCATCACCTTGCGCTCGATATAGGGCATTGCGTCATATACACGCTGTACGACCTGAGCCCGCTCTTCGAAAATAGGCTCAAGCTTCTCATCCGGCTCGCAAAGCGCTTCGCCCGCCACATAGCGGCACTCGATCGACTGACAATGATCCGGCGGGATCGGATGTGGAAGGGAACCTGCATGGCACCACCGCGCCCAGTTCCTGATTTCGCTTTCTACCCATTTGGGAACGCTCATTCCTCGGACCTCCCATCATCGTAGAACACGCACCGGCGCATATACCGCGCTCCCGGCTTCGTTTGCTCCTTGGCGCAATATTCCACTCCCCAAAGCCGCAGTTTGTGTATGCATCCCTGGCATGTCTTGCTCTCCTCGATTTCGATGACCTTTGCGGGATCCTGATAGCAGTACGCCGGTAGAGCAGCCATCAGGCGATCTCCGGTAATACCGCCGCGAATATGGCGCGCGCCACCTCACGCGACGTTTGCTCGAGTAGTTGCTCCTCACTCCCATAGCGCCGTTGGAACTCACCGGGGCCGGCGTGGAAGGCGACTCCATACCCGCCCAATCGATGATGAAGTGGGCAAAGTGGGATAGTCTGAGTGTGGCCTGCGCGTTGACCACCTCCCGCAAGAAATCGGACGTGATGCACCTCTGCAGGGCTCTCGCCGAATCCAAGATTGCGGCATACGATGCAGCACAGCCCTGCCACAATCCCCAAATGCTCTCGCTCGGCCTTCTTGGCGCGCGGACGACGAGACTTTTTGAAGGCCGAACGCTTAATCTGCCCTCCGCTCCGCAATGGCACCTTGCGTCCCCAACTCATCTCACTTCCTCACAGAGTCGTTGGTGGGAGCGCACGTCGCGGTCGTACGTGCGCATCGGCGACCAGCGCGGACGATACGGGCCCGTCGGCTTCGTCGGCACACAGGCGTAGTCCGGCTGCCGTGACGCACGTCTCGTCATCGCAAGACGGAATCTGCGCTTCTCGTTGAGCGTCTCCATATCAAGTAAACCCTCGCCTACCAGCAGCAAGCATGTCTCGCGAGTCCCGCGCTGCGCGTACCCAGTGAGCGAGGACAGAGTTTCTACGCAGTACCAGACACCTCGATCCATGCACTCAAGAATGTCGTGCTTCATATAGCCTCCAGCGCTTTTTGAATCGTCGAGATAGCGGCGCCGCTAGAAACCATGCCAGCGGTGAAGCGGAACACGCGCCATCCGGCCAGCGCCGCCGCGTTGTACTTCTCAGCGTCAGCCTGGAACCCGCTACCGCGAGTGTGACGACCACCTGTCCAGATCCCACCCTCCACCTCCGCCGCAACCATTTGTTCAGGCCAAGCGAAGTCGAAACGCCACCTGCGCGGCGGCGCGAATCGATGCTCACGCACCGGCTCAACAACCTTGTGCGCACGGCAATGTAGAGCGAACGCCCGCTCCAACTGACTTTCCTTCGTACGCGTCACTTACCTTTCTCCCGTAGGTGGGCTATGTACGCCCGCAATTCCTTTTCCTGCCTTTCCGCTACAGCGTCTCCGCAGCGCCGCCGCACCGCTGCGAGATAGGCTCTAGCCACGTTGCCGTGCCCTGCAAGCGCCGCCCTTGCCGCTTCCTCGAAGCGCCGCCAGCAATCGCCCTGCCTCAAAACGTTGCCCGGCCCGGCGCTCGGGCTGCGTCTTCCCGGTGCCCGAACGAAACGCCGGCCTCCAGATTCGAGAAGCGCTGAAACTCTCCTTGGAAGCCAAGGGCCACATGCCCCAGGGGCCCGTTGCGCTGCTTTCCGATGATCACTTCGCAGATGCCGCGGTCGGGCGAATCAGGGTGATAGACTTCGTCCCGATACAGGAACAGGATCGTGTCAGCGTCCTGCTCAATCTCACCCGAGTCCCGCAGGTCCGACATTGTCGGTCGCTTGTTTGGCCGCTTTTCTAGATCACGGTTGAGCTGCGCAAGAGCGATGACGGGCACGCTCAACTCTTTCGCAAGCGCCTTCAAACCGCGGGAGTAGCTGCCGATTTCCTGTGTGCGGTTGTCCCCTTTGCCGCCCGACATCAGGCTGAGGTAATCGACCACGATCAGACCCAGCCCGTGACGACGCTTGATGCTGCGTGCTTTGCTCCGAATGTCGAGAAGCGAAAGCGCCGGCTGATCGTCGAAATACAGCGACAGGTTCTCGATTCGGGAAATGCCAGCAGGGAGTTGCCCCCACTCGAAGTCCGTCAGCTTCTTCGGCTCGACCAAATGACCGTAGTTGACGCCTGCGTGCCGCGCCATCATCCGCGAGTGCAACTGCTCGGTCGGCATTTCCATCGAAAGAAACAGCGTCGGCTCACTCTCTGCGACGTTGGAAGCTACGTTCAGCGAGAACGCCGTTTTGCCCATCGATGGGCGTGCCGCAACGATGATCAGGTCACCGTCTTTCAAGCCTCCTGCGATCTTGTCGTCAAGCGCATCAAAGCCTGTGCGCGTTGCAGTGATTTCGCCGTCAAGCCGCCGCTCCATCGCGACGAGGAAGTGAGACAGCCCCTCCGATGCCAACACCGGCGCGGGGGCGGCGCGGCCTTCGGCGAGGCGCTCGACTTCCGCCTGAGCGCGGTCAACCAGTTCGCCAGCGGTGGCGCCGTTCGGGCTGAGTGCCATCTCCTGCATCCGAGATCCGGCGGCACTCAACGCACGGCGAGTGCTTCGATCAATGACGATGCCAGCGTAGCGGGCGATGTTCGCGCTGCTCGGCGTATTCGTTGCCAGGTCGTTCAGGTACTTGAGTCCGCCGGCGTACTCGGCCTTGCCGACCGACTGGAGACGCTCGTTGACCGTGATAACGTCCGCAGGCTCGTTTGCCGCGAGCATTTCGCCGATGACCTTGAAAATCAGTGCGTGGTCGCCTCGGTAGAAGTGCGACGGCTTGAGGTCGGTAATGCTGTCGATCGCTTGATTGTCGATCAGTAGCGCGCCGAGTACAGATTGCTCCGATTCGGTCGCCTCGACGATGTGACGCAGGTCGTTGTCGCTCATCGCTTGTCTGCCTTGTTGTGCTGGCCGCCGATCACGTTACTGAACCCCTTCGGGCTGATGAGCCAATCGAATGACGCCTTGGGTGGCATGTCGACGTTCGCTTTGACCCACGGGAAGTAGTCGCGCCACATCTCCGGGTTCTGGCGTTTCTCGGCGCCAAGGGTGATCAATGCCCGAATCGCGCCTGCCCGCTCCTCCACAAACACGGCCTCATCGACCCTGCCGACATGCTCCCCGAGCACTTCGTTGAAGCCTCGGATCACGGCCAGTTCGGCATCGGTGTATGCGGACTGAATTTCGTCCATCCAGCCGCCAGCGTTCAACCACGTTGCTGCGTGCGGGATGTACTGCGGGTTTGCCCACTGCCCCGATTTCTTGGCCCGCCCCAAACCGGCCATTAGGTCGGTAAAGAGCTGCTCGTCAGGGTTGAGCTTTGCGAACGCCTTCTCAGCGGCCTTCTTGGATTTCCGTTTCGGATACCCGGCCCAAAAAATCTCAAAGCGTTCGCGAAGCGAGCGCGAAAGGGTTTCTTTTGAAGTTGTCTTTTGGTCTTGTCTTTTGGGGTTGTCTTTTGAGGGGGGTGATTCCCCTCCCGTAACAGGGGGATTCCCCCCCTCATTTCGGGGGGAATCCCCTCCTATTGGGGGGTGATCCCCCTCCTCAAATCCCGGCTTGTTCACTAGCTTCCGCGCTTCAGGCAGAACCCATGTGGCGTGGCGCTTGTTCACGCCATATGTGTACGCGTAGCGCCCTTCCGTACGGGTGATGATGTTCATCTCGACCAACTGCTTTATCGTGCGGCGGACGTCCGAAGCATCGATACCGGTCTCGTCCTCAAACTTCGTGCGAGCAATGTCGTCGGAGAGTTTGTTGAACCCGTAGGTCTGCGCCATTACGACGTCGAGGATGCAGCGCTGGTAAGCGGTAAGCCGCGCCCAAGTAATCGCACGCCGCAACTCGTTCGCAATCCGCAAGTAGCCATCCTCAAGTTGAGGGGCCTTAGCCTCCGGGAACTGGATCACCTGTGCCGCTTGCGCCATCGTTAGGCCCGAGAACCGTTCTGGGCACCAAGTACCCGAAAGAGCGTCACGCCGCGGCGAACAGGAACGGTAGCGATATGCCCCGCAGCTTCCAGCGCCTTGATGGACTCGCGCACCGCCGATTCCGACATGCCGCAGTCACGCGCCAGGCGGCTGACCTTCGGCGACGATTCGCCCGTCGACATGACGGCGTGGTGGCTCAGCGCGAGAAGCACGATTTTCTCGGTGTGACGGAGCTCGACGCCCCATGCTTGATTGACGCGGTGGAAGCTCATTCAGTGGACTCCTGGTCTCTTTGGTTACCGCGCGGGGCGAACATAAGCACAGTCGGCACAAGAACCGCCGCAATGACCGTCAAGGCGATCCAATCCGAGACAAGCAGACTCATCCGTTCACCTCAGTGTTCGCAGGGCATTTCGCCGTTGGTCTGACGCCGCGAGCCGCACGAAATACAGATGGCAGGCGGCGCCAGCTTGGAATGAATGGGTTCAATCACTTCTCTGCTATCGGCATGAGCCTCGGCAGCCGACCTCGACACGTTCATTACGTACGGTGCCGGAACCCGAACGTTACGCATAACCTCTCTCATCGCTGCCTCACGCCGCTCGCGGCAAAACCTTCACCCGCCGTTCAAATCCGCATTCGCCACCGCCCTCGCGGGCGCAACGGCAGCTCACGCCGGTCTCGGCCATGGAGGCCAAAGCATCGAGATACCGGGGCGTCACCATGACGAATCCAGTCAGCCCAATAACGGCATCGAGCTTGTCTATGGGGATGCCATTCTGTCCCGACAGGAAGCGCGAAACTTGCGATGCGTCCCATCCCAGAACCTCCATCGCAGCTTTCCGCTCATCGCCGGAAAGTAGAAGGCGCAAGGCCCGCTCAATATTTGGCCGTTCAGCCATGATCAATCTCCCTCAATACAAGTTGCGTGCTGTTGCACGTCCAACAACCTACGATGCAAGGCATGTCAAACACGCCCTGCGAGATAAAGATGAGCACTCACCGTCATGCGAGAATGGTGTTTCCACACAACCAGTTCACTCAATCTAGGAGTGCTCATGAACGAACAGGACTTCAAGAACGCTGTCCAAAAATCAGAGTCCGAAGCGGACTTTTTGCGGGCCCGATCCGATGCCCTATTCATAGCGCTGAAGGTCGTTGTGCAATCACTTCCGAACCACGGTCAAGTAATGACCGAACTCGAAAGCCGACTCAACGATACGAGCGCCAAAACCTTGTATTCAGGGAGCCAATCCGACGCCTACTTGCATGGCTTCGACGCTGCCGTCGAGAGAATTTTCGGATGGCGCGCAGTTCCGCGCGACGCTGGCTAACGATCTCTTTCCAATCACTTCCGGTGGCATTAGCGACCGCCGCCAGCATGTCGCTCTGCCACTCGTTGACACGCTGCGCAGGCAACTGCGTCGCCGTCGCGCTGTTGCCTTTCCAAAACAGAGACACGATCCATTTGGTAAGGCTCATTCGCCATCTCCAGAAGCGCCGCCCCCAACACACTCAAGTTTTGCGCCCGCGCTGTCTCTTGCAGCGTCGGCGCTCGGTCGGAGGCGCGCGCGTACCACGAGCCAGTCGATGTCCGGCCGAAGCTCCTCGCAAAGCACCTGATGTCCCGTCGCATGTTCAATTCCAGGGCAGTGTTCAGCAGGCACTCGTCGGCCTTCTTCGCCCCATTGCCCGACTGCGCTCTTGGTCACGCCAAGAACGGTCGCAAGCTTGGTCGCTGATCCGACAATCCGGATCGCTTTGTCGAGAGGTTTATCCATGCATCGAAGTATAGAAATTCTGCACAACAAAAGTCAAGAATTTATAAACCTCCCCAGTAAAGATTTTCTCTACACTCGCTGCATGAATATTGGCCAGTGGATACGCGCAAGTCGCGAAGCCGCCAAACTCACTCAGGAGCAACTGGCGGAACAACTTGGGAAGACAAAGAGCAATGTGTCCGGTTGGGAAAACGGACGGCATGAACCGAGCTTTGGACAAATCAAAGAAATTGCGCGGATAACTGGCTACGCCATAGCAATACCCGGGATCGAGCGACTCGCTCATGCAAACGTCGAGTTTGTCAGTACAGGCGCCCCATTACGACGGGTGCCCGTAATCAGCTACGTGCAAGCCGGGCTGATGGTCGAGGTCGTCGACCCGTTTTCGTTGGGAGGCGGCTTCGAGATCATCGAGGTATCGATGCCGTGCTCCGCGCGGACATTCGCGTTGAGGATTCGAGGCAATTCGATGGAGCCGCGGTTCTATGAGGGTGATCTGGCAATCGTGGACCCAGAATTGAGTCCCAAGCCAGGCCAGTTCGTGGTGGCGAAGAACACCAGCGAGGAGGCGACTTTCAAGAAGTATCGGCCTCGTGGGCTGGACGAGCGCGGCAACGAAGTGTTTGAGCTTGTCCCACTGAACGACGACTACCCGACGCTACATAGTGAGCGTGACCACCTCCACATCATTGGGGTGTGCATCGAGCGGCGGGAAAACATGCTTCGATAAATCAATATGTCTATGGCATTCGGGGAATTTTCAGACGCAGATCTAGACGATATGCGAACGACGCCTAAGTCCATCCTCAACCCGACTGCTAGATGGGTGACGAAGGGTGGTCACAGGGAAAAGAACTATCAACTGGTTGCCCAACGGGACCCGGAAGAGTGCTATCGGATATTCGTTCGAGTGTCGGCTTCCAGAGACTCAGTTTTTTCAGTCGGTCTTGCCAGAGTTTTTCCCTCCGAAAAAACGCTTGTATTACTTCGGTACAACGGCGCGTATCATTCCCATAGGAACGTCATCGAACGCAACGTCGTGCCACCGGTTTATCACCGTCATATCGCCACTCAAAGATATATTTTGGCAGGCAACGATCCCGACGGCTATGCCGAGCCGATCGAACGGTACAATTCGGTCGATACGGCACTTGATTGTCTCCTACGCGATTGTGGCATTCCGAGTCCAAGTAGCCCCAACCAACAACCATTGAATATTTGACGTGCTTGCCGAAGCCCCAGCGACGATACGCCGCCTTCTCTGCGAGTCTTGGTGCTCCGATCTGGATGTAGGTCTGGACGGCGATTCCGTTCGCCTGTCGATGCCACTCACAGAACCGGATGGCGATTTCGTGACCGTCTGGCTAAAACAAACGCTCGGCGGATGGAGACTCGAAGATTCCGGCGCGACGATAATGCGCCTGTCGTACGACTCGGATGTCTCCACTGCATTGCGCGGGCCTCGGCGTGTTCTAGTCGACAAGATGCTAGCAGAATACGGCGCACGACTCGACGATGAAAGCGGGCAAGTTGTAGCTGAATCATCTGAAGGTGATCTCGGTCATTCGCTCTTGCGATATGGCCAGGCGATCTTGCGCGTAAACGACATCAAGTCGTGGACTCGAAGCCGTGTAGCGTCCACATTCTTCGATGACTTGCAGTCACATCTTGTTCGAATTGCTGGGCCAGACAGAGTTCTAAGGGAATACCAGGTTCCCAATGTGCCTGCTGCCGAAGATTACCCAGTAGACTTTTTCATTTCTGGGGCTCAGGAGCCGCTGTTTGTGTTCGGCATTCCTTCAAAAGATCGCGCACGTCTTGCAACCATCGTGCTTCAGCACCTCCAGCAACATGTGCCCCGCTTTAATTCAGTCGTCGTGTTTCAGAATGCGTCCGAAATTGGGAGCGGCGATTTGCGCAGACTGATGAATGCGTCAAACGACATGGTAGATTCCATTGACGCAACGGACGCCCTAGAACGAAAAATAAGGCACCGTCTCCAAGCTGCATGAAATCTAACCCGCTCCGGCGGGTTTTTTGTTGCCCAAATTCCAAGTCACTATCAAATCGAAAAACCAATAGGTACATTTTCGCCGTACTTGTACAGTTTATCTTGACCTTTGATGTGCAGTTTTTCTATACTCAGTTCCAACGCAGCACACATCGCTGCCCGCCCGCTGGTTGGGGCGCTCCTTAAAAACTCAGTTACCGATAGAACACGCCGATGGCGTCCGCACTGCGCGGGCGCGGCTAGGCGCAGGGCGGAACCCTCTACCCCTGAGACAAAGACCGGAGGCTATCCAAGCGCCGCCTGGCTGCTCGCGTGGCTATAGAACGTCGATTGGATTGAAGAGATGCAGCGCCGCCGGGAGCCGACTCAGTCGGGAGTAGTCCGGGGCGCTGCGTCCAAATGCTGTATCTGAGGCGGCTTTCTTCCGAGAGCCGCGCCATATACACGAGGAGAGAAATCATGCCGAATTGGGTGACGAACAAGGTCGTGGCACCGAGCCACGTCATCGCTTCGATGCTGAATGTCAACGACGCTATCGATTTTTCGCTGATTGAAGCATTCCCCGGTGAATTTCCGTGGGATAGCGTCAGCATGGCAGCCGAGCAGCTTGCCGAAATTGTGGTTCGCCGGCCGCTTTCGGATCACCCAGTGATCGCGCGGCTCGAAGCAGCGAATCGAGCGAATGCTAGCCTGAAGGATCTCAATGACGAAGCTTTCGAGCAGTTCATCCAGATGCTTCGCAATCACCGCAAGTGCGGCTTTTTCGAGCGGATGGGCTTCGCACGCGAGCGCTGGGGGACGAAATGGAATGCCTGCGAGTCGTCGGCTGATGTTGTCGCCGGCACCGCATCGTTTGAGACGGCGTGGTCATGCCCGATGCCTGTGTATATCGGCCTCTCGAAGAAATTTCCGGATGACCGAATCGACGTGAAGTACGCCGACGAAGACATCGGCAGCAACTGCGGCATGTTCGCTCTGTTGGGTGGCGAAGTTATAGAAAGCAACGAGGCGCCGTTGTGGCGCGACCAGACCGACGATCAGAAAGCGTTCTGGCGCGGCTTCGCGTGCGAGCTTATCGGCTACGATCCGAAGGATTACGAAGACTGAACTGAACACCTCCCCGGCGAGGGAACGCCCCCGATGATGCAGGCGTGATGGCCGCCAGAGTGCGGCACCTTCAAGAAAGAGCGCGGCGTGAGCAAAATTGACTGCTGCCGGGGGATACGCGAATCGTCGGTCGCGCCCCTACCTGCGGGTATGGAAAATACCGCTCTTTTTCTTGAGGGTGATTACGAAGTGGCGATTCGTTGACCGGTGGACGGGTGACCCGCACCTGAATGCCGCGAGCCTGCCGACTGGGTGAGCAGGCAAGCCGGAGAGAGCCGCCGGCCACCTTCAAACGAAGCGCCCAAAGCCGTGAAACGTGCCCCAGTGGGCGGACGTCCGGATTTGAGGGGTAGACAGCCGCGTTATCCCAGGCTGGCGCTCGGTGGAAGCCCGAGCACCTTCAAGTGAGCAGACCCGCGTCGGCGCGGCGACGTTAATAGCCCGTATCCCCCTTCCCCGATCTGATCAGGATCTCGGGTCTGCTCTCTTGAGGGTGAATGCGCAGGCTGATGCGCACGAGTGGGGGAATTGGTAAACCCCGGTCCCGGCCCGCGAAAGCGGATAAGCGAATCGGAGACCCGTCGCCGGATCAACGGCGGCTGCGCGCACGACGCGGCGAAAGCACTGCGGGTTCGAGTCCCGCCTCTTGAAGTACGTGCAATGCCGGATGCAGTTCAGCACCGGCCACCCTCTTCACCGCAGCAGAGCGAGCCTGACCGCTCACAGGCCCATGGCGGACATGGTTAAAGCCGCATCGCCCCGGTGTTCTGCCACGGCGTCCCCTCCCACTTCAAATGAGGTTTCCCATGAGACTCGTCGCGCTCGCGGCTTTGCTCGCCCTTCTCTCAGCCTGCACCGATTCCGATACGGCGCGGCGGGCTCTCACAGGCGCCGGTTACACCGACATTCACATCGACGGCTACAGCTTCTATGGCTGCGGCGATAACGATGACTTCTCCACCGCATTCACAGCCACCGGCCCGACTGGGGTGCAGGTCACAGGCGCCGTCTGCTCCAGCTTCCTAACCAAAGCCGCAACCATTCGCATCAACTGAGGAGGTCAACATGTTTGCAGCAGAGATTCGCCAGTACCAAACCGGTTGGAATGACTCCAAGTGCGGCCGTCCTTGCTGCTCTACCGATCTCGCGTACCGCCTCGGCTATCGCGACGCTTCTCACTGAGGCGCTCCATGCTTGATCGCCTTCTCATTCGTGCAGTCAACGGCGCCGACAAGTGGATCCGCGCTCATCAGCCTGCGGCCTGGTCGATCTGGGCCGTTCTCGTGGTCGTGTGCCTCTACGTCAGGTGGATCCACGAAGTATGAGCAATGCCCCGAATAGGGCGGCAGCAAAGCGAGCTTGGGAAACCCTGCGCCATCTCGTCAATAAGCGTCAGGGGCGAACGTGGCGTCCGGCACTCGTCGGCTCCGCCAGATATCACGAAGAAATCGAGGCGCAACAAGCGCTCTCCCAGGCACTGGAAGCACACGCGCCTGTCCTGCTCGCCGCCCTCGCCTTCTACATCAAGACCGACGCACAGCGCCGCGACGACACCGAAGAAGACGCCGAGCGCTGGCGTCACATTGAATCCCACTACCCATACGGCGGACACCCTTCCAAGGGATTCCGAGAACACATCCGTACCGCCGTCGACCGCGAACGAGGAAACAAATGACCGCCGTACCGTCCTTCAAACAGAAGATCAACGACAAGGAAATCCGCCGCGCGGACGCAATGAAGATCCGCTACGAGGATATTCACGTCGAACCCGGCTTCAACCTGCGCGCTTCGCTTGACCTTCTGGAAGGCGACGCGCTCGCGGCCGCGAAAGAGGATGACGAAAGCCTCTTTCGCCACATCATGGCCGGCGGGCAGTATCCAGCGCTTGAGGTTCGGCCTCGGGCCGAAGGTGGCGTGTGGCTAGTTGACGGTCATCGTCGCCATGCCGCTATCGGCCGCGCCGACGCTGCGGGCGCACCGCTCCGCGACAAGGTTGGCGAGTTGATGGTACGGATCGATGCATTCGACGGTAACGACGCCGACCGAACCCTTCGCATCCTGTCGAGTAACAAGAACCGACAGCTTCACCCGCTTGAAAAGGCGTTCGGCTATCAGCGCCTGAGTCGGTTTGGCTGGGACAACGCGAGAATCGCCGAGAGTGACCACGTATCGCCCCAATGGGTCGGAAAGATGCTCGTGCTGGCAGGCGCGAACTCGGATGTTCACCGCCTGGTGTTCGCCGGAAAGACCTCGACATCGGTTGCCGCTGACGCCGTCCGACAGTACGGCGAACAGGCTGGTGCCTTCCTGTCCGGCGAGTTGGAAAAGGCTTCGGCAGGTGGCAAGAAGAAGGTCACAGCGGGATCGATCAAAGGGAAGTCTTACCCCCGCAAGGTCGTCAGCACGTACGTGGAGCGCGTCGGCTCTTTCGTCGCAATGCTGCCCGAGGCTCAACGCGTCGCGATCACGAAGAGCGAAACTGACTTTCAGGTTTCTGTGAGCGCCAAGGCCCTGCGCGAGCTTCTCTCCGCGCACTCGGACATTAGCGCCGCCCCAGGAGCCTGATTATGCGCATCTGGATACCGAAGTTCATCGCCACCGCGATCATCGCTCGCGCACAGCGGACGCCCTACTTTGACCTTCACGGCTATATGCAGCGCTGGTGGGTCAAGAAGCCACGCGGCCACGACGCAAGCGCCGCCGAGAATGGACGGCGGGACACGAGTTGGGGTGCCCGCGTCCATCGCACTTTTCGAAGCGATGCCGGACGCGATCTCCACGATCACCCGTGGTGGAACGTCTCGATTGTCCTGCGCGGCGGCTACTGGGAAATCATGCCGACTGACCAGTGTCAGCCCGCTCGCCTTGACTCTCGGCCAGAAACGACACTTCTGCGCGGATATCGCCGCGTCTGGCGTGGTCCCGGCTCAATTGTGTTCCGACGAGCCACCGACCGACACCGACTCGAAATCCCTGTAGGCGGCGAAGCCTGGTCCCTATTCATCATGGGGCCGTGGAAGCGCAACTGGGGATTTCATACGCGAAGAGGATGGGTCATGTGGCGAGACTACTGTTTGTCGGGAAATTCAAACCCCGGTTCACCGTAGTGCTCTGCGTTGGACGGAACGCGAACCATCCGTGCGACCTCGCGTTTGCACCGTCTATCCACAGCGGTGAGCAATCGATCAGCCTCCGTCAACGAGGCGCGCCAGCGATCCAGAGTCGTCAACACATGTCCAATCGTCTGTCGGATGAATGTGACTTCATCGGGATATGCGTCTAGCTCGGCCCTCACCGTTTCCAGGAGCCCGACTCCGCGTGCGAGCTGGAAGGCGTATCCGCCCCCGAGTTCCGACAGCCATGCAAGCTCTTCCGATGTGACATTAAAAGCGGCGCGCCTCAAATCGCGCGAAAGGTCCGAGTACATCCTTCCCGGGTATATCGAACCGTCAGCGTCACGAAACGCCATCGTAACGGCAGCACCTTGCGCGAGGTCTGCGGCCGCTCGCACCTTAGGCGAAAGCATCACCGCAACTATGCTCGCGCGCGTTTCGCCCTGTCTCCGAGACTTCGATTCCGACCGTATCGCGATCACGACGGCTGCGATCGTCGCACCTACCGTGCCGAATGCTGCGGTGACCTCGACCCAGTCTTTACGCGCTGCGACGAAGATCAAGGGCCAGGGCCATACGTAGATCAGAACGGCACCTACCAGCACACCAAAGGCAAGCATCACCCACGCCTTCCAAGTCTCGATCATCGCTTTCCCCGTAATTTTTCAGGAATCCTAGCATGACCAAACTTCTCGCCTCTCTCGGCGCCGTCGTGATGGCGCTCGCCCTTTCCGCCTGCTCTGACGACGCCCGCGTCGCCTCGCACAACCTCTCGAAGGCCGCAGACAACTTTGAGATTAACCGCCGAATCGTCTTCTACAACGGCATCACCGGCGAATACATGCTGACCATTGAAGGGCTTTGCTCGCGCGACAACGACAGTACGTCGACGAAGCTGGCCATCGTCTGCAAGGTCGGGCCGAACGAGTACAAGAAGCATTTCCTCGGCCTGTCCGACAACGTCACCTACTTCATCGAGCAACTCGAACCGGCCAAGGCCAGCGTCTATCACTACGCAGTGACCTTCAAGCCGTCGGTGATCGTTCCCGACATCACGGTCAAGTGAGTGCCGCCTGATCGCCTGTGCCTGTTACCCCGTGACTTTGGGCAGATCGCACAGGGGCCCGTCTTTTCTTCCGGCTATCGGCAGCCATTCAAATGCCGAATTCCACTCAGGAGAACTCCATGTCTCAGGTCGTTATTCCAACCACGATCCCCGAAACTCTTTCCCTCTCAGCTCTGCCAACGCTGCGCGCCGAGTTGGCCGACGGGACGTTTCGGGGCGTGACCACGCGCAAAGACGGCATTCACTGCGCTGTCATCCTTTTGCCGAACAAGGCGACCGAACGACGCAATTGGCAAGGATGTGTCGATTGGGCGCGTGAAGCTGGCGGAGAGTTGCCCACGCGCTCGGCGTTCCACCTTTTGCGCCTGAGCGCGACGAAGGAAGAACTTGCCGAGGGCGGCTGGTATTACACGGCGGATTTGCTCAGTGACGACACCGGTGACGAGGACGACGCTGCCTACGCTTGGGTTTGCGACCTCCATTTCGGCGGCACGTTCAACCGCCTCAAGAGCTACGAGGGCCTGGCCGTTGCCGTCCGCTTGATTCCCCTCACCGCTTAATTCTTCGATCCTTTCAACACGCTGCTTAGGAGCCGCCAACAATGACCCAAGTCACGCTGGAAGCGATCCGCGCCAAGACGTCGGAATTGGCCGAAATGATCGCGACTTTCGCTACCCCGCAGGTGAAGCGAATCGAAATCCCCGCCGCCGTAATTGATCTGCGCCCCGGCGAGCACTACGCCGGCGAAGTTCTCAACGAGGACGGCACGATCAAACACCGTTTGGCACTGGTCGCCGTTTCCCCTGAGGCAGAGCATTCCTGGGATAGCGCTGGCGAGTTCGCCAAGAACCTCGGATACAGCCGCCCCACCGTTGCCGAAGCCCGCCTACTGCTCGCGAACTGCAGGCCGCATCTGCCCAAGGAAGGCTGGTTCTGGACCGGAGAGGTGCACGAACAGAACGCTGCCTACGCTTGGACTTGCGACCTCTACTACGGCCGCACGGGCAACGACCCCAAGAGCTACGAGGGCCTGGCCGTTGCCGTCCGCAGATTCTGATTTCGATCCTTTAATCCTTTCGAACTGAGCCCCGCCATATGGCCTTGCACTCGTCACTGCCCATTCACCGGACTGGCGTTCGACTGCTGTCGCTTGCCTTGAAGGTGCAGGAACAGATGCCACGAAGCATGAAACGCATTTTGGGAGAAAAGATCACCCAGCATTGCGTAGACATGCTCGACCTGATGGCACTCGCAAACGCCTCGAAACGTGAGGTGCGCGCCGAGTACATCGAGAGGTTGCTGACCGAGCAGCGCGCCGTCACGGTATTGCTGCACGTCGGGCACGATGCTCGATACCTCTCGCCAAAGCTGTGGGCCGAGTCTATCGAGTTGCTGGGCAGTATTGGCAAGCAGGCTGGCGGCTGGCTCAAGTCCGCGAACAAGGCGCCTGCAGCATGACAGTTAAGGCTCTCATGCCCGTGCGCCGGAATCTGGTCGCGCCGCTGGGTCACAAGCCCACCGACATGCACATGAAGGATACCGCCGCCGGCGTGCGGGCCGAGTCCAGTGCAGCTTCCCACCTGATCGGTGAAAACCTTCGGATCGGTAGCCTACATAGCGCGACAGGCACGCTGCCTACGCTTGGAATTGCAACCTCAACAACGGCAACACGAACAACAACCACAAGAGCTACGAGGGCCTGGCCGTTGCCGTCCGCAGAATCCAACTTGTTCGCCCCGCTCGTGCAGGCATACCTCGATTGCCGCCGCAACAAGCGCACCAGCACCAGTGCCCAGGCATTCGAAGAGCATGTGGAGCGGAATTTATTCGACTTGCACGAGGAACTGGCCAGCGGCGAATACCGCCCTGGCCGGTCCATCTGCTTCGTCATAACGCGGCCAAAGCCGCGCGAGGTGTGGGCGGCAGGTTTTCGCGACCGAGTCGTCCATCACCTCCTCTACAACCACATCGCCCCACGGTTTCACGCAAGCTTCGTCGCCGATTCGTGCGCTTGCATCCCGGGGCGCGGAACACTCTACGCGGCGCGACGGCTAGAGCACCAAGTCCGAAGCATCAGTCGGAACTGGAGCCGTCCGACGAATTACCTGAAATGTGACTTGGCGAACTTCTTCGTCAGCATCAACAAGACGGTTTTGCTCGAGCAACTGCAACGCCGAGTTTTCGAGCCATGGTGGATGGCCTTGGCCGAGACGATCTTGATGCACGACCCGCGCAGCAATGTCGAGGTGCGAGGGAGCCGCCGCGAGTTGGCTCGCGTGCCCGCACATAAGAGCCTGTTCAACGCTCCTTCTACACATGGACTGCCGATCGGGAATCTTTCGAGCCAGTTCTTTGCCAATGTGCTGCTTGATGACCTTGACCAGCACGTCAAGCACCGGATTCGCGCGCCGCACTACGTCCGCTATGTCGATGACTTCGTATTGCTGCATGAGGATGCAGCATGGCTCAACTGGGCACGAGAACGCATCGAAGCCAAATTGGCTGATCTGGATCTGCGCCTGAATCCGAGCAAGACCATCCTCCAGCCAGCTTCACGAGGCATCGATTTCGTTGGCCACGTCCTGAAGCCATGGCGCCGAACGACACGGCCACGAACGATGACTGTGGCACTTCGGCGCGTGGCGGAAGCGGCGCCAGAGGACGTTCACCAGACCGCCAACAGCTACTTTGGCCTGCTTCGGCAAGCCACTCACAGCCACCACGATCGTGCGGCACTCGCTAACGTCGTACGGCGCCGTGGCCATGCGGTCAGCGCCGCTCTCACCAAAACCTATAGGAGCAAAGCATGAGCCCCTACGCCCCCCGCCCCGAAGGGCTGAATTCCGATCCTGCGCCGCCTTCTGCGGTGCAAACGCTTCGCCGTCACACCGAGGCCGAGTACCTCACGTATGACCTGTTCATGGGCGAGGAGGCCGACATCAAGTGCCGCACCGTGAAGCTCGTCACGGCTCGCAAACCTCACGCATGCTGGCTTGGTCAGGCGCTCGGCGCGAAGCCGCACGAGATCGCAGTCGGCGAACTGCACCGGTACGAAAAGGCACTAGTGGACGGCTACTACTGGGGCAGCTATCGCTGCTGCCTTCGGTGCATGGATGCCGAAATCGATGATCTCGAAGGCAATTCAGACGGAGACGACGAATGAACTGCAACTGCGTGAAAGAAACCGAAGCAGCGATCACCGACATGATGACGTCAAAGCTCGGGGCACCCGTCGAAGTCAAATCTGCCGACATCGCTTTCCTGTTCGGTGGAGCATCGGGCATGTCGATGGCATTGAACACCCGATTCACCGTAACCGCAGACGCGAAGGGCTATAAGCGCGGGAAGCAAATCAGCATGATCGCCAGCTTCTGCCCGTTCTGCGGCACGTCGACGAAGCCGGCTGAGGAGAACCAGAATGCCTGACCTCAAGACCGTGACGTTTGATGCGATCCGCGAAGCCGTGGGCCGAATTACCGAGGTGCAGCGGCGCTCCGGTGGGCCTGCGTGGATGGAAGCAAAAGGGCTGCTGGCGAATGACCTGACATTCATCGCACAGGGACTGATTGATGCGCTCGCCGCAGCCGCCGCGCCAGCCGCACAGAGCGCAGGGCAAGAGGCGGTGGCGTCGATCTTCGCTTGTTACCTCATCGACCACTGCGAAGGCGAAACAATCACCGAGGAACAAGTGCAGCGCTGGCTCGCGGCGATGCTCGCGAATCCGCAATACGCCGCGCCCGTGAATGCCTCTGAGCCGGTGGACATGGAGCGAATTCGCTACGAAGGCTGGTGCGAAGGCTGGTCTGAGGCGCACAAAGCGAAGGCGCAAGAGATCGACAAGGACGCAGCGCGGTATCGCTGGCTGCGCGATGAGTTCATCGGAGACGACCCGGACGCAATCGGATTGGATCGCCGTAGTTCGAGGGGCGGTCTGGACGTGGCTATAGACCTCGCTATCGAGGCATCGAAGGGGAAGCATCATGTCTGATACGACAAAGATCGCCGCGCCCGTGAATGGCGGCGAGCGCGAGCAGGAATACGAGCATGGCTATGCGGACGGCGGGCGCGACACTCGATACGCAATGCTGTCTGAAGGATTTCGGAAGGTCGAGCACGCCGCAGATGCGCAGCAGGCGGGCGGGGATGATCTGGTCAACGCCAAAGAAATCGGCCATCCAACGAACCGCTACCTGTTCAAGCAGATGTGCGACTTCTTCGGCATCAGGCTCGGCGAATGCACCATCGCGCAAGCACTCGAGGCTGTGAAAGACCGCGCCGCGCTGTCGGCGGATGGCGGGGATACCAAACTGCTCGACTGGCTTATCGCCAACGACGCGTTGGTCATCGGGCGCGATGGCGAATACATCGTGACGCAGCCGCACCATCCGGGATTGCTTGGCGGCGGGATTCATAAAGACCCGCGCGCCGCTATCCGCGCCGCCATTGCCGCCAAGCAATCCCGCCAGGGGGACGAGCAATGAGCCTGTCATTTGAAGTGGCCAATCGATTGCTCGTCTATGACCCAGAAACCGGCGTAATCACGCGCAAGAAAGTCAGACCGGGAAAGGTCGCAACGCACGTGGCACCTTGCGGACATCTCTACGTCTCGTGCGCCGACAAAACTTACCGAGCCCATAGGGTCGCGTGGCTTTTGTATTACGGAGAAGAGCCGAACGGCATCCTAGACCACATCGACATGGATAAGCAGAACAACCGTATCGATAATCTTCGAATAGTCGGAAACTCGGAGAACGCTATTAACCATCGCATCCACGTGGATAACACCTCTGGATATCGAGGCGTCACTTACAACCGAAATGCGCAGAGATGGGAAGCCAAGATCGGGCGCCATGGCGTTACACATCTGGGGTTCTTTGACACACCAGAAGAAGCGGCTCATGAGTTCAACAAGGCCGCGATTCGACTTCATGGCGAATATGCAGTTCTAAATCCTGTCTTCGGCTCTATCGAAAGTTCTGACCAGATGCGTCCGCGCTCGAACAATCGTCTCGGGTTTCGTGGCGTCGTATCCAAGCCGAACGGTCTCTTCGCCGCCGAAATCCGGTTGAAGGGAAGAAAAACCCATCTGGGATATTTCAGCACGCCGCAAGAAGCGCATTCGGCATATGCATCAGCGCGGCTAGAAAAACGCGCCTCTCAGGCAGCGGAGGAGCGGAAATCGTGAAAGAGCGCCCTACCCTCTTCAACGGCCCTATGGTCAACGCCGTGCTCGACGGCTCGAAGACGCAAACGCGGTGGCCTGTTGCGGTGCAGCCGCCTCAACACACGCGCGAGGTGCTCACTTTCCATCATCCTGACCCACGGACGCACTTCTGGGCGTTCGATGGCGCAAGCCTGATGGATTGGGCTTATCCGTGTCCCCATGGGGAGGTAGGTGATCGGCTCTACGTGCGCGAAACGTGGCAGCACAGCAACCACCCGCTCGGGCCGTATGACGATAACTGCCTCGTCTTCTATCGCGCCGACTACTTAGATGACCCGCATGGGCCTGACGGCGAGAAATCGCCGGAAGGGAAATATCGCGCTTGGCGCCCTTCCATCCATATGCCGCGTTCGGCCTCGCGCATCACGCTCGATATCACCGGTGTGCGCGTCGAGCGCTTGCAGGACATCAGCGAGAAGGATGCACTTGCCGAGGGTATCCAGCAGCAGACAACTGGTTGGTTTTCCGTCCCCGGTTTCGCGGGAGCTGGTACCTCGGCCCGAGCGGCATTCGCTCTGCTCTGGCAATCCATTAACGGCCCCGGCTCGTGGGACGCCAACCCGTGGGTGTGGGTGGTCGAGTTCAAGCGCGTCGACGGCGCTAAGGGGGCGTGATGAGTTCCTGCCGGTCACTCCATTGGAACGTAGAACGTCGCCTCGCATCGCTCACAGGTCACGGGATCTTCGCCGTCCTCTTCTGGCAGTGGGCGAAGAGGTGCTTCGTGTCCTTTAAGGTAGCACAGCGGACAGAGCAAGCGGTCATGCGGTCCGAGGGCTGCCCATCTTTTGGCAAAGACCTGAATATCGGCTGCAGGTACTCCGTTCGCCTCAAGCTCCTCGAGCAGCACACGATACAACGCAGGGTTTTCCATATCGGCATCCTTTTGCTTCGAGATCTGATTGGGCAACCAATGAAATGCGCTGCCGTTTTTCCATCATATTCGGATTCCGGAAGACTGTCGCTAGATGTCCCGTTTGAGACTGGGCAGATCATTCTGGGCGACTGATATGCGCGGCGCCTACTACAACGAACTCGACCCATATGCCGCTGACTGGCTCCGCAACCTCATCGCCGCGGGGCACATCGCGCCCGGCGACGTCGACACGAGAGATATCCGCGATGTTCGACCTGATGACATCCGAGGCTACACACAGTGCCACTTCTTCGCAGGAATCGGCGTCTGGTCGTATGCCCTGCGCATGGCTGGATGGCCTGACGACCGACCTGTTTGGACCGGTTCCTGTCCGTGCCAACCTTTCAGCGCGGCAGGCGCAGGACTTGGGTTTGCTGACGAGCGGCACCTCTGGCCGCACTGGTTCCATCTCATCCGCGAGCACATGCCTGCAACGGTCTTTGGAGAGCAAGTTGCGAGCAAAGACGTCGATCCTTGGATCGACCTTGTACAAGATGACATGGAAAGCCTGGGTCACGCCTTCGGGGCGCTCGCGTTCCCGGCTGCGAGCGTCGGTTCCCCGAACATCCGAGATCGGACGTACTGGGTGGCGCTCGCCGACAACGTGCGATCACAAGGACGGGGCGGAATGTCAGAACGTACCGTTGAACGCATTGCTCGGTCGAGTGGCTTGGCTTGCGGGCTGGCCGACGACCACGAGCACGGACGCCCTGCGCAAGCCGTCGCCGGAGTTCACGACGCCGAACATCACACTCAATCATGCAGCGGTGTTGTCAGGCTGGCCAACTCCATCGTGCAACAACGATCGGACGGGCAACCCGGACTCAGCCATGTCGATCACGCGGCCGGACGGCACGAAAGTGCAACAGCGCCTCCAGGACTTCGCAGCGATCTGCGGGCCTGCCCGACTAACGGCTTCTGGCGAGATGCTGATTGGCTCCTATGCCAGGATGGAAAGTGGAGGCCAGTTGAACCCGGCACATTCCCGCTGGCTCATGGGGCTCCCGCGCGAGTGGGACGACTGCGCGCCTACGGCAACGCGATCAACGCGGAAGCGGCAGCCGAGTTCATCCGATGCGCGAGAGAAGCGATCAGGGAAATAGCATGACCACCCACCCGGCCACGAAAAAAAGCCCATCACGATGGATGGGCCATGAGTCCGTGAAGCTAGGGCACGACATTGCGTCACGGTAAGGACAGTCTATGCGCACCAGATTGCCGGAAAACTAAGGAATACCCGGCCCGACCAAACGGGCGTTTGAGGAAAGAGTGATAAAGCTAGCACCGCCGGCCACGGCCGAAGCACTGAAAGAGATTCTGCGGGTTACTGCGAGAGATTGGGGAATTTAGACGTGAGCGCCGCCGTTGGCGCTTGATTTGATGACTGGAAAGCGGGGACGCCCTTGTTAGCGCGTCCCCGTTTGCATTTTGGCATTTGCGCGGGAAACATCCGGAGCGCACTGGGAGCAGATAATGAACAGCAGATTGATCAGCGATGATGACCTGGTCGAAATCACGGGCAAGAAGCGCTGCTCGACGCAAGTCGCTTGGTTTAAGAAGCAGTTCGGAATAGACGTCGTGACGCGCGCCAATGGACACATCATCATGACCTGGGCTACGTTCGAAGCACTCAGCGCGAAGAAGGCCGGCGTACTCCCATCGTCAGCGCCGCCGGCGCGTCCTGCACTCCATTCGGTGAGGCGAGCAGCATGAATGCACGTCGCCGAAAAGCACCAGACGGGTTGCCAAACCGCGTGTACGTGAAGCACGGTAGCTACTACTGGTTCAAACCGGGCACCAATCGTTGGGTCAAGCTGTGCCGCGTCAGCGATGGCGAGACAGCAATGCTTGAACGCCTGACCAACGAGAAGAGGAAAGCCGAGTCAGCAACTGGTTCCGGCAACATCCCTGGCCTTGTCGACGACTACGTCGATTTGAATAAGAAGAAGCACAAGGAAAAGGCGTGGCCACACTATGCGGAATACGTTAAATCTTCATTCCGTGACGTCGACGTTGATCAGGTAGACCCCGCGTATGTGGCTGAATTCTTGACAGGCAACTGGGACGGAAAACTGCACATGCAGCGAGTGATGCGTGCGTTTCTTTCCGGCTTTTTCGCCTGGTGCATCCTCAAGCGCCACATGACGAGCAATCCATGCCGTGAGGTGAAGCTCAAGAAGCCGAAAGCGCGGGACGTCTACATTGCCGACAGCCATTTCATCGCCATCAGAGATGCACTCGCGAAAGAAGCGAACGGCCGGGAAGTCCGCAGCGGCGAAATGATGCAGTGTTTCGTGGATCTCTGCTACCTGACGATGCAGCGATCGACCGACGTGCGAAACCTATTGTGGGCCGACATCGATCGCGAGGCGAAAGTAATCCACTTCCAACCATCGAAGACGGTGGACTCTACCGGCGAGGCAGTGGACTGGCCGATCACGCCGGAGATCGACGCAGTGTTGGAGAGGGCTCGTACCTTCGGGAAGGTGAAGGGGAAACACGTCATCCACTCACTCAGCGGGAAGCCATACGGCGCCACAGCCGTGCGGAGCGCGTGGGATCGAGCCTGCGTGCGGGCGGGTCTTGGGGAGGCGGTCTACACCGTCAAGGACATCCGTGCGAAGGCGCTGACGGACGCGGAGAGAGCCGGGTACACGATGGAACAGCTTAGGGTGGCGGCGGCCCACTCTGACGTCAAGACGACCGAAATCTATCTCAAGTCCCGGCTGACGCCGACGAGCGTAATCCGCATGAACCTGCCGAAAGCTGGATAAATCGCCAGCACTGTATGAGCACTGGATATTAGACGCAGTTAGACAGGATATTAGACAAACGAAAAACGCCCCGATGGGGCGCTCCGTAACTACTTGTACTGCAAGGGCATTTTGGTCGGAGCGATAGGATTCGAACCTACGACCCTCTGATCCCAAATCAGATGCGCTACCAGGCTGCGCTACGCTCCGACTAAAGAGGAGAGATTCTAGTCGGTTCCGCGCGCCGCGTCAAATAGTCACACGCGACGCAGGCACTTTCCCGGCGGTGGCTGGCACAATGGAGGTTCCATGGATGTCTCATCCGTGGTCACGCCAGCGCCACGAAACCCCGCCATAGTGGGAGGTTCTCCATGTCCGAACCCGTGTCAATGAATCTGATTCTCTGGCGTCACGCCGACGCCGAAAACCTGCCGGCTGCCCTCGCCCTGAGTGCGCAAGCCGATCTGGCTCCC
>NZ_KB944445.1:0-29176 GCF_000389825.1 Pandoraea sp. SD6-2 | reverse complement strand
AAAAGCCGATCTGGCTCGCGAACTTACCGACCGCGGCCGCAAACAGGCCGATAAAGCCGCCGAGTGGCTGCGTGCCCGTCTGCCCGACGACGCGCTCATCCTCTCCAGCCCCGCCGTGCGCGCCGTCCAGACCGCTCAGGCACTCACCCCCACGCCGCGTATCGTGCGTGATCTCGCACCCGGCGCGAACGCCATGACCTTACTCGGCGCCATCGGGTGGCCCGGCGCCAATCAGACCGTCGTCATCGTCGGCCACCAGCCCGCCCTCGGCCAACTCGCCGCCCTGCTGCTGAGCGGCCAGGAAGCCTACTGGACCATCAAGAAAGGCGGCATCTGGTGGCTATCCTCGCGCCGCCGCGAAGACGAAAGTCAGGTCGTGGTGCGCGCCGTCATCAACCCCGATCTTCTTTGACCCTCCCCCGATATCACGGCGGGACTCTCCGCAAACCCGCATGAACCGGGCATTGCAAGGCATCAGAAGCGGGACCTGACTCATGACACTGCGCGTTTTGTCATAGAATTGTCGCCTACCGTTCACGGAATCGACATTGATGCTTTTTAAAGTACGTCGCAACGCGACCGTCAAAAAAAGGGCCTTTATGCGCGACCTGCCGAACCCCACTATGCCGCTCTCTTCGCTGACCCCCACGTCGCGGAGGCGTCTTCCTCGCCCTGAAACGCCTGTCAAACCGAATCTGGCTGTGGCGTGGGCACGCGATGAAAGCGAGCTTCGGGAAGCACAACATCTGAGATATCAGGTCTTTGCAGAAGAAATGGGCGCCTCGGTCAAGGGCCCGGCAGGTCTGGACGTCGACGAATACGACCAATACTGCGACCACCTGATCGTGCGCGATCAGGACTCGCTCAAGGTCGTCGGCACCTACCGCGTATTGCCCCCGTCTCAGGCCAGCCGCCTGGGTCGTCTGTACTCCGAAGGGGAATTCGATCTCTCGCGTCTCGACCACCTGCGCCCGAAGATGCTCGAGACGGGCCGCTCATGCGTGCACGCGGATTACCGCAACGGCGCCGTCATCATGGCGCTCTGGAGCGGTCTGGCCGAGTACATGCTGCGCAATGGCCTCGAGACGATGCTCGGTTGCGCCAGCGTGCCGATGGCCGATGGCGGCCACTATGCCGCCAGCCTCTATCGCAAGCTGCAAGACACCGCCATGGCCCCGGCCGAATACCACGCCGTGCCGCGTATCGCCCTGCCAGTCGATGAGTTGCAATCGACGCTCGACGTCGAGCCGCCCGCGCTGGTCAAAGGATACCTGCGCCTCGGCGCCCGCATCTGCGGCGCTCCGGCATGGGACCCCGACTTCAATACCGCCGACTTCCTCACACTGTTCCGTCTCGCCGACATCAATCCGCGCTACGCGCGCCACTTCCTCGGCCCGGAACTCGTGAGCAAACTCAAACAAGCCTGACATAGGCTATCCCCCCAAAGTTGTTTCGTCCTCGCATGAGAACAAAAAAGCCCGGCTTCTGCCGGGCTTTTCCTTTGCCAAGCCGCCGCCCCAGAGGGCAGGACGGCGCAGTCGCAACGCTTCAGGCGTACACCACCTTGTAACGCATGCCGATCTTCTCCCACTCCTGCGCTTCGCGTTGCAGGCTGTAATCGGTGAGCGGATTGGCATCGATCCACACGCGCGGCACCGATATCTGAAAGCCGTCGTCGAGACGCTCGACCTCGATACTGTCCGGCAGCGCATCGGTGCGACGACGACAAAACAGTACTGCCAACCGCAGGCAGAACAGCAATTGCCAATCGACCTGCTGCGCCTGCGACGCGAGCTTGCCGAGCTTGCCCACATGCCCAAGCAACAACTCCGCCAGCCTTGTTTGATCGGGCCGTGAAAATCCCGGCATATCCGCGTTGCTGCCGATATAGGCCGAATGTTTGTGATACGCACTGTGCGAGATCGACAAGCCCATCTCATGCAGCGACGACGCCCAGTTGAGCAACGCCTCCCCTCCCTCGCGGCGATCGTCCTGATCGTCGTCACCCTCGACCACATCGATCGGCAACTGACGGTACAGCGAAACCGCCAGATTCCCGACCCGTTCGGCCTGCGAGCGATCAACGCCATAACGGCGCACGAACTGCTCGACGGTGACGGCACGCATATCCTGATGCTGCGTACGTCCGAGCAGGTCATACATGACGCCGAGCCGCAGCGCCGCGTCGGTCGTCTCCATATGATCGACTTCGAGTTCATTGAAGACGGAGAGCATGATGGACAAGCCACCCGGCAGCACGGGAATACGATCCTGCTTGAGCCCGGCGAGCTTCAGACGGTTGGCATTCTCGGCCTTGATGAGCGCCCGCTTGAGCCGCTCGAGGCCGCCGCGAGTGAGCCCATGCACCCCGCCGTCGTTGAAGCCGTTGGCTTCGAGCAGTTCGGCCAATGCCCTGGCCGTGCCGGACGAGCCTATCGCCTGCGACCAACCCGCCTCGCGAAACGTCGCAGAAATAATCTGAATCTCGCGGCGAGCAGCCAATTCAGCCTGCTTCATCGCGTATTCGTCAACATTGCCACTCGGGAAAAACAGACGACTGTGGCTCACGCAGCCAATATATAAGCTCTCCATGATCAGCGGCTCGTAATCTTGCCCGATAATGAACTCCGTCGAGCCGCCGCCAATATCCACCACCAGCCGGTTGCCCGGGCAAGTGGGCACCGAGTGCGCCGCACCCGCGTAAATCAGACGCGCCTCTTCCCGCCCGGCAATCACTTCGATAGGAAACCCGAGTGCGCGTTGCGCCTCACCCAGAAAGTCCTGTGCATTCTTGGCGACTCGCAGCGTGTTCGTGGCAACCGCGCGTACCTGATCGGGATGAAACCCGCGCAGCCGCTCTCCGAAACGCTTGAGCACCTCCCAGCCGCGTTGTTGCGACGGATGATCGAGATACTTCTCGGCGTTCAGGCCGGCCGCAAGTCGCACCGGCTCGCGCAGCGCATCGACCTGATAGATCTGCGTACCGGCGGATGTCTCCTCCACGCGGCCGATGATCAGGCGAAAACTGTTCGAGCCGAGATCAACGGCCGCAAGCAAGGGCGATGGGGTACTCATGTAGGGGTGCGCCTGAGCGAAGAGTGCCGAAGTGCGCAATGCCTCACATCAAATGCATGACGCGCACTCGACAAATAAATGACGAATAAGTTACAAATCGAATATGACACGTCGTTGACAAATGTGAATGTCATATAACTGTAACAATACGAATGAAGAATTCACGCCAATCCCATGTCTTTCGCACGTCTACTATGAATTACCCGCTGCTCAACCGCGAGCTGGGCATCCTGGCATTTAACGAACGTGTCCTTGCCCAGGCGGCCGATCCGGCCACGCCACTACTAGAACGTCTTCGCTTCGTCTGTATCGTGAGCAGCAATATGGATGAATTCTTCGAAATCCGCGTCGCCGGACTAAAAGAGCAGATGCGCGAAAATCCGGGCATGCTCACGCCCGACGGCATGACGTTTCAGCAAGTTTACACGCAAGTCTGCGCCCGGGCACAGGCGCTCGTCGAAAAGCAATACGCCATGTTCGACGGCCTGATGCCACGTCTGGAGGCCGAGGGCATCGCCTTTCACCCCTCCGGCCAGTGGAACGACGCACAGGTCGAATGGGCCCGCGACTACTTCCTGCGCGAACTCGTGCCGGTGCTCACCCCCATCGGACTCGATCCGGCGCATCCGTTCCCGCGCGTACTCAACAAGAGTCTGAACTTCGCCGTCGAACTCGAAGGCAAGGACGCCTTCGGCCGCGACGCCGAACTCGCCATCGTTCAGGCGCCGCGCGCCCTGCCCCGTCTGGTACCCATGCCACCGGCGCTCGCCCCCCTGCCCAACAGCTTCGTTCTGCTCAGTTCGCTCATGCTGCGCTTCGCCAGCGAACTGTTCCCGGGACTCACGGCCAAAGGCTGCCACCAGTTCCGCGTCACGCGTAACAGCGATCTGTTCGTCGACGAAGACGAAATCACCAACCTGCGCACCGCGCTGCAAGGCGAACTCCCGGCCCGGCACCTTGGCGATGCCGTACGCCTCGAAGTCGATGCCGGTGCCCCGTCGCGCCTCGTGCGACGCCTTCAGACCGAGTGCGGTCTGGCCGACTCGGACTGCTATCGCGTGAAAGGCCCAGTGAATCTCGTGCGCCTCATGCCGTTGCCCGAGATGGTCGACCGCCCGGACCTGAAGTTCGTGCCGTTCGTGCCCGCGCTGCCCAAGCGAATGAGCGCCTCGCTTGCGATTTTCGATGTCATCGACCAGGGCGATCTGCTGCTGCATCACCCCTACGATAGTTTCCAGCCCGTGCTCGAACTGTTGTTGCAGGCCGCACGTGACCCCGATGTCGTGGCGATCAAGCAGACGATCTACCGTACGGGTAACGAATCCGCACTGATGGACGCCCTCATGGAAGCGGCACGCAACGGCAAGGAAGTCACGGTCGTGGTGGAATTGCTCGCGCGCTTCGACGAGCAGACGAACATCAACTGGGCCGCCCGCCTCGAAGCGGTCGGCGCACACGTCGTCTATGGTGTCGTCGGCCACAAGTGCCACGCGAAGATGCTCCTTGTGGTGCGCCGCACCCGCCAGGGCAAGAAGACGTTCCTCAAGCGTTACGTCCACCTCGGCACGGGTAACTATCACCCGCGCACCGCGCGTCTGTACACGGACTTCGGTCTGATGACCGCCGACGAAGCCCTGTGCTCCGATGTACACGTCGTGTTCCAGCAGTTGACCGGGATTGGCCGTCAGACGCACCTGAACGGGCTATGGCAGTCGCCGTTCACTATGCACACCCATCTGCTCGAGGCGATCCGTCGCGAGACGGAAGCGGCGGTGTCTGGTAAGAAGGCACGCATCATCGCGAAAATGAACGCGTTGCTTGAGCCGACGATCATTGCCGAACTGTACAAGGCGTCGCGCGCCGGCGTGAAAATCGATCTGATCGTGCGCGGCGTGTGCTCGCTGCGCGCCGGTGTACCGGGATTGTCGGAGAACATTACCGTCCGCTCGATTGTCGGGCGCTTTCTCGAGCACCATCGCATCTATTACTTCTATGCGAACGGTGACGAGCAAGTCATGCTCTCCAGCGCCGACTGGATGGAACGCAACTTCTTCCGTCGTGTGGAGGTGGCCTTCCCGGTGCGAGACAAGCGCCTGAAGACCCGCGTGATTCGCGAGGGCCTGATGATTCACTTGCGCGACAATACGGCCTCGTGGCTGATGCGTCCGGACGGCAGCTACGTGCGCCGCAAACCCGGTAAGCGGCCGTTCAACAGCCAGATGGCGTTGATGGCGGAAGTGGCGAAACACGTACAACAAACCAGCAACTGATCGGCCGGCCGCACAAGTCGTTGCCACAACAAGGAAAGGGGGCCGAAAGCCCCCTTTAATTATCGGATCGCGCCCCGCCGCCGCGCATCCCAGGTTCAAGCAAAAAAGGCATCCGACCGTGAAGTCGAACGCCTTTTGTCCCCTTTGGGTTTGCCGGGGCTCGCGTCTGCCGCCTGCGCTTACTCGTTCACGGCCACACCGGGGGCCGCTTCGATCGGTGCGCGATGCACCACCCGCGTCGGCGGGAAGTAGATCGCGAACGTGCTGCCGCGCCCCTCCTCGCTCGTCACCCGCAGATCGGCCTGGTGACGCGTCAGCACATGCTTGACGATCGCAAGGCCCAGGCCGGTGCCCCCCGTATCGCGCGAGCGGCTGCGATCGATGCGATAGAAGCGCTCGGTGAGCCGTGGAATGTGTTCTGCCGGAATGCCCAGACCCGAGTCGATGACGACGAAGCGAGCGCCGCCGTCGTCGGTGGCCGCCCACTCGATCTGGATCTTGCCCCCCTGGGGCGTATAGCGTATCGCGTTGCTCACGAGATTGCTGAACGCGCTGTGCAACTCGCCTTCGGCACCGCGTAGATCGAGCCCGTCGGCTACGCTCACTTCGATCACATGCTGCCCTTGCGAGAGCCCTTCGGCGTCGCTGCGCAGCGATCGCATCTGCATGCCCATGTCGATCCTGTCGTCAGACGGCGGCTTGCCGCTGCCTTCGAGCTTGGCGAGCGTAAGCAGATCGTTCACGATGTTCTGCATGCGCGACGCCTGCTGACGCATGATCTCGACATAACGCTGGATCTCTTCTGGCGAGAGTGGCAACTCACCGACCGTCTCAAGGAAGCCGGAGAGCACCGTGAGCGGTGTCTTGAGTTCGTGCGAGACGTTGGCCACGAAGTCCCGGCGCATCGCGTCGGTGCGCTCGAGATCGGTCACGTCGAGCGAGATGATGAGCTTGCGGTTGTCGCCGTACGGGAACACCTGCATCGAGAGCACGTTGTTATGCTTCTCGCCCATGTGATGCATGAGCAGCGCCTCATCGTAGCGCTCCGACGACAAGTAGTGCACAAAGGCCGGCGTGCGCAGAAGGTGTGTGATCTGTTGACGCAGGTCTCGTTTGGCATCGATGCCGAAGTGCGTCTCGGCAATCGCATTGCACCACTCGATCTGATTATGCTCGTCGAGCATGATCACGCCATTGGGCGATGCCTGGATCGCCTGAATGAAACGCGCGTGCTGTTGTTCCACCTGCTTCACCTGGTTATGCCAGCGTTTGGCCAGCTTGTGCAGCCGGTAATAGATTTCGCCCCACAGCCCAAGTGCACTTGGCACCTCGCCATAGACCGGGGCGTCGAGCAGACGCCAGAGGCGCTGGGCATGATAGACGTTGAAGAAAAGCTGCGTCACCAGCAGAACGATGGCGGTAACGTAGCCTGCACTTGCCCCAAAAAGCCAGCCGACAGCCACCGAAATGGCCGCTTGCAGGATCAGGAATGCCAGCGCACGGGCCCAGATGATATTCATAGACGATGCACAGGAGGAGTGCCGCTCGCCGCCCATCGGGCAGCGGCGGCATTGGCACGGCAGGTCTCAACCGAAAACGAGGCGCGATGCCTCAGACCGACTTCGTCAGACGGTAGCCGCTGCCGCGTACGGTCTCGATCATAGCATCGTGGCCCGCCGGTTTGAGCGCAGCACGCAGACGCTTGATGTGCACATCCACCGTGCGCTCCTCCACGAATACGTGATCGCCCCATACCTGGTCGAGAAGCTGCGAGCGGCTGTGCACGCGCTCCGGGTGCGTCATGAAGAAGTGCAGCAGCCGGAATTCCGTCGGCCCCAGATCCAGCTTGATGTCACCGCTCGACTGATGACTCGTCACACGGTGCGTGGCCGGATCGAGCTTCAGGCCGTTCACGCTTACCACATCCTCGGTCAACTGCGGCGCGCGGCGGCGCAACACCGCCTTGATACGCGCCATCAGTTCCTTCGGCGAAAACGGCTTGGTCACATAATCGTCCGCACCGATCTCGAGCCCCATCACCTTGTCCTGCTCTTCGCTGCGCGCGGTGAGCATGATGATCGGCACGTGCTTGGTGCGCTCGTTCGCACGCAACTCGCGCGCGAACGTCACGCCCGACTTGCCCGGCAGCATCCAGTCGAGCAGCACGAGATCCGGCAGGACGTCACTGATCAGCGTGAGCGCCTGCTCCGCGTTGTATGCCCGGATCGGGTAGTGACCCGCGTGTTGCAGATTAACGGAGATCAACTCGGAAATCGCCGGTTCGTCTTCTACGATCAGAATGCTGCTAGGCATCGGTTCCCTCTCAAACCTTCAATAATGTCCGGCCTTTTATTCGCCCTGCACTTTTCGCTGCAGATCTTCGCGCGAAATGTGCCGGACGTCAGTGCCTTTGACGATGTAAATGATGAATTCAGCGATGTTCTTGGCATGATCGCCGATACGCTCGATGGCCTTGGCAATGAACAGGAAATCCAGGCCGGCCGAGATGGTGCGCGGATCCTCCATCATGTACGTCACCAATTTTCGCACGAAGCCACGGAACTCATTGTCGATGGCCTTATCGTCACGCACGATCTCGGCAGCCGCCACGATGTCCAGACGCGCAAACGCGTCCAGCGTGCGGCGCAGCAACTGCGCGGCCATTTCGCCCGAAAGCTTGATTTCGGCGAAGTTCACGCTTTGCGCCGTGCCATCTTCGAGAAGGCGGCGCGTACACTTGGCGATCTTCTCGGCCTCGTCGCCGGCGCGCTCGAGGTTGGTAATCGACTTCGAGATCGAGAGCAACAGGCGCAGATCGCGTGCCGTCGGCTGGCGGCGGGCAATGATCTTGCTGCACTCTTCGTCGATCTCGACTTCCATCGTGTTCAGACGATGCTCGTTGGCGATCACTTCGTCGACCAGGCCGCGGTCGAACGTATTGAGGCCCTGCATGGCCGTCACAATCTGCGATTCGACCAGGCCGCCCATTTCAAGGACGCGCGAGCAAACCTGATTCAGGTCGGAGTCGAACTGGCTGGAAAGGTGTTTTTCGTTCATGTCGCGGGTTTCCTCGTGGGCATCAACCGAAACGGCCGGTGATGTAGTCTTCGGTCTCTTTGCGGTCCGGCTTGATGAAGATCTTCTCGGTCTCGCCGAATTCGATCAACTCGCCCAGGTACATGTAGGCTGTGAAGTCCGAGCAACGGGCGGCCTGCTGCATGTTGTGCGTGACGATCACCACCGTGTAGTCGTCTTTGAGTTCCGCGATCAGTTCTTCGATGCGGCCCGTGGAAATCGGGTCGAGCGCCGAGCACGGTTCGTCGAGCAGGAGCACTTCCGGACGGATCGCGATGCCACGTGCAATGCACAGACGCTGCTGCTGACCGCCCGACAGGCCGTAGCCCGACTGTTGTAGCTTGTCCTTGACTTCGCTCCACAATGCCGCCTTGGTCAGCGCCCACTCCACGCGGTCGTCCATTTCCGAGCGCGAGAGCTTTTCGAACAGACGTACGCCGAACGAGATGTTGTCATAGATCGACATCGGGAACGGCGTGGGCTTCTGGAACACCATACCGACCTTCGCGCGCAGCAGCGCGATGTCCTGCTTCGCGGTCAGCAGGTTTTCGCCGTCCATATTGATCTCGCCCTCGGCGCGTTGCTCCGGATACAGGGCGTACATCTTGTTGAACGTGCGCAGCAGCGTCGACTTGCCGCAACCCGACGGGCCGATGAAGGCCGTGACCTTGCGGTCGGGAATGCGCAGGTTGATGTTCTTGAGCGCGTGATACTTGTCGTAGAAGAAGTTCAGGTTCTTGACTTCAATCTTCGAGGGCAGTTTGATTTCTTGCGTCGGATTCGTCATGTTCGTCTCAACCGTCAGGTTTGCGTCGTGTCGTAGCGTTGTGCCGTCTCGCATTGCCGGTTACTTCTTGGCAAACAGCGTGCGCGCCAGAATGTTCAGGAACAACACCCCGAGCGTGATGATGAACACACCCGCCCAGGCAAGCGCCTGCCACTCCGCAAACGGGCTCATGGCAAATTTGAAAATCGTGACCGGCAGGTTGGCCATCGGCTGGTTCAGGTTCATCGACCAGAACTGATTCGAGAGCGCCGTGAACAGCAGCGGGGCCGTCTCGCCTGCGATACGCGCCACGGCCAGCAGCACGCCCGTCACGATGCCGGCAATCGATGCCTTCAACGTGATCTTGACGATGATGCGCCACTTCGGCGTACCCAGCGCGAATGCGGCTTCACGCAAGTTGTTCGGCACCAGATTGAGCATGTTCTCCGTAGTACGGATCACGATGGGAATCTGTAGCAGCGCAAGCGAGATGATGCCGGCCCAGGCCGAGAAGTGCCCCATCTGCGCCACGACCAACGCGTACACGAACAGACCGATCACGATCGACGGGGCCGAAAGCAGAATGTCGTTGATGAAGCGCGTGATGCTGGCGAGCCACGACTTCTGGCCGTACTCCGCCAGATACACACCGGCCAGAACACCCAGCGGCGTGCCGACGAGGGTGGCCACACCGACCATCACCACACTGCCCGCGATGGCGTTGGCGAGGCCCCCGCCTGCCGTGTTCGGCGGCGGTGTCATTTCGGTGAACAGCGACAGCGACAAGCCGCCGATGCCCAGCGAGAGCGTGGTGTAGAGAATCCACAGCAGCCAGATCAGGCCGAAGGCCATCGCCGCGAGCGACATCGCGATCGCAAAGATGTTCTTGCGGCGGCGGTAGGCCTGCAACCGCACGCGGGTGAAGGCGTCGGTGGGCTTCACTGCCGGCGTTTCCAATTCGAGCGCTTGTTGGGTCATTTATTTACCTTCGCCCTTTTCCAGGCGCAGCAGCATGAGCTTGGAGAGCGCCAGCACCACAAAGGTGATGAAGAAGAGAATCAGACCGAGTTCCATCAACGCCGACGTGTGCAGGCCGGGGCCCGCTTCGGCGAATTCATTGGCAAGTGCCGAGGTGATGCTGTTACCCGGCGAAAACAGCGAAATGTTATCGAGCAAGTTCGTATTGCCGATCACGAAGGTGACGGCCATGGTTTCGCCGAGCGCGCGGCCCAGGCCCAGCATGACGCCGCCGATGACACCCGTCTTCGTGAAGGGCAGCACCACGCGCCACATCACCTCCCAGGTCGTGCAACCGATGCCGTAGGCCGACTCCTTGAGCAGCACGGGCGTGACTTCGAACACGTCGCGCATGACCGAGGCGATGTACGGAATGATCATGATCGCGAGGATCACGCCGGCGGGCAGGATACCGATGCCGAGCGGCGGGCCCTGGAACAGCGCACCGATCACCGGCACATTGCCAAGCAGCGCACCCAGCGGCTTCTGGAAGTACTGGCTGAAGATCGGGGCGAAGACCAGCAGGCCCCACATCCCGTAGACGATACTCGGGATGGCAGCGAGCAGCTCGATGGCCGTGCCGAGCGGGCGGCGCAGCCACACGGGCGAGAGTTCAGTCAAAAACAGGGCAATGCCGAAGCTCACAGGCACGGCGATGAAGAGGGCGATGATGGACGTGACGATCGTGCCGTAGATAGGCACGAGCGCGCCGAATTGTTCTGCAGGAGGATCCCAGTCCTTCGTCCACAGGAAGGCGAAGCCAAACTTTTGAATCGACGGCAGCGCGCTGATGATCAGCGACACGATGATGCCACCGAGTAAAAGCAGTGTGACGAGAGCGGCGCCGCGAGTCAGCATCGCGAAAAGAAAGTCGCCTACGGAAGACGGAGCGCGCTGCGCGCCCGGTGTTGCGAGGGAACTGGTGGCTTCTGCCATGATGTCGTCTCAGCGTGAGCGCGCCGCCAGCCGTTGCCAGATCGGAGTTCGGGCTTCGGAACAGGCGGCGCGGATATTGCCGGTTTTGAGGTGCCAGGCAACACAACAGTGCATTGCCCGGCACCTGCAAGGTGCTTTAGATGCCAGCCTTGGTGGCCGACTCGGCAACCTTCGCCTTCCAGCCAGCACGGATCTGCTTCAGAACAGCTTCCGGCAGCGGAATGTAGTCCAGTTCCTTAGCCGTGTTCACGCCGTTCTTGAACGACCAGTCGAAGAACTTGAGCACTTCGGCGCTTTGCGCTTCCTTGCCGGCATCAGCCTTCTGGTGCACGAGCACGAAGGTGGCAGCCACGATCGGCCACGACTTGTCGCCCTTCTCGTTGGTCAGGATCTGGTAGAACGTCTTCGACCATTCGGCCTTGGCGGCAGCGGCAGCGAACGTCTCGGCGGTCGGCTCGACCGTCTTGCCTTCCGCGTTCGTCAGGGCCGTGTACGTCAGCTTGTTCTGCTTGGCGTAGGCCGACTCGACATAGCCGATGGCGCCCGGCAGACGTTGCACGAAGGCGGCGACGCCGTCGTTGCCCTTACCACCCGTACCCGTCGGCCAGTTGACCGTCGTGCCTTCGCCAACCTTGCTCTTCCATTCGGCGTTGACCTTCGACAGGTAGTTCGTGAACACGAAGCTCGTGCCCGAACCGTCGGCGCGGCGAACCACGGCGATATCGGTATCCGGCAGCTTGACCTTCGGGTTCAGCTTGGCGATGGCCGGATCGTTCCACTTCTTGATCTTGCCCAGGTAGATGTCGCCCAGCACTTCGCCCGACAGGACCAACTCGCCCGCCTTCACACCCGGCACGTTGATGACCGGCACAATGCCGCCGACAACCGTCGGGAACTGGAACAGGCCTTGCTTGGCCAGCTCTTCATCGGTCAGCGGAGCGTCCGAACCGGCGAAATCGACGGTCTTGGCCTGAATTTGCTTGATGCCGCCCGACGAACCGATGCCTTGATAGTTGACCTTGTTGGAGGTCGACTTTTGGTAAGCGTCGGCCCACTTGGTGTAGATCGGAGCAGCAAACGTGCTGCCTGCGCCGGTAATCTCGCCCGCAATCGCGCCAGCGGCGAACAGAACGCCAGCCAGGCCGGCAATCGCAGTCTTCATCAGCTTCATGGATTTCTCCGAGTTGGTGTGGTACAGCGTGTGGATGACTCGAAGAATAGGTTCAGAATGTGACAGTAATGTGTCATTTTCGAAACCTCACAATATTCGCGTCACAAAGCCGCCTCGGAATCGTCACATTGCATGCAGTTTCCCCCCGCCCATGAGGACTTCCTAAGATCGTTGATTGGCGCGGGTTTCGGCGTGTTCCCCCAGCGTTTTTGGGGGTGCAAGACGCGTGTTCGGCACGCGTGTCAGCCTCGTGACAATGACGGAGAAGTGTCGGAATTGGTCTGACAATGCGCAGCGCGCGCTGTCACAAATGTGAACGTACGGCGCAGTACATTGCCACGTTGGGAAGCTGACGATACGAACGATATGGGCGAGCCGCCAGAAGGGTTGCCGCCAGGAAGAGGTCGTTCGTTGAGTGCGGGAGAAGCCATTGCCGGCCGCCACACACGGTGACGGCCGCTGAGGTCAAAGACCGATCATGCCGCCGTTTTGACGATGTTTGCCAGTTGTTGGGCGAAGGAAGAGGCCTGTGAATCCTCTCTCGCCTCGACCATCACGCGCAGCACCGGCTCGGTTCCCGAGGCACGGATCAGCACGCGCCCCGTGTCTCCCAGCTTGGCCTCGATGGCGTCGCGCTCGGCGACCAGACGGCTGTCGCTCTGCCAATCGTACCCGGCTGGCGTGCGTACATTGATCATGTGCTGCGGGAACAGACGCACCCCATCCAGCAATTTCGCTAGCGGCTTGTTGTCCGCGCGGCGAATGGCTGCGAGCACCTGCAAGGCCGAGATGATCCCATCGCCCGTGGTGTGCTTGTCCAGACACAGGATGTGGCCTGAGCCTTCCGCGCCGATCTGCCAGCCGTGCTTGTAGAGTTGCTCAAGCACGTAGCGGTCACCGACCTTGGCGCGCACAAACGGCACGCCCAACCCCTTGAGCGCGACTTCCACCGCCATGTTGGTCATCAGCGTGCCCACCGCACCCGGCACACCACCGCTGTCCAGACGGTCCTTGACCAGCAGATACAGGAGTTCGTCGCCGTTATAGAGGCGCCCTGCCCCGTCGACGATCTGCAGGCGATCAGCGTCACCATCGAGCGCCACGCCGAGATCTGCGTGATTTGCCCGGACGGCGCGCATGAGTGCATCGGGTGCCGTCGCGCCGCAGTCCTGGTTGATGTTGAAGCCGTTCGGGTGGTTGCCGATCGCGATGACTTCGGCGCCCAACTCATGGAACACATGCGGGGCAATGTGATATGCCGCGCCGTTGGCGCAATCGACCACGATCTTCATGCCCCGAAGGTCGAATTCATTCGGGAACGTGCTCTTGCAAAACTCGATGTAGCGGCCCGCCGCGTCATCCAGGCGGCGTGCCTTACCAAGCTGCTCGGAGCGCACGCACGTCATCGGATTGTCCAGCTCGGCTTCGATCTCGAGTTCGGTCTGGTCCGGGAGCTTGTTGCCGTCTGCCGAGAAGAACTTGATGCCGTTGTCGTGGTACGGATTGTGCGACGCACTGATGACCACACCTGCCGCCAGACGCAACGCCCGCGTGAGGTACGCCACCGCCGGCGTAGGCATCGGGCCGGCCAACATGGTATCGACGCCCGCGGCAGCGAATCCGGCTTCCAACGCGGCTTCGAGCATGTAACCGGAAACACGCGTGTCTTTGCCGATCAATACGGTCGGGCGGCCCGTCGTCTGACTCCCCGCAAGCGCGCGCCCAGCCGCATAACCGAGCCGCAGCACGAAATCCGGCGTGATCGGGCTCTCGCCCACCGTGCCGCGAATACCATCGGTTCCAAAATAGCGTCGTTTCATCGTTGCATTGTTCCCTGTTGATGCGTCGCGCCGGTTGACGGTCCGTACGCGCGCGTCTTTCGTTTTCTTTGTACCGTATGTCATCGGACGATGCGGTACCGCACCGCCATTTTCCATGACATGCGTCCCCGCTCGGTCCCCGCCCGATTTTGCCGGGTTCGCCGTGGTCTGATCGACGCAGCCCGCCCAGGCCTTACTCGGCGTCGCGCACGGCTTGCCACACCTTGAGAGCATCGACCGTCTCGGCGACGTCGTGTACACGTACGATGGCGGCACCTTGCTGCGCGGCGCACATCGCGGCGGCAACGCTTGCCACCTGGCGCTCCTGCGGCGACTGGCGTCCCGTGATTTCGCCGAGCATCCGCTTTCGCGACATCCCCACGAGCAACGGGAGGCCATCGCGCGACAGCACCCGCAAGTGTTTGAGCAAGGCGAGATTATGAGCGAGACTCTTGCCGAAGCCGAATCCTGGGTCCAGATACAGGCGCGTGGGCGCAACACCCGCCGAGAGCAACGTGTCCACCCGGCCGTCGAGGAAGGCCGCGACTTCGGTGACGACATCGGTGTAGATCGGCGCGTCCTGCATCGTCTTGGGGTCGTGCAGCATGTGCATGATGCACAGCGCCGCCTCACTGTCGCGCACTGCGTCGATAGCGCCCGGCTGCTGGAATCCCCAGATATCGTTGATCATGTCCGCGCCGGCGGCCAGTACGGCTCGCATGACACCCGGTTTGTAAGTATCGATCGACAGCGGTACGCCACAGTCGCGCAACGCTTCGACAATCGGCACCACACGCTCGAGTTCGGCGTCTTCCGGCAACGCCTCGGCACCTGGGCGGGTCGACTCACCGCCAATGTCCAGGATGTCGGCACCGTCGGCGATCAACTGCTCTGCGTGGCGCAGCGCGGCGTCGCGGGCGACGAACTTGCCACCGTCGGAAAACGAGTCTGGTGTCACATTCAGGATGCCCATGACGTGAACCCGGCGGGCATCGAGCCGGAATCGTGGCCCGAATGCCAGCGAGTCGGACTTGACCGGGGTATCGGATGTCTCACCCGACACTGCGATGTCATCTGTGCCAGAAGGGGGAGAAAGCATGGGTTGCGACTGCTCGGAGGACATTCGGAAGCTCGTAGCTCAGTAAGACGTATAGAGCAGCCCATTCGCGGAGAACGGATCTGCGCGCCCGGGGCACCGGGCATTGGCGTATGGCCGTAATGTTACCGGAATCGCCCGCCGTATCGACGGCGGAAACACTCCGTAACACCGAATTTACCCACATCCCTGGTATGGCCGCACTCAGCCGCCGGCAACACTGCCCCAGAATGCAAAAAGACCGGCGAGAGGCCGGTCTTTCTGGGATGACAGCACTTTCGCCTGCCAAGGCGTCCGTTTAGACGGTCGCCGGGGTGTTGCTGGGTTTAAGCGGCGGATTGCCACCCGACGCACCACCGTTCGCCGAACCGCTCTTCGGAGGACGCGGCGGACGGCCGTCCATGATGTCGCCAATCTGCTCGCCGTCGATCGTTTCCCATTCCATCAGGGCCTGGGTCATCGCCTCGACCTTGTCGCGATTGTCTTCCAGCAGCTTTCTGGCCAACGCGTATTGCTCGTCCAAAATGCGGCGGACTTCGCCGTCGACCTTCTGCTGCGTGGCTTCCGACACCGACTTCGACGACATCCGGCCGAACACCGAATCCTGCTCGGTATCGACATAGACCATCGGGCCCAAGGCGTCCGACATGCCGTAGCGGGTCACCATGTCGCGTGCAAGCTTGGTGGCACGCTCGAAGTCGTTCGAAGCGCCTGTCGACATCTTGTTGATGAACACTTCCTCTGCCGCACGACCGCCAAACAGGATGGCGATCTGCGTGAGCATCGTGTCGCGATACTCCGAGTACTTGTCGTGTTCCGGCAACTGCATCGTCAGGCCCAATGCCCAACCACGCGGGATGATCGTCACCTTGTGCACCGGATCGGCCTCCGGCAACAGCATAGCCACCACGGCGTGGCCCGACTCGTGATACGCCGTCGCACGGCGTTCCTCGTCGCGCATCACGGCGGACTTGCGCTCCGGCCCCATGAAGATCTTGTCCTTGGCATCTTCGAAGTCGAGCATTTCGACGATGCGCTTGTTACGGCGCGCCGCGAACAACGCCGCTTCGTTCACCAGGTTCGCGAGATCCGCACCCGACATGCCCGGCGTACCACGGGCAATGACCGATGCATCAACGTCGTTGGAGATCGGCACCTTGCGCAGGTGCACCTTCAGAATCTGCTCACGGCCGCGGATGTCCGGCAGACCGACGTAGACCTGACGGTCGAAACGGCCCGGACGCAGCAGCGCCTTGTCGAGCACATCCGAACGGTTGGTCGCGGCGATCACGATCACACCCGAGTTGGCTTCGAAGCCGTCCATCTCGACGAGCATCTGGTTCAGCGTCTGTTCGCGCTCGTCGTTACCGCCGCCCATGCCGGCGCCACGATGGCGGCCGACGGCGTCGATTTCGTCGATGAACACGATACAGGGTGACTGCTTCTTCGCGTTTTCGAACATGTCGCGAACACGGGCAGCCCCCACGCCGACGAACATTTCCACGAAGTCCGAGCCCGAGATGCTGAAGAACGGCACCTTGGCTTCGCCGGCAATAGCACGCGCCAGCAACGTCTTACCGGTTCCCGGCGGGCCGACAAGCAGCACACCGCGCGGAATACGACCGCCCAACTTCTGGAATTTCTGAGGATCTTTCAGGAAGTCGACCAGTTCGCCGACTTCGTACTTGGCTTCGTCGCAGCCGGCGACATCCGCAAAGGTGACCGGATTGGCATTTTCATCGATGAGACGCGCGCGGGATTTACCGAAGGAGAAGGCACCGCCCTTACCCCCGCCCTGCATCTGTCGCATCATGTAGAACCAGAAGCCAATAATCAGCAGCGTAGGTCCGAGGTAGTAGAGAGCGGACATGAGCACGTTCGGTTCGTCGTCGGCTTTACCCGAGACCTGAACGCCGTACTTCATGAGATCGCCCACCATCCAGATGTCGCCAGGCGACACGATGGTGTATTTCTGGCCGTCGCTAGGCGTCACCTGAAGGCTGCGCCCCTGCACCACCACGTTCTTGATCTTGCCGTTCTTGGCATCGTCCATGAACTGGGAGTACGTCACGCCCTCCTGGACGTGCGGCTTGTCGAACTGTTTAAAAACAGTAAACAAGACCAGCGCGATGACTAACCACACCGCCGCTTTGGAAAACATATTATTGTTCAAAGCGTTGCTCCTTCATGAAATCGCTTCGCGCCAAGAATTCATTCTAATCCACTCGAAGGCGCACCGCCATAGTGATTCTCTACCGCCACCATAGCGCCAGTGCGCCGGTTTGACGGGCATCAACCCGGATTTTTCAGACCCCGACCGAGAATGAACGTTTCGGAAGATTTGTCCCGTGACGCCTTGGGCTTACGCGGCGCCACCGTTTTGAACTGATGTTTGAACTTTTCGACAATCTGGCTATAGCCGCTGCCGTGAAAACATTTGACCAGTAATGCCCCCTCTGGTTTCAGGTGGCGCTGAGCAAAATCCAACGCGAGATCGCACAAATGCTCGATTCGCGCCGCATCGGCCGATGCCACACCCGACAAGTTGGGGGCCATATCGGAAACTACAAGGTCAACTTTGCGTCCCGCCACAATTTCTTCCAACTGCTCGAGCACGCTGTCCTCGCGGAAATCGCCCTGCAGGAAGTGGACGTCGGCAATCGGCTCCATCGGCAGAATATCCAGCGCGATGATGGTGCCGTCGATGCCCCCCTCGACCCGCTTGCCGCCCGCGAGCTTGTTGCGCGCGTACTGACTCCAGCTGCCGGGGGTCGACCCGAGGTCGACAATGACCTGGCCCGGCTTGATCAGCCGGTCCTGCTCGTCGATCTCTTTGAGTTTGTACGCTGCGCGGGCCCGATAGCCTTCGCGCTGCGCCATTTTGACGTAGGGATCGTTGATGTGATCGTGCAGCCACGCGTGGCTGAAACGGTTTTTTGCCATAATTCTTCAAAAACGCTGCGAATTTGCAGGATAATACGCCCTTGCGCGCCCAAAATCCGTTAGCCAGCCAGCAGTCGCTACGGGCGTTCCGGCCACCGTTTGCGGGCGCATCCTAACTCGTTTGTCTCGTCTGTCTTCTATGCCCGCTTTGACCCTGACCCCGGCGCAACGCGCCGACTTGCGCTCCGTCGCCCATGCGCTGAATCCTGTCGTTCTGATCGGCGCCGACGGCTTGACGCCGGCGGTGCTCAAGGAAATCGACGGCGCCCTCAAGGCCCACGAACTGATTAAGGTGCGTGTTTTCGGCGACGAACGCGACGCGCGCGTGGCCATCTACGAATCCATCTGCGACCAACTCGGTGCAGCGCCGGTGCAACACATCGGCAAGCTGCTTGTCCTGTACCGCCCCACGCCGGACGAAAAGGAAATGCCGGTTCGCGGCAGAACCAGCGGCACTGGCGCAACGGTCAAGGGCCGTGCTCCGCGTACCGTCACGGTCGTCAAGAGCAGCACCAACGCCGGACGTCGCCCCACAGTCAAGAAAGTCACCGTCGCCGGCAACGAGCGCATGACCGCGGGTGGTATCGTCAAGCGCGCCAAAAAGCGCCAGACCAGCGTCAAGCGCCAGCGCAACGACTAAGCAGATGGCGGCGGATCAAGCACGTTCCGCCAGCCCTCGAAAAGACGCGCCCTGACATCGTCGGGCGCGTTTTTTATTGGGTGTCGCGATTAGGCGGCAAGCCGTGAAGCCCGCACCGTCGCGCGCCCTACGTCATTTAGCCGCGTACCGGCTGACGCCAGATCAGCGCAATGCCAAGCAGGCTTTGCAGCAAATAAATACCGCTGGAAATGCCGTGGAGCATGCCGAAGCGCGCGGCAAAGGGCGACTGACCGATCTCAACACCGGACGCTTGCGCCTGTGCACGCAGATCCGCCATGAATGGCTGCAAGCCAAACCAGCTGACCAGCACACAGACCATCATCGCTACCGCCAGCCAGCGCAGGCCGCGATAGCAGCGCGCAGCGCGGGCATCGCTCGTGCGGGCGATAAGTGCCGTTGCGAGCCAGACCAGCAGCACTCCGCAAACCAGGCTCAGCCAGGCTTGTGTGTGAAACAGCCGGCCCGCGACCGTGCCGGCCATCGTGCGAGACTCCAGCACGACGAAGAGCGTGGGCGCAACGATATAGCCGATGGCCCACTGACTACCGCACCAGACGGTCGCGATCAGGCGGAACAGACGTTCGAGCCGCGGCGCGCCGCCAGTTGACGTCACATCAGACGTAGCGGACATCGATGATCTCGTACTCACGCACACCGCTCGGGGCCTGCACTTCGGCCACGTCGCCTGCGTACTTACCGATGAGCGCACGCGCGATCGGCGAACTCACCGAAATCTTGCCGTGCTCCAGATCGGCTTCATCGTCGCCCACGATCTGATACTGAACCGTGCCGCCGTTCTCGAGGTCTTCGAGTTCGACCGTGGCGGCAAACACCACGCGACCTTCGGCATCGAGTACCGACGGATCGATGATTTGGGCCGCTGAGAGCTTCGATTCGAGATCGGCAATGCGCCCCTCGATAAAACCCTGTTTCTCCTTCGCGGCGTCGTACTCCGCGTTTTCCGACAGATCACCCTGCGCACGGGCTTCAGCAATCGCAGTGATCACGTTCGGACGTTCGACGGACTTCAGGCGGTGCAGCTCTTCCTTGAGCAGCTCCGCGCCCCGTTTGGTCAGAGGAATGGTACTCATGCGCGTTGTTCCGAAAGACAAAAAAATTGCCGCAGCAAAGCCGCATTCGCACTTTTCGCGAACGCCGCTTGACCGCGGCTGTGACACCTATGTGGCGTTAGTGTAGCAGAGTTGTCGACGCTGCCAACCGGAGGGCTGGCAGCGTGGCATTCCGCTATAGATGGAGCATTGGTCGCCACCGACGGAGATCGGTTCCCCGGCGTGCGCGCCATATTTTTGAGACTTCGCCCAGGGTAGCGAACCACGCCCGGGCATATCCCTCGCTTACCCGCCTCGGGCGGGCGGACATTCAGGCCGGCAGCAAAGCGTGCAGACCCTGGAGATCGTACACCTCGAGGTTCTGCAGATACTTCAGGCCCTCCACTGCCGCACGGGCACCCGAGATCGTCGTGTAATACGTGACCTTGTGTGCTTGTGCCGACATACGGATCGAGCGCGAATCGGCAATTGCCGTACGGGTCTCGTCCACCGTAGTGAACACGAGGGCAATCTCGCCGTTCTTGATCATGTCGACAATGTGCGGACGACCGTCCTTCACCTTGTTGACCACGCGCACCGGGATGCCGGCCGCTTCTATCGCTGCCGCCGTGCCGCGCGTGGCCACAATCGGGTAGCCCAGCGCGTGCAGCATGCGCGCGACTTCGACGGCGCGCGGCTTGTCGGCATCCTTGACCGTGAGCAGCACCGTACCCGAGGCCGGCAGGCGCGAGCCAGCAGCCAGTTGCGACTTGAAGAGCGCCTCACCGAACGTGCGGCCGACACCCATCACCTCACCCGTCGAGCGCATTTCCGGTCCGAGCACCGGGTCGACGCCCGGGAACTTCACGAACGGGAACACGGCTTCCTTGACGCTGAAGTACGGCGGCGTCACTTCGCTCGTCACGCCTTGCGACTTGAGCGACTGGCCAACCATCGCGCGAGCGGCGATCTTGGCCAGTTGGCGGCCGGTCGCCTTCGAGACATACGGCACCGTACGCGACGCGCGCGGGTTCACTTCCAGCACGTAGATCGTGTCGACGCCGCTGCCCTGTTGAATCGCGAACTGCACGTTCATCAGGCCTACCACGTTGAGCGCACGGGCCATCGCGGCCGTCTGACGCTTGAGTTCGGCGATCGTCTCGGCCGACAGCGAGTAAGGCGGCAGCGAGCAAGCCGAGTCGCCCGAGTGGACGCCCGCCTGTTCGATGTGCTCCATCACGCCGCCGATGTAGACATCCGTGCCGTCCGAGATGCAGTCGACGTCGCACTCGATGGCGTCGTCGAGGAAGCGGTCGAGCAGCACAGGGCTGTCGTTGCTCACCTTGACGGCTTCGCGCATGTAGCGCTCGAGGTCGCGCGGTTCGTGGACGATTTCCATGGCACGGCCACCCAGCACGTACGACGGACGCACGACCAGCGGATAACCGATTTCGGCGGCAAGCTTCAGCGCCTGGTCTTCTGCACGGGCCGTGCGGTTCGGCGGCTGACGCAGACCGAGATCATGCAGCAGCTTCTGGAAGCGCTCGCGGTCTTCGGCGGCGTCGATCATGTCGGGGCTCGTGCCGACGATGGGCACACCGTTCGCTTCGAGATCGAGGGCGAGCTTGAGCGGGGTCTGACCACCGTATTGCACGATCACGCCGACCGGCTTTTCGAGGTCGACGATTTCCAGCACGTCTTCCAGCGTCACCGGCTCGAAGTACAGACGATCCGACGTATCGTAGTCCGTCGACACCGTTTCCGGGTTGCAGTTGACCATGATGGTCTCGTACCCGTCGTCACGCAGCGCGAGGGCCGCGTGCACGCAGCAGTAATCGAACTCGATACCCTGACCAATACGGTTCGGGCCGCCGCCCAGCACCATGACCTTCTTCTTGTTGGTCGGCTGGGCTTCGCACTCTTCCTCATAGGTCGAGTACATATAAGCGGTGTTGGTCGAGAACTCCGCGGCACAGGTGTCCACACGCTTGTAGACCGGGCGCACCTTCTGTGCGATGCGGGCGCGGCGCACGGCGGTCTGGTCGGTACCGAGCAGCTTGGCCAGGCGGCGATCCGAGAAACCGCTCTGCTTGAGGAAGCGCAGTTCGTCGGTCGTCAGGCTTTCCAGTGTGCGGCCAGCCAGTGCCTGTTCCTTCTTGACGATGGCTTCGAGCTGGGCGAGGAACCACGGGTCGATGGCCGTCTCGGCGTACACCTCTTCGAGGCTCATCCCCAGGCGGAATGCATCGCCCACGTACCAGATACGGTCCGGGCCCGGCTCGCCGATTTCGGCAACGATCTCGTCGCGGTCGGTCGACTTTTCGTCCAGACCGTCCACGCCGACTTCCAGACCGCGCATGGCCTTCTGGAACGATTCCTGGAACGTGCGGCCCATGGCCATCACTTCGCCAACCGACTTCATCTGCGTCGTCAGGCGGGGGTCGGCTTCGCGGAACTTCTCGAAGGCAAAGCGCGGCACCTTGGTCACGACGTAGTCGATGGTCGGCTCGAACGAGGCCGGCGTGGCTCCGCCGGTGATCTCGTTGCGCAGTTCGTCGAGCGTGTAACCGATCGCCAGCTTGGCGGCGATCTTCGCGATCGGGAAGCCAGTCGCCTTCGAGGCGAGGGCCGAAGAGCGCGACACACGCGGGTTCATTTCGATGACGACCATACGGCCGTCCTTCGGGTTGATCGAGAACTGGACGTTCGAGCCGCCCGTCTCCACGCCGATTTCGCGCAACACTGCCAGCGATGCATTACGCAGCAGTTGGTATTCCTTGTCGGTCAGCGTCTGGGCCGGTGCGACAGTGATCGAGTCACCGGTGTGCACCCCCATCGGGTCGAGGTTCTCGATCGAGCAAACGATGATGCAGTTATCGGCGCGGTCGCGCACAACTTCCATCTCGTATTCCTTCCAGCCCAGCAGCGACTCTTCGATGAGCAGTTCGCGCGTGGGCGAGAGGTCGAGGCCGCGCTTGCAGATCTCTTCGAACTCTTCGCGATTGTAGGCAATGCCGCCGCCCGAGCCGCCGAGCGTGAACGACGGGCGGATTACCATCGGGTAGCCGCTACCGCCGATTTCAGCCGTGATCTGGGCCTGCACGGCGAGGGCGTCTTCCATCGAGTGGGCGATGCCCGACTTGGCCGAACCGAGACCGATCTTGGTCATCGCGTCCTTGAACTTCAGACGGTCTTCGGCTTTGTCGATGGCTTCCGGCGACGCGCCGATCAGTTCCACCTTGTACTTGTCGAGCACGCCGTGGCGATGCAGGTCGAGCGCGCAATTAAGCGCGGTCTGGCCACCCATCGTCGGCAGGATGGCATCCGGGCGTTCCTTGGCGATGATGCGCTCGACGACTTCCCAAGTAATCGGTTCGATGTAGGTCACATCGGCCGTGTCCGGGTCGGTCATGATCGTGGCAGGGTTGCTGTTGATCAGGATGACCTTGTAGCCTTCCTCGCGCAGTGCCTTGCAGGCTTGTGCGCCGGAATAGTCGAATTCGCATGCCTGACCGATGATGATCGGGCCGGCGCCGATGATGAGGATGCTCTTGATGTCTGTGCGCTTTGGCATAACGTTCTCAACAAAAATTTAACTCAGCGTCGCGGTCGCGAGCTTCACACCGAAGCCGACGAACAGCGCGCCCACGCCGCCGGTTGCCCCGGCGCTCAACCGGCGACGTTGCCGGAAGTGCTCGGCCAGGCGGTAACCGGCCAGGATCAGCGTGCTCAGATACAGGAAACTGCAGGTCTGCACGATCACACCCAGCACCGCAAACGACACGGCGGGGTAGGCGTAGCCCGGATCGACGAACTGGATGAAAAACGACACGCAGAACAGGATTGCCTTCGGGTTCAGCAGACTGATGAACAGTGCGCGCTTGAACGGGTGGTCTGCATCCACCGGCTTGGGCGCCACAACGGCTGCGCCCTCATTCGCCCGCGCGGCTCGCGCGTTGGCGAGCGCGCCGCGCAGCATGTTCAGGCCCATCCAGCAAAGGTAGGCCGCACCGAGATACTTCACCACGAAGAACAGCGCCGGCTGCGCGTGCAGCAGCGACGCCACGCCGGCAGCGGCCAGCGTCATGAGGATAGTGTCGCCGAGAAACACGCCGCAAGCCCCTGCGTAACCGTGACGAACACCGCGCTGGGCTGCCACCGACAGCACGTAGAGCGAGTTCGGTCCCGGCAGCAGAATGACCACCACCACGCCGGCCAGATAGGTCCAGAGGTTGACGATGCCGATCGAGTTTCCGAGCATGATGCGCGCGTCCTTATCCTTATCCGAGTCTCGTCGAGCCTGTGCTTACGCGGGCTGCTTGGCGTCGACCATCGACTGCACGAATCGGTCGAACAGATAGCCGATGTCATGCGGGCCCGGCGAGGCTTCCGGGTGCCCCTGGAAGCAGAATGCCGGGCGATCCGTCAGCTCGAAGCCTTGCAGCGTGCCGTCGAACAGCGAAACGTGCGAGACGCGCGCATTGGCCGGCAGGCTGTTCGCGTCCACGGCAAAGCCGTGGTTTTGCGAGGTGATCACCACACGACCGGTCGCGAGATCCTTGACCGGGTGATTGGCACCGTGGTGGCCGGTCTTCATCTTGAGCGTTTTGGCACCGACGGCCAGCCCCATGATCTGGTGGCCGAGGCAGATACCGAAGGTCGGGATGCGGCGCTCGAGGAACGTCTTCGTGGCGGCGATGGCGTAATCGCACGGCTCGGGGTCGCCGGGGCCGTTCGAGAGGAACACGCCGTCCGGGTTCAGGGCAAACACATCGTCGGCCGAGCTTTGGGCGGGCAGCACGGTGACCTTGCAGCCACGTTCGGCGAGCATGCGCAGAATGTTGCGCTTGACGCCGTAGTCGAGAGCGACCACATGGAATTTCGGGTCTTTCTGCTCACCGTAGCCTTCGCCCAGACGCCATTCCGTTTCTGTCCACGAGTACTTCTGCGTGGTCGAGACGACCTTGGCGAGATCCATACCGGCGAGTCCCGGGAAGGATTGGGCGAGTGCGATGGCCTTGCCTTCATCGGCTTCTTCGCCGGCAAGGATGCAGCCGTTCTGAGCGCCCTTCTCGCGCAGAATACGGGTCAGACGGCGCGTATCGATGCCGGCGATGGCAACGACGCCTTCATCCTTCAGGTATTGCGAGAGCGTCTTGTTGGCTCGGAAATTCGAGTCGAGGATCGGCAGATCCTTGATGATCAGGCCTGCGGCATGGACTTTCGTGGCTTCGACGTCTTCACCGTTGACGCCCGTGTTGCCGATGTGCGGATACGTCAACGTGACGATCTGACGCGCATAGCTGGGGTCGGTGAGGATTTCCTGATAGCCGGTAATGGCCGTGTTGAACACGACTTCACCGATGGTGTGACCGGCAGCGCCGATGGCGTACCCACGAAAGACCGTGCCGTCAGCGAGCGCGAGAATGGCGGGTGGGAATGACGGCAGCACGGGAAACTCCTGAAGGGTTCACCCCGGCTGCCAGCTCCATCGTCCGCCGCGATGACATCAGCGCGGGCACCGGAATTGCGCGGAATATGCGCACAGCGGATGCTCGGACTGCGGACGAGATGTCAGGCGGGTAGGCGCTAGGGTGAGGGTTAAATGACTAAAACCTTCAAAGTATAGCGCAAATCCCATTCATCTCAAAGCTGAACGTGTCGCGCATCAGTACGCTCTGCGTTCTCCCGGAGGGAGAGGCCGCCGGCTGACGAATACGCAGAGGGGATAGGGAAATGAATGCCCGCCCGCTGGGCTGCCAGCACGATATGGCGCTCCATCGCGGCCCCTGCGGCGGCGCCGTCGCGGCGTCGCAGGGCGTCGAGGATCTCCAGATGTTCATGATAGGTGGAAAGCACCAGTTCACGTTGGTAGAACGGCAGGCGTTGGCTTTCCATGACGATGTCCGTACTGCCGCGCAGGATATCGGCAATGGCGGCGTTCCCCGCGAGTCCCACAATGCGCAGATGGAACGCGAAATCGAGTTGCGCGGCGGTATCGACGTCGCCGTCAATTAGCGCCCCCTTCATCGTTTCGACGTTATCCGTGAGCCATTCCATTTCGCTGGCGCTGGCGGCATGAGCGGCGAGCCGGGCGGCGAAACCTTCGAGTGCATAGCGCAGCTGATACGTGTCGGCGAGCGAGATCTGGTCGGCGAACCGCCAGGCAACGCCCCTGCGCGCCGAGGCGTCGTTCACATAGACACCTTTGCCGGGGCGGATGGCCACCATGCCAAGCGCCTCGAGCGTCGAGAGGGCTTCGCGCAGCGAAGCGCGGCTAATGGCCAGCTCCTCGGCGAGTTGGCGCTGCGAAGGAAGCATGGCGCCGGCCGGATAGACCTGACGTTCAATGCGCTCGCGGATAGTGACGACGGCGGCGTCGGTTACGGCATGCGCCGAATGCTTCATGAGGCCTCACAAAAAATGCGGGGATACGTATGGTGCATTGTACGACGCCAAATATCCCCTCACGCGCTCCGGCAGCCGTTGTGCAGGGGATATCGCCACACTCGACGAAGCGACCGTGGAAATTCGCCCTTCCATAGGGAATCCCCTCAGAAGCCGCGTCTTGACCGGACTATATTGGCTTTCTAATATTCCCCATAACATCACTGGTCAGACCGGTATGACTTGTTTGAAAGCCTTGCTGGTGTTGGCGGGTGCCGAGCGCGCCAAGGTGATGTTGCCGTACAGAAATCAGCCCGGAGAGCAGTCCGTCCGACATAGAAATCGCGAAATCCGAGAGAGTGATTTGCGCAGGCAGAGGAGACAAACCATGCCCAAGCTGTTCCGTTCGTTGTTTGGCCGAGTCGTCATTGCGTTGATAGCGGGTGTGGCGCTTGGTATTTGGTTTCCGCAGTTGGGAGAGTCGTTGCGTCCGTTGGGCGATGGCTTTCTGAAGCTGATCAAGATGGTCATTGGACCGATCGTCTTCTGTGTGGTTGTGAGTGGCATGGCGAGTGCGGGTGATTTGCGCAAAGTTGGCCGAGTGGGAATCAAGGCCGTCGTGTACTTCGAGATCATCACCACCTTCGCGTTGGTCATCGGTGCAGTGCTGGCATGGGTGACACGGCCGGGCGAGGGAATGAATATCGACATTCGCAGTCTCGATCCGAGCGCGATGGCGGCGTACACCGAGAATGCGAAGGGGTTGAAAGACACCGCTGGCTTCTTGTTGAAGATCATTCCCAACACCATTACCGACGCCTTTGCCAAGGGTGACATTCTGCAGATCCTCGTCTTCTCGGTCATGTTCGGCTGCGCGTTGGCGGCCCTTGGCGAGCGGGGCCGTCCGGTGGCGCGATTCATTGAAGACCTGAGCCATGTCTTCTTCCGCGTGATGGCATTCATCATCCGGCTGGCACCGCTGGGCGTATTGGGCGCGGTGGCTTTCACCACGGGCAAATACGGTGCGTCATCGCTCAAGCAATTGGGCTTGTTGGTGCTCGTGTTCTACGTGAGTTGTTTCGTCTTCGTCACCGTAGTGTTGGGGGGCGTATTGCGTCTGGCGGGCTTCAACATCTTCAAGTTCATCAAATACTTCCGCGAAGAGTTGTCCATCGTGTTGGGCACGGCGTCGTCCGATGCTGTGTTGCCCGCGATCATGCGCAAGCTCGAGTGGATGGGCATCAAGAAGTCGACGGTAGGCCTGGTCGTGCCGACGGGGTACTCCTTCAACCTCGACGGCTTCTCCATCTACCTGACGCTTGCGGTCATCTTCATTGCCCAGGCGACCAACACACCGTTATCCATGCATGACCTGATCCTTGTAGTGCTCGTGTCCTTGCTCACGTCAAAGGGGGCGCATGGCATTCCGGGGTCGGCCATTGTGATTCTGGCGGCGACGCTCGCGGCCATCCCGGCGATCCCCGTCATTGGCCTGGTTTTGATCTTGCCGGTCGACTGGTTCGTTGGCATTGCCCGGGCCATTACCAACCTGCTGGGCAACTGCGTGGCGACGCTCGTTGTGGCGGCATGGGAAAAAGACGTCGACTTTGCGAGGGCACACAAAGTGCTCGATGGCGCCCTGCCCTACGAGCCGATGGCAGCGTCGTCGGAAGATCGCACAGAGGGCAATGCCCCGACCAATGCAGCGGTGACGCCATAAACATCGCGGCGTAAGCCGAGAGTGAAATCGAACAAATCTTCTGCCGACGCGAGACGTCGGCACCTTTATCTGGAGTGAAAAGCAACATGGCCCTCGTTCCGCAAGATCCGAACGCACCGGAATTCGTGCGCCGTTACGTCAATCTGGCCGATCCGCGCCTGGGTGCGCAGGCATTGGAGGCCAGCGACGAATTCTTCGCGGCCAAAGAGCGCATGCTCAATCCTGAGCCGGCCGTCTTCATCCCCGGCAAATACGACGACAACGGCAAGTGGATGGATGGTTGGGAGACGCGTCGCAAGCGCGTGAACGGCTACGACTGGTGCGTGGTCAAGCTCGCGCGTCCGGGCGTGTTGTTCGGCGTCGATTTGGACACCAGCCACTTCACCGGCAACTTCCCGCCCGCGGCGTCGCTCGAGGGCTGCTACAGCCCGGATGGCGCACCGGGCGAGGCGGCCGAATGGTTCGAACTGCTCGCCTCGACCACGCTACAGGGCAACTCGCATCACTACCACGCGATCATCAACCCGCGTGCGGCGACCCATGTGCGTGTGAACCTGTACCCCGACGGTGGTCTGGCGCGACTGCGCCTGTATGGTTTGCCGCAGAGCGATTGGGCGGGGCGTTCGCGTGACGAGTTGATCGACCTGATTGCGATGGAGAACGGCGGTTACGTGGTGGCGGCGAACAACCAGCACTTTGGGTTGGCGTCGAGCCTGCTGATGCCGGGTCGTGGCGTGAACATGGGGGATGGGTGGGAGACGCGGCGGCGTCGTGAGCCGGGCAACGACTGGGCGATCATTGCGTTGGCGCAGCCGGGCGAGATTGGCAAGATCGAAGTCGACACGGCGCACTTCAAGGGCAACTTCCCGGATCGCTGCTCCCTTCAGGCGGCGTATGTGACGGGGGGCACCGAGCAGTCGTTGATTACGCAGTCGATGTTCTGGCCGGTGTTATTGCCTGAGCAGAAGTTGGCGATGGACAAGCAGTTCTTCTTTGAAGAGCAGGTGCAGAAGTTGGGGGCGATTACGCATATTCGCTTCAACATCATCCCGGACGGTGGCGTGTCGAGGCTGCGACTGTGGGGACGCCTGAGCGACAAGAAGGCGTAAGCAGCGAAAGCGGCGTCAGCAAGAAAGACGACCTCTCACGTCCTTGAAAAAGGAAGGGGACGAGGGAGGCTGCGATGAGCG
>NZ_KB944444.1:0-198404 GCF_000389825.1 Pandoraea sp. SD6-2 | reverse complement strand
AGCCTGCTGATGCCGGGTCGTGGCGTGAACATGGGGGATGGGTGGGAGACGCGGCGGCGTCGTGAGCCGGGCAACGACTGGGCGATCATTGCGTTGGCGCAGCCGGGCGAGATTGGCAAGATCGAAGTCGACACGGCGCACTTCAAGGGCAACTTCCCGGATCGCTGCTCCCTTCAGGCGGCGTATGTGACGGGGGGCACCGAGCAGTCGTTGATTACGCAGTCGATGTTCTGGCCGGTGTTATTGCCTGAGCAGAAGTTGGCGATGGACAAGCAGTTCTTCTTTGAAGAGCAGGTGCAGAAGTTGGGGGCGATTACGCATATTCGCTTCAACATCATCCCGGACGGTGGCGTGTCGAGGCTGCGACTGTGGGGACGCCTGAGCGACAAGAAGGCGTAAGCAGCGAAAGCGGCGTCAGCAAGAAAGACGACCTCTCACGTCCTTGAAAAAGGAAGGGGACGAGGGAGGCTGCGATGAGCGAAGAAAAAAATGGGGTGTGACATGGCGGGTCTGGCGTTGAAGATAGAGCGATTGACGCGAGAGGCGTTCAAGCCGTTTGGCGACGTGATTGAGTTGCCGGGGGCGGAGCATTTTGCGATCAATGGCGGGACGACTGAGCGATTTCACGATTTGGCGACGGTGGATTTGGGTCCGGCGGGGGGAAGAGCGTTGGTGAACGTATTCCGGGGTCAGCCGAGGCAGTTGCCGTATGAGGTGAAGATGTTGGAGCGTCACCCGTTGGGCAGTCAGGCGTTCATACCGTTGAAGACGACGCCGTACTTGGTGGTAGTGGCCCCGGCGGGCGAGTTGGATGTGAGTGGGATGCGGGCCTTCGTCTCGGATGGGTGGCAGGGAGTGAACTATGCGAGAGGGGTATGGCATCACCCGTTGTTGGCGTTGCATGAGGTGAGTGACTTCGTGGTGGTGGATCGGGGTGGAGAGGGGGGCAACTGTGACGAGCGGGATTTGCCGGGAGTGTATGTGTTGACGCAGGCGGCGTTGGACGCGGCACAGGCGGCGCAGAAGGCGGCGTAAAGAGAAGAGGGAAGGAAAGCACGAAGGAAGCAGGACAGCGAAAACGCCGGGGACTGCCCGGCGTTTTGCATTGGAGGGGGGAGAGAAACCGGAGCGGGGAAGAGAACGGGGGGTAAGGGCGGGAAGTATGGAAGGAGTGAGGAGAGACGGACCGGGGCGCCTTTCTGCAGCGAGTTGGGTTTATGTCTGAGAGGCGGAAAGGGGCCCCGGTCCGTCTGGAAGGCGGTGTTGAGGGCGGATTTATAGAGCGGCGGGCACCACCGCAGTCACTTCGATCTCGACCTTGGCTTCGTCCTCGATCAGATCGGCGACTTCGACGGCGGTCATTGCGGGGAAATGGCGTCCGATGATGGCGCGGTAGTGTTCGCCGATGGCGCGATAGCTCTCCACATACTCGCGTTTATTCTTGACGTACCAGGTCATCCGCACGATGTGTTCCGGCTTGGCGTTGCCTTCGGCCAGAATCGCCACGATGTTCTCGAGGGTCTGACGAACTTGCAGTGCGAAATCATCCGTTTCAAAACGTTGCTGTCCGTTCCAGCCAATCTGACCGCCGACAAACACGATGCGGCTGCCGGCCGTCATTTCGAAAGCCATGCCGTTCGCGTAGCCGCGCGGTTTCGCCCATTCGGGCGGTTGCAGAACTTGCAGCATCAGGACACTCCTTCAATGACAGAATCGGGTGCGGCAAAGCGCACGATGGCCTCGCGTTGGGCCGGGGGTATGGCGATCGGGGCGGGTCTTCCGCCTGCGCCTTTCGCGACCCAGACCAGTACCAGCGTGGCTTGTAGACGCGTCTCGTCGTTTCCACCGGCGAACCGGATGCGCAGCGTCATGGATGAGCGGCCGAGACGCGAGACTTCCAGCGAGCGAAGCAGCGTCTCGCCTAAGAAACTGGGGGCACTGAAGCGACATTCGACGTTCGCTGTCGGCACACCCATGCCGTCGCGCAGATGCATCTCGCCGAATGACAGGTTGAGCCCTTCGGCGCACCAGTCTTCGACCAGATCGTTGATCATCTCAAAATAGCGCGGATAAAAAACGATGCCTGCCGGATCGCAGTGTTTGAAGCGCACCAGCAGCGGCTTCACGAATGCGTGCGTGGCCACATCAGCCTCCGACATAGTTTTCTCCTCCCCTGCGAGCAGGATTGTTCAAAGTGAGTGAGCGCCGACTGGAGCGCTCCCCCCGTGCTTCACTGCCCCGTCTGCCGGAGCTTGAAGCGTTGCAGTTTGCCCGTTTCCGTACGAGGCAACGTGTCGACAAACTCAATGGCGCGCGGATATTTATACGGGGCGATGTTAGCCTTCACATACTCCTGAAGCGTCTTCACCATCGCGTCGTCGCGCGACTCACCGGCCTTGAGCACCACATACGCCTTCACGATCTGGCCGCGCGCCTCATCGTTCGCGCCCACCACCCCGCACTCCGCCACGGCCGGATGCTTCAGTAGTGCCGACTCCACTTCCGGGCCTGCGATGTTATATCCGGCCGAGACAATCATGTCGTCGGAGCGGGCCTGATAGTAGTAATTGCCCGCTTCGTCGCACATGAACGTGTCGCCCGGCAGATTCCAGCCGTTCTTCACATAACTCGTTTGACGCGAGTCCGCGAGATACCGGCAACCGGTCGGGCCCTTCACTGCCAGTTTGCCCACCTTGCCCGGCGGCAGCGGTTGCATATTTTCGTCCACGATCATCGCGATGTAGCCCGGCACCGGTTTACCGATCGCCCCCGGCACCACGTCACCGTTTGCCGCCGAGATGAAAATGTGGATCATCTCCGTGCCGCCGATACCGTCGATCATCTCGATGCCCGAAGCCTGCTTCCATAGCTGACGCGTCGCATCGGGCAACGCCTCGCCGGCCGACACCGTCTTCTTCAGGCTCGACAAATCGTACTTGTCCACGAGTGCCGCCATCTGACGATAAAACGTCGGGGCCGTGAAACAGATCGTCGCGCGGTAAGTTTCTATCGCCTGCAGCAGACTGTCCGGTGTGAGCTTCTCCAGCAACACCGTCGCCGCCCCGACACGCAACGGGAACGTCAACAAGCCACCCGTGCCGAAAGTGAACGCTAACGGGGGAGTACCGCAGAAGATGTCATCCGGTCCCGGCTTCAGCACATGACGGGGGAACAAATCGCACATCGCGAGCACATCGCGATGAAAGTGCATCGTGCCCTTCGGCTGGCCCGTCGTACCGCTCGTGAAAGCGATCAGGCAGACATCGTCCACCGCTGTATCGCAGGCCTCGAAGCTCGCTGGCTGACGCGCCATGCGTGCCTCCAGTGAGCCCTCACCCACATCGTGGAAATACACCACCTGCTTCAACGCCGGGCAGAAATACTCGTGGCTCGACTCGCGGTTGAACTCAAGCTCCTCCTTCAGACGCCCGTCGCACAGTGCCGCGCCGACCTCCGCCTTGTCGATGATCTGCTTCAGTTCCTTCGCGCGCAGCAGCGGCATCGTCGGCACGCCGACAAGTCCCGCCTTGATCACGGCAAGCCATGCGGCGGCCATGAACAGATTGTTCGGGCCGCGCAGCAACACACGGTTGCCCGGCACCAATGCCATGTCATTGCGAAGCACATGAGAGATGCGATCCACCATCTCGCGCAAACCGAGATACGTCGTGACCGTCGGCGTGCCGTTCTCCACCGAATAGATCGCGGGCGCATTGCCGCGACCTTCATCGATCACACGATCCAGCAGTTCGGCGGCGCAATTGATGCGCGCCGGGTATGCCACATCCGGATTGTCCAGCAGAAACTCAGGCCACTGATCGGCGGGCGGCAGATTGTCGCGCGCGAAAGTGTCGAGATGTCCAGATCGTTCCATGTGCTTCTCCTTGCCCCCGGGTAAGTCAAAGACAGCGCTCAGGCGTCCTTGAGCAGTTCTCGCGCGATAATCAGCTTTTGTACTTCCGTTGCCCCTTCATAGATCCGCAGCGAGCGAATCTCCCGATACAGACGCTCCACAATCGCGCCCGATACCACGCCCGCGCCGCCAAACATCTGCAATGCACGGTCAATGACCTGCTGCGCCGATTCCGTCGCATACATCTTTGCCATCGCCGCTTCGCGCGTCGTACGCTGCCCCTGCACATCGCGTTGCCAGGCAGCGCGATACGTGAGCAATGCTGCGGCGTCCACCGACGTCGCCATCTCGCCCAGCGCGGCCTGCGTGATCTGGAAATCGGCCAGCGTCTGGCCGAACATCTCGCGCGACTTCGCACGTGCGAGCCCTTCATCGAGCGCGCGACGCGCGAAGCCCAGCGCCGCCGCCGCCACCGACGCACGGAAAATATCCAGCGTCATCATCGCAACCTTGAAGCCCTGCCCCGCTTCGCCCAAGCGCTGCGAGGCCGGCACGCGGCAGTTCTCGAACTTCAGACGGGCGAGCGGATGCGGTGCGCTCACGTCGATGCGCTCGGCAATCGTCAGCCCCGGCGTGTTCGCGTCGACCACGAACGCGCTGATACCCCGCGCCCCTGGTGCTTCCCCCGTGCGGACGAACACACAGTAGAAGTCCGCGATGCCGCCATTCGAAATCCAGGTCTTCTCACCGTTCAGAACATAGTCGCCGCCATCCGGCGTCGCCGAACAAGCCATCGCCGCCACATCCGATCCGGCGTTCGGCTCAGACAGCGCGAACGCCGCAATCGCCTCACCTGACGCTACGCGCGGCAAATAACGCTGCTTGAGCGCCTCGCTGCCCGCGAGCGTGATCGCGCCGCTGCCCAGCCCCTGCATCGCGAAAGCGAAATCGGCAAGGCCGTCGTGACGCGCGAGCGTCTCGCGCAGCACGCATAACGCCCGCGAATCCAGCTTGTCCAGCGCGCCGCCGTGACTGGCGGGCACGCAATATCTCAGCCAGCCCGCGCGGCCCAGTTGCCGTACCAGCGACACGCACGTCGCATCGGTGTCGGCGTGATGATCGACCTTCAATTCGCGCGAGCACCAGGCGTCCAGTTCCGTGCCCAGACGGCGATGCGCATCGTCAAAAAACGGCCACGCCAGAAAGTCGGCGTTGCGCGGGTTATGGGGAGTGATATCGCTCATCGTCTCGCTCGCGTCAGTCGCCGTTGAATACCGGTTTCTGCTTCGCGACGAAAGCGTCGTAGGCACGACGGAAATCCTTCGTCTGCATGCAGATCGCTTGCGCTTCGGCTTCGGCCTCGATAGCCTCGTCCACGCCCATATTCCATTCCTGATGCAGCAGCTTCTTCGTCACGCCGTGCGCGAACGTCGGGCCGCAAGCGATCTGATCGGCCAGCGTCTGCGCGGCGCTGAGCACCGTGCCACCGTCATGCAGCGCATTGAAGAACCCCCATTGCAGCCCTTCCTCCGCCGTCATCACGCGACCGGTGTAAAGCAGTTCCGAAGCGCGCCCCTGCCCGATCATGCGCGGCAGCAGCGTGCAAGCCCCCATGTCGGCACCGGCCAGACCGACGCGCACGAACAGGAACGCCGTCTTCGCCTGCGGCGTGCCCAGACGCATGTCCGACGCGAGCGCCATCATTGCCCCCGCGCCAGCGCAAATGCCGTCGATAGCGCTGATAATCGGCTGCGGACACGCGCGCATCGCCTTGACCAGATCGCCCGTCATGCGCGTGAAATCGAGCAGCTCCGGCATGCTCATTTGCGTGAGCGGCCCAATGATTTCGTGGACGTCGCCGCCCGAGCAGAAATTGCCGCCCGCGCCCGTTACGACGATCGTCTTGATGTCCGTCGCATAGATCAGTCCGCGGAACAGATCTCGCAGTTCGGCATACGAGTCGAACGTCAGCGGATTCTTCTTGTCCGGACGGTTCAGCGTGATCGTGCCGATGCTCGGACGCCCCCCGGCGTCGTTCGACACCGACCACAGAAAGTGCTTGGCTTCATAGTTCGCGAATGGGCGCTTGTGATGCGCCATCGTCAGTTTCACGTCACTCATTGGCCGATCTCCTTGGATAGGTTTTATATTCGCGCTCAGCCGACGGTGACTTCACCGCCGGCGACCGCGATCGACTGTCCCGTTACCGCACCGGCACCCGGCTGGCAGAGCCACAGCACCGCATCGGCGACCTCTTGCGGCTGCACGAGACGCCCCTGCGGATTGCGCTTGGCCAGCTCGGCGCGTGCGTCGTCTTCGCTGCGCCCGGTCTTGGCGACAATGTTCGCCACGGCGTCGCGCACGATGTCCGTTTCCGTATAGCCCGGGCAGACGGCGTTGACCGTCACGCCCTTCTTCGCCACTTCGAGCGCCAACGCGCGCGTCAGTCCGACAACGCCGTGCTTCGCAGCGCAATACGCCGTCACGTAGGGGTAGCCGATCAACCCGGCGGTGCTCGCCACGTTCACGATACGGCCCCAGCCGGCGCTCACCATGGCGGGCAATGCGGCAGAAATGCAGTGAAACGTCCCCGTCAGGTTGACGTCGATCATCTGCTGCCAAAGTGCACCGTCCGTCTTGCCGAACGGTGCGCTGAGCGCTTGTCCCGCGTTGTTGACGAGCACCTGCACCGGGCCGAAACGCTCGGCTGCCTGCGCAAAGGCCGCTGCGACTGCGGCGGCGTCCGAAATGTCAGCGCTCACCCAGGCAACGTCACCATGCACGGCAAGTGCCTGTGCACCGCGCGAGAGTGTGGCTTCGCTACGCCCGAGCAGCGTTACACGTGCGCCCTGTGCGAGCAGCGACCTGGCGACGGCTTCGCCGATGCCGCGCGCACCGCCAGTCACGAGGGCGTGCACGCCCTTGAGCGACGCCGGCAATACCGGTGACGGGCCGGGCGAGGTTGTCGTTGACGTCATGAACTGTCCTTATTTTCCAATCTGTTGAGCGTAGGCGGCAGCACGCTCCAGATTGGTCTCGTACTGCCGTTTGCCCGCATAGTACTGCGCCGGCCACGGCAAATCCTTGTAGCCGATCCTGGCGGCTTCATGCAGTGTCCAGAACGGATCGGCCAGATGCGGGCGCGCCAGCGCACAAAGATCGGCGCGGCCCGACGCGATGATGCTGTTCACGTGATCCGCCTCGAAAATCGCGCCGACGGCAATCGTTGGAATGCCCGCTTCGTTGCGCACGCGGTCGGCGAACGGCGTCTGGAACATCCGTCCATACACCGGTTTTTCGGCCTTGCTGACCTGCCCCGACGAACAGTCGATGAGATCGGCACCCGCGTCTTTGAACGCGCGGGCGATGGCGACCGCGTCGTCCGGCGTAATACCGCCCTCGACCCAGTCGTGCGCGGAGATACGCACCGACATCGGCTTGGCCGACGGCCAGACGTCACGCACCGCATGGAAGACCTCCAGCGGATAGCGCAGGCGATTCTCCAGCGAGCCGCCGTACTCGTCGGCACGCTGGTTCGTGAGCGGCGAGATAAAGCTCGAGAGCAGATACCCGTGGGCACAGTGCAGCTCCAGCCAGTCGAATCCGGCTTCGGCAGCGCGGCGGGCGGCGTGTACGAAGTCGTCCTTCACCCGGTCCATATCGGCGCGCGTCATTTCGCGCGGTGTTTGCGACACGTCCTCGATATAGGGCAGCGGCGAAGCGGAGATCAGCGGCCAGTTGCCCTCGGCAAGCGGTTGATCGATCCCGTCCCAGGCCAGGCGCGTCGAGCCCTTGCGACCGGCATGACCGATCTGCATGGCGATCTTGGCATCGCTGCCCGCGTGCACGAAGTCGACGATACGCTTCCAGGCGTCGCGCTGCGTATCGTTCCACAGACCGGGACATCCCGGCGTGATGCGAGCGTCAGGCGACACACAGGTCATCTCCGCGACGATCATGCCCGCACCGCCCAGCGCGCGGCTGCCGAGGTGCACCAGGTGAAAGTCGCCTGGCACGCCGTCGACGGCCGAGTACATGGCCATCGGCGACATCACGATGCGGTTCTTGAGCGTGAGTTCGCGCGCACGGAATGGCGTGAACATCGGCGGAATCGCGTGCTGGCCTTCGGCACGTTTCACACCCGCATGCTCGGCGAGCCAGTCTTCGTAGCCTTCGACGTAACCAGCGTCGCGCACGCGCAGATTTTCGTGCGAGATGCGTTGCGAGCGCGTCAGCAGCGAATAAGCGAATTGTTCCGGAGAAAAGCGTGCATAGCGCTCGACAGTTTCGAACCACTCGGTCGAGTTGCGTGCGGCGTTCTGAATCTTGAGCACTTCGACGCTGCGCGCGGCTTCGTAATCGGCCAGCACGCCCGGCAGGGCGTCGACGCCCTGAGTGCCGAGACCGTCGGCGAGTGCGATGGCGTCCTCCAGCGCGAGCTTGGTGCCTGACCCGATGGAAAAGTGTGCGGTGTGCGCGGCGTCGCCCATGAGTACGACAGGCACGCGCTTGCCGTCGACATTGCTCCAGTGCACCCAGTGTTCGCAAATCACGCGCGGGAAACGAATCCAGATGGCTGAGCCGCGAAGGTGCTTGGCGTTGCTCATCAGTTCATGACCGTCGAGGTACTTGGCGAAGAGGTTTTCGCAGAATTTCACGCCCTCTTCCTGGCTCATCTGATCGATGCCGTGGGCACGCCAGACTTCCTCGGGCGTCTCGACGATGAACGTCGATGTGTCGGCATCGAACTGATAGGCGTGCGCCTGAAACCAGCCATGCTCCGTCTTCTCGAAAGCGAACGTGAAGGCGTCGAAACGCCGATGCGTGCCGAGCCAGACGAAGCGGTTCTGACGCGTATCGATATCCGGGCGGTAGGTGTCGGCGTAACGCGTGCGGATGCGGCTATTGAGGCCGTCGGAGGCGATCACCAGATCGGCCTGGTAGCGGCGCGCAATGTCCTGATCGTCGGCGACGTCCGTCTCGAAGACCAGTTCGACGCCAAGGGCTTCGCAGCGCGCTTGCAGAAGGTTGAGCAGCTTCTTGCGGCCGATGCCGATGAAGCCGTGGCCGCCGGAGGTGATGGTGCGGCCTTCGAAGTGGATGTCGATGTCGTCCCAGTGGTTGAAGGCGTCGTTGATCTGCGCGGCGCTGACCGGATCGGCTTCCTGAAGGTTGTCCATGGTGGCGTCGGAGAACACCACCCCCCAGCCGAACGTGTCGTAAGGCCGGTTGCGCTCAACCACCACGACACGGTGGGAGGGCTCGCGCAGCTTCATCAACAACCCGAAATACAGACCAGCAGGACCGCCGCCGATACAGACGATATTCATCTCCAACCTCCGGATTCACAGATCGCGTCGCGCTAGCCGACCTTTGTTAAATCGTAAATAGTTTATGCCTAAAATACTAGAGGAAAAAATTTCCGGCGGCAAGGTCGCCAAGCCTTGGCGCCGGAGGGGTCGGGAAAGTACTTAGGAAGCTATCGCCGCCGCCCCTTGGACATTTTCGGAAACCCGAATGTCGGGGTCGGCGCTTCCGGAAACCTGAGTGTCAGGTCCAAATCCAGAATACGGCGCGCCGCCTATGCGCCAGAATCGCGGCCGTCTTGTCGTCTGCGGTTCCATTCAACCTCTGGCCTGACGCCAGGGTGTAAGCCCCCCCTGCTGTTGCATGTCCGTCGTGCTCACTGTTGCGCCCGTCTCGCGCATTCGCGCTTACGTGCGCGCCGATCACCGCTATCGCGGTCTCTGGCGCGTGCGCGTTCGTGCAATGCATCGTTTCAATCATAAGAAAGGGCAACGCAACTCGTGGCACATCGTGACCGTCAGGTCTCCAACGTCTCTATCTCCCGTCGTGTTGGCCGATTCGCACCTTACGCACCCTTTTTAAAGACCGGCGTGCTGGCATGCGGACTCGCGCTCACTTGCGCCCCGCTTGCCGCTCAGGAGCCTCCCCCACCGGCGTTCAGAGACGCCGCCCGGCAAAGCGTTCAGGACGAACAGCTAGAACGCCAACGTCGGGAAGCCGAGGAGCGGGAACAGCGCGCCGACGCACCGGATGTTCGTTTATCCCCCGTGGCCGACGGCACGTCGCCTGTCGATATCAAAACGCTACCGGCCGAATCGCCGTGTATCACGTTGCGCCGCGTCACCGTCACCGGACTCGACGGCGCCCCGCCTGCCGCATCGTTTGCGTTCGTCGAGCCGGCACTGGCCCCGTTTGTCGGGCAATGCGCCGGCGCCGACGGCGTGGCGCAGATCGCCGCCGTGGCGACCGAGGCAATCCTCGCAAGAGGCTGGGTCACGACTCGCGTGATCCTCCCCGAGCAAAACATTGGTGATGGGCACCTGAGCCTGCACATCATCCCGGGCAAAGTCTCGGCCGTCCGCTTTTCCGACCCTTCCACGCGCGGCACATGGCGCTCTGCCGTTCCTCTTCGCGCCGGCGACACCCTCTCGCTGAATGCGTTGGAACAAGGGCTTGAGCAACTGAAGCGCATGCCGAGCCAGGACGCGGATATCCGCATCGAACCTGGCGACATGCCGGGCTCGAGCGAGGTGCTGATCGATGTCCAACGGCAACGGCCATGGCGCCTGCTCGCGTCAATTGACAATAGCGGTACGCGCGACACCGGACGCCTGCAAGGTCAGTTGGTCATCGGCGTCGACAATCCGCTCGGCGTGAACGACCTTATGGATGTGGCCGTTCAGCACGATTTGTCGACCGGCGATGATCGGTTCGGCACAAAGGGCGCCAGCGTTAGCTATTCAATGCCCTGGGGCTACAACACCGTCTCGATCTTCGGTAGCACACGTGCGTACTTCCAACGCATTGCGGGTGCCAACGAGTCGTTCGTATCGAGCGGCCGCAACCAGACGGCGGAGCTTCGACTCGAGCGCGTCGTGCGTCGCGACAATCTTGGCAAGACAGCCATCGACGTGCGGCTCGGACGCCGCTTCGGCAAGAGCTTCATCGAAGACTTTGAAATCTCGCAGCAGTATCGGAACAATACCTATCTCCAAGCCGGCGCAACGCACCGGCAGTACCTCGGCAACGCGCAAGCCGACATCGCGCTGAACTACCGGCAAGGCATGCCCTGGTTTGGCGCACAGGACGATCTGCGCGATCCCGTCACCCGTGCGCCAACGCAACAGACGTATCGCTATCGCATGTTTACCCTGGACGTGCAATGGTCCGTGCCGCTACAGGTGTCGGCGCTCACGCTCAGATACGTCGGCATGTTCCACGGCCAGACTACGGCAGACACGCTATGGGCCGTCGATCAGTTAGCCATTGGCGGACGGTACAGCGTGCGTGGCTTCACCGGCGATCAGACGCTGAGCGCCGAGCGCGGCTTCTTCCTTCGCAACGAGTTGCATGTCCCGATCGGCGTCAGCGCACACGCCGTTTATGCAGGTGTGGACTACGGACGTGTCTTCGGCCCGAGCGCCCGCTTCCTTCCCGGCCCCCGGCTCGCCGGCGCGGTCATCGGTCTGCGCGGACAAACCGGTGCGTACGGTGGCCCCTGGGGCAACGCCAGTTACGACATCTTCATTAGCCGCCCCCTCTCCCATCCCTCCCGGTTCCCGACCAATGCCGCAGTTGCAGGCATCTCGCTCGCCCTTCGCTACTGAGTCCCACCCATGAACACACGTTGCTTTCGTCTGATCTTCAGCCATGTCCGACGCCAGTGGGTCGCCGTCGGCGAAAACGTCCGCCGCGGGCGCACGCCCGGATGCGGGCGCAGCGCTCGCCGGCATGGGCTGGGCAGCATAGGATCGCCTGCGCCGCAGACGATCCTGTTGCGCCCATTTAGTGCGGCCATGTTGTCAGCGCTGGTCGCCCTCGGCTTGCCCGTCACCGCTTTGCCGCAAATCGTCGCGGCCCCCGGACCACACGCCCCTGGGGTCAGCGCGACACCGAACGGCCTGCCGCTCGTCAACATCACCACACCGAGCGCGGCGGGCGTGTCGCAAAACCAGTATCAGCAGTTCGACGTTCCTGCACAGGGCGCGATACTCAACAACTCGCGCACCATCGCGCAAACGCAGATCGGTGGCCTTGTGCCAGGCAACCCCAATCTCGCGGGAGCTCCCGCCCGCATCATCGTCAATCAGGTGACGGGAGCGTTGCCATCGAATCTCGCCGGCTATCTCGAGGTGGCAGGGAGTCGTGCCGAAGTCATTGTCAGCAACCCCAACGGGCTTACCTGCAACGGCTGTGGCTTCATCAATACCTCTCGCGGCGTACTCACGACCGGCATACCCGTGTTCGGCGGTAGCGGCTCTCTTGAAGCCTTCCGTGTCACCGAAGGCCGTCTGCGCATTACCGGCGGCGGTCTGAACGCCGGCAATCTCGAGCACGCCGCCCTGCTTGCGCGTGCCGTCGAAGTCAATGCTGCCGTGCATGCACAGCAATTGGATGTCATTGCCGGCCTGAACGACATCGACGCGGCAACGTTCGGCATCAATGGCAGTCAAGCATCCGCGAGCGGGGCGCCCTCGTTTGCGCTGGACATCTCTCGTCTCGGTGGCATGTACGCAGGAAAGATCCGGCTCATCGGCACGGAAACGGGCGTCGGCGTCAACCTGGACGGACACGTTACCGCCAACCACGGGGCGCTGACGCTCGACAGTGCCGGGGGGCTTCGGGTTGGCGGCAAGCTGCAAGCGCGCGAAGACATTCGCCTGAAGGTTGCCGAAGACCTCACGATCGGCGGCGACGCCGTAGCCGAAGGTCATTTGACCCTTGGCACAGCGCGGAATCTGGTTAGCACTGGCAGCCTGCGTGGCGCTCGCGGTGTGAGGCTCAATGCCGGAGGCACATGGCGCCACACCGGCACCGTGTCTGCGGGCCAGCACCTCGTGGCCGACGCGGCTGCAGTCGCCTCGTCAGGCGTCATGGCGGCAGGCGCCCACGCTGACGGAACGAAAGCGGCGACGGGCAACATCTCGCTCTCGACGGCGGGCATGTTGCAAGCTGGCGGAACCCACACGGCCGTCGGTGACATTCGTCTGCTTGCGGATGCCATCGACCTGACCGGCTCGACGTCGACCGTGCTGCACGGACTCCAGATGCGCGCACGCGCAGGTGCCGTCACGATGACGCGCGCGACAACGAAAGTTGGCGGCACGACGCAAATCACGGCGAGTCGTGACGTCATTCACGACGGCGCGACCCTCAGCACGTCCGACCTCTTCATCGCGGGCGCCGGGTTGCGTAACCATAAGGGACGCATCCGGCAATGGGGGTCGACATCCCCGCTCCGGATGACGCTTTCCGGTTCCCTGAGCAATCGTGAAGGCCAGATTCTCGCGAATGGCCGCGACCTGCTGCTGACTTCCGGCAGGGTCGATAACACCGGCGGCAAGATCGAACATGCTGGTGCGGGCCACCTCCGTCTCGTCACAGGTGCCGTCGAGAACGTTGGAGGAACACTCGCCACCAACGGCGCCATGACCATCGACGCCAGCGACTGGCGAAACGATCGAGGCACACTTTCGGTGAAGCAGTCGCTGACAGCCGGCGTCCGCAACCGGGTGACGAACACGGCCGGGCTGATGCAGACCGGCGGTCTGTTTTCGCTGAAAGCCGGCGACATCAGCAATCTCGGCGGCCGCATGCTTGCCCTTAGCAGTGCCGATCTCCGCTTATCCGCCGACAGACGTATCGAGAACGGCCGTCTCAACACGGCGATGGGCGAAATTGCCGGGCGCGGCGATGTCCGGCTCGATGCCACGTCACTCGTCAACAGCGGGACCTGGACAGCCCAGGGCTCGCTCCTCGCGAACGCCGCCGGTGATCTTCTGAACGTAGGTGGACGCATCGTCGCTCGGCATCAAGTCGCCGTTGCCGTGCGCCGAGCGCTCGACAACACCCGCGGCACAGTGAACGCCGGCGAGACACTGACCGTTAGCGCCGACACCGTCGACAACACGCTCGGAGAAATGCAATCGCGTTCGCTCAGCGTGTCTGCCCGCGATCTCGAAAACCGCTCTGGGAGGATCGTTCAGGCGGGTACAGGCTCCGACGGTCTGGCGCGTTTGCGCGTCGCCAATAGAATGAACAATCACGCGGGCTCGATTCATCTGGCGGCTCGGGAAGCCGCAATCGATACCTCCGAATTCGACAACGCTGGCGGCACCGTGGCGCACGCCGGGGATGGCGTTTTGTCCGTCAATGCCAAACAGGTGGGCAATCGCGGCGGACGCATCGGCACGAATGGCGATCTGCTGCTGAGCGCCAAATCGGTAGACAACGCCGACGGCCGCATGACGGCCATGCGCAAACTGAAGTCGGCCGTAGAGGAACGACTGAGCAATGTATCGGGAGAACTGATAGGGACTTCCGTCTCGCTGAACGTCGGCGAAACATTGGACAACGGCAAGGGTGCGATTGAGGCCAGCGACACGTTGTTTCTCAGTGCTTTCCGCATCAACAACGCGAAAGGCAAACTACAGAACAGCGGCCGCGCGCAAACGGCGATCACCGTCCAGAAAGCGTTGGCCAACACGGATGGCGGGAGCATCGCGGCGAACGCAGACATCTCCGTCGATGCAGGCAGCCTCGACAATACTGAAGGTCGTCTGCATGCCGGCGGTTCTCTTGCACTGAACGTCGCCACCGACGTCACCAACAACGCCGGATACCTCGCTGCCGGTGGCCGTCTGGATGCCGACATCGGCGGCAACTTCGTCAATCGCGCCGGTCAGGCGAGCGCCCGCGACGCGTTGCGCATCAACGTCGCCAACCGTGTCGACAACGCCGACGGCAAGGTCGAAGTCAGCGCGTCCAGTGGACAAATGAGTGTGTCGGCGCGGGAACTGGATAACGCGGGTGGCCGCTTTTCGAACGCCGGAACGGGCGCCATCGACATCGCCGTCCTGGAGCGACTGCGCAATCGCGCATCTGCGAGCCGTATGCCGGGCCATGCCGGCAGCATTGCGGGCAACGGCGCCATCAACCTATGGGCAAACGGCATCGACAACATCGACGGCGCATGGATCGCCGCCGGCACATCGCTCTCGCTCAGGTCGACCAACGACGTCAACAATCGGCGCGGACGACTGCAAGCCAATGGCCCTCTGAGCGTCAACGCGAATCGGAACACTGCCAATGCGAATGGCTTCATCCATTCAGGCAAAGCGTTGAAACTGGCGACGGGCGGGACACTCGATAACACGCACGGCAGCATCGAAACGTCCGGCGACCCGTCGATTCGCGGAGACGACACCCTCGCCGTCTTCGTCACGTCGCTCGACAACACGGACGGCCGAATCGTCAACGGCACGCGCAGCGGTGGCCATCTGAGCATCACCGCCGAGACGATAGTGAACGCATGGACACGCGATTCGACGTCGAATCGCCCCGTTGGACTGATCGGCGGCAATGGCGGCGTTTCCATCACGACGTTCACGTTGTTGAATGGGCCGAACGCCCTCGTCAGCGGCGGAACAGACCTTTCGCTGACCGTCAGAGACAAGCTCGGCAATGCCGGCACCCTGTTTTCCGGCGCGGATCTCGACCTGACCTGGCGCGACGCCAAGCAAACGGGGGCATTCGATAACACCGGGGATGTGCAGGCGCGGCGTAACGCATCTCTCGCGGTCAACACACTGGACCATCGCGCGGGCGAAATTGCCGTCAATCACAACCTGAACCTGCATACCGGCAGTTTGACCGGCGCCGCTCGATTGCGAGCGGGTAACGATCTGAATATCAGCTTGCCGGGCGACTTCACATACGGTGCCGATCACACCTGGCAAGCGAATGGAAATCTGACACTCGCTGTCGGCGGCTTGCTACGCGTGCATGGTGCGCTTGGGGCCATCAAGCAACTCTCGGTGCAGGCCGCCCATCTCGTCAACGCCGGACAAGGCCTCCTTCGGGCCGGATCGGTTCTTCTCAACGTAGCCGGCGACATTACCAACGAGACCCGCATCGACGGCGATGAAGTCCGCCTTCGCGGCATGCGGTTCATCAATACCGGCGCCGTCGTTGGCGGTCGAATCCGCTTTGACGGCGGGAGCGTCAATAACACGGGAGATCGCGCCGTACTGGCGGCGACACAGCAATTGGATCTCTTCGCCACCGGCGATGTCCTCAACGAGAACGGCGCAACGCTTTACAGCCTTGGCGACCTTCGCGTGGCTGCTGGCGAAGCGCGCGATGCGCAGGGATTCCTGACACAGCAGTCGGGACGATTCATCAATCGGTCGGCCGTCGTGGAAGTTGGGGGAGACCTTAATATCGCGACACGTGAGTTCGTGAATGACCGCAGCTACGTCAACATCGTGCGAGGCGTTGACGAGGGCGAAACACAGCAGGTACGCGATCTTTGGATCGCAGGCTACGTGGCGCTTCCCGACGCCGACAGTCGCGCGCGATGTACCGCTGGCGGTGGCACTTGTGAGGAACTGCCGACGGTCCATGTGAGCCACAGCCTGAGCGTTGACGGCGAGCCCGCGATGATCCGGGAGTTCTATACGGAGACCGACGCGGACGGCAAGGAAGTACGGCGGTCCCGTGTTGTGCCCAACCCCCGCAATCAGGCCTTCACGCAATGGCGCTGGAATCAGGAGGCGCGTGCCGCGCTCTCCAGCGAGAAGCTTCACGCGGTAGGCAGCCCCATCAGCGTCACGATTCCGAAGCGCGGGCTGACGGCGCTCGACGTCGACGCCAGAACGTTCTCGCTGGAAAAATCCATCGTCGAGGTGTATCGGGTAAACGCCTTCCCGGCGGAGTATGGCACCCGCAACATCACTCAACGTGCCGTTCAGAATTTCGAGGCCATTCACGACGACGGTCAGGGCAACTGGGTCATCCAGTTCTGGCCCGACTTCGATCCGTCGGCGCATATTCGGCCGACGGTGGTCGATCAGTCGAAGAGCACCATCACCGGTGCCGCCGACGAAGGCGTTCGCATCTTCCGTCGCGGATACGGCATTCAGGACAATCGCGACACCAACGAATACCGCCGTCGCGTCACCGTTCGCAGCAAGACCGACGTCATGGGCGACGTCGCCGCCCCCGGCGTCCTCACGTCGCAAGGCACGATTCGCCTGAACGTCGACAACGGCACCGCGTTGAATCACGCATCCACGATCAGTGCCGGCGGCAATATTCACGTTCGCGGCAACGGCGGCCGAATCACGAGCCGCAGCATCGGCCTGGAGCGCACCGAACGCATCGAGCAATCGTCCGATCTGTATTGGCATGAAAAGCGTGGAAACAGCGACCGCTTGTTGACGACAATCGATTTCGATGTCGCGGAACGCCGATCCATTGTCGGTGGTCTTCAGAGCCTGATCTCGTCGAACGGGACGACTCACCTTCGTGGTCGCGACATCACGATTGAAACCGCCACGGTTGACGGGACGGTCATCGGTAGCAGGCAGACGGATAGCGGTGTCGGCACGTCGCAGCGCGTTGCCGTCGGCACCGACAGCGCCACCGTCTCTACGGGTAAGCCAGCGCCCGTCGACGCGTTGGTCGCCAAGCCAGCCGTAGCCGAGATAGCCGGCGCCGTTCAGACACTTGATACCGCTTCCGGCGGCATCCCCGGATTGACGCTTCCCCGCAGCGCCCTCTTCAAAGTCGTTGCAACGCCCGGCCACCCGTACCTCGTCGAGACCGACTCCCGATTCACCGACCGTGGCACCTTCGTCTCGAGCAACTACATGCTGGATCTGCTCGGCGTGGCGCCTGACAGCATCGAGCGTCGTATCGGAGACGGATTCTACGAGGGGAGGCTCGTGCGCGAGCAGATCCTGGAACTGACGGGACGGGCCTCCCTCGGCGGTCGTGACAGCCGCTCGCCGGCAGCCATCGATTCGGAATTCCGAGCGCTTCTCGCGCAGGGTGCGCGAGCGGGACGCGATCTGGAACTTCGCATCGGTATTCGACTGACGCCGGAGCAGATGCGCGCGCTGACGGACGACATCGTCTGGCTGGTTCGCCAGACCGTCACGCTGCCCGACGGCACATCGACAACGGTTCTGGTGCCAACGGTGTATCTCGCGCATGGCAAGCGTGTCGTCATGCAGCCAGGCGGCGCCTTGGTGACGGGCCGGGACGTCATCGTCGAGGCAACGAACCAGGTCAGCAACAGTGGACAGATCGTTGGCGATTCAAGCACCCGAATCAGCGCGATTGACATCGAAAATCTCGGCGTGATCGGTGGCTCCAGGGATGCCGGCGGTCCCGCTGGCAAGGGCGGCGCCGGCGTGGTCGAGGTCGTCGCGGCGCGAGACTTCCAGAACATCGGCGGCGAGATCGCTGGCGAGCGCGTTCATGTCTCGGCCGGACGCGACGTTGTCGTCACGAGCCAGAGCCGCACCAACGAATGGGTGAAGGGTTCTCAGAGCGGCAAGACCAAGGCCATCGAATCGCTCGGACGCATCGATGCACGAGACGCCGTGGTGATTACCGCAGGCCGAGACATCTCGGTCACCGGTGCGGCTGTCGATGCCGGCGGCAATGTCGATCTTGCGGCGGGACGCGACCTATCGCTGGGAGCGATTGCGTCGAGCCGTGAATTTGGCGGCGGATCGAGCGAGAGTCACAGTCGTACGCAAGTGACCGAACACGTCGCGTCAGGCATCCATGCGGGCGGCGACGCCACCTTCATGGCCGGACGCGATGTATCCAGCGTGGGTGCGAACGTTGATGCGGGCAAGCGCGTCGTTATCGCGGCGGCGAGAGACGTCGAGATCGGTGCAGCGATCGACACCGTCACGGACATGGGGCGAGTGAGTAGCGACACGCACGCTGCGACGGTTGATTCCTATGAGGAAAGCGTACGGGGCAGTCGAATCCATGCGCGAAATGGCATCGGCATCGCTGCGGGACAAGCCGAAGCGATTAGTCGACTGCTGGACGAACGCGGCGTCACCGCATACGTTTCGACAGCGGATGCCACCAGCGGCAATGTCACGATTCTCGGTTCCTATCTGAGCGCCGGGGCCAGCGACGAGGCAAAGGCCGGGAGGCAGCCGCCCGCCTCCAGCGACGGCAAAGCGGATCTCAAGATCATTGCCACCGGCGACGTTACCGTCGGCGGTGCATCGGCCCGATACGACGACACGCGCTGGTCACAAAACACCCAGAGCGGCCTGCTCTCGTCCACGACGCAGGAGAATTACCGCGACACCCATGGCACGCGAACAACGGGCAGCACGCTATCGGGCGAAGCGGTGACAATCGCCTCGGGCCGCGACGTCACGATCGCTGGGTCGCAAGTCGTCGCGGATCGCGACATGACCATCGGCGCGCGACGGAACGTGACGATTTCGTCCACCGAAGACCAAGGCAGCTCCCTGAGTACTTCGGAAAAGACAACGTCCGGCCTCTTTGGCAGTGGCACGGGCTTCACCATCGGTAGTCGATCCGAGAAAGACAAACGGCGTCGCGATGAGGTTAGCCAAACGGGGAGCGTCGTCGGCTCGGTGAGTGGCGATGTCGCAATTCATGCCGGCAACGACTATCGGCAGGAGGGCAGCACGGTCGTCGCACGCGATGGCGATGTGGACATCGCGGGCAAGCGCGTTTCCATTACGGAGAGTCAAGCGTCGGAACAGCGCGTGCATGAGCGGGAAGTCAAGCAAGCGGGATTGACGGTTGCGGTCTCCAGCCCACTGCTGGATGCGGCGCAGACCGTCGGCCAGATGGGCAAAGCAGTTGGCAAGGTCAAGGACCCCCGCATGAAAGCCCTCGGTGTCGCGGCAGGCGGACTCGCGGCGAAAAACGCCGCCGATGCCGTCAAGAACCTCAAGGACGCGGCCAACGTCAGCGTGTCGGTCACCGTCGGCGGATCGCATCAGGTCAGCCGTGAGACCAACGACAGCACGACGTCCAACGGCTCCGCCGTCCGTGCGGGCGGCAACGTTACCATCGCGGCCACAGGGGACGGCGACCAGTCCTCGCTGCTCATTCGCGGCAGCGAGATTGCCGCCGGGCGGAACGTCAAGCTCAAGTCCGATGGCACGCTAGACATCCTCGCGGCCACGGACACCTCGGAACATCACCGCACATCCACCGGCGTGTCCGGCGGCATCGGCCTGGGCATCTCCATGGGCGCAAATGGCATGTCGATGGGGGTGACGGCCAACGCGCGCGCGTCGCGTGGCAAGGCGGACGGGAAGGACGTCACCCAGCGCAACAGCCATATCGTGGCGGGCGGCGTGGCTGAGATCGTGTCGGGCAGCGACACCAACATTCGCGGCGGGACGATTGTCGGCGAGCGCGTCGTTGCCGACATTGGCGGCGACCTGAACATCGAGAGCCTGCAGGACACCAGCGTCTACGCATCGAAGGATCAGTCGATCGGCGGAAACGTCACGGTCGGGTTTGGTGGCGCATCCGGCAGCATCAACGTCAGCCATCAGCAGGTCAACAGCGATTTCGCTAGCGTGACGGAGCAGTCGGGGATCAAGGCAGGGGACGGGGGTTTCGACGTCACCGTCAAGGGCAACACCGATCTGACGGGCGCCGTCGTCGCCTCGACCGATAAAGCTGCTGACGGTAATAGGAACCGTCTGAAAACCGGCTCGTTGACGACGCGTGACATCGAAAACCACGCAGAGTACGACGCCTTTGGCATCAGCCTGGGGGGCGGCTTCAGCAAGGGCTTCGGGGAGAACGCCAAAGTCGGGACAGATCAAAAGGGAGACGCACAGAGCGGCGCGAACGCCACGCCCGGGAGCGAGTTGCCGAAGACGGGGCCGGTGAGCATCGCACCGCCCGTTGCGGTGGCGGCAGGGGGGAGCGCGTCGAGCACGACCCGCAGCGGCATCAGCGCGGGGGTGATCGAGATCACCAACGAGGCCAGCCAACGCGAGCGAACCGGTCAGACGGCAGAAGAAACGGTTGCCGCCGTCAACCGCGACGTGTCCTCCGACAAGGACGGCAGCGGCGCGCTCGCCAACAATTTCGACAAGGAGCAAATCGAAACCAGCTTTGAAATCGTGCAGACGTTGCAGCGACAGGTGGGCACGTTTGTGGGGAATCGGGCTAAGGAATACGAAGCGCTCAAGGAGGCGCGCAAGAAGGAGACTGATCCGGCGAAGGTAGCCGAGTTGGATCGACAACTTGACGATGCGGCCAAGTGGGCACCTGGCGGGCGATATCGCCAAATTGTCACCGTGATCGCAGCCGCAGCCGGTGGGAACGTCACCGCAGGCACGGGGGAATTCCTGCAGCGCGCCGCTGTCGGCTATTTGCAAACGCTCGCCGTGGAGAAGGTTAAGGAGATCGCGGACGACCTCAAGAGCGAAACCGCTCGTGCCGCCCTGCACGGCATCGTGGGCTGCGCCGGTGCCACTGCGGTCGGGAGCGCTTGCGGCGCCGGAGCGATGGGCGGTGCTGCAAGTGTGGTTCTCGGCAACTTGCTTAACGCGGTCGCAAACACAAGTAACGAGAACCTCTCTCAACGCGAGAAGGAAGCGAGGATGAACCTGATTGAATCTGTCGTCGCAGGCATCACCGCCGGAACCGGTGGCGATGCTACTGCGGCGAGCGTCGCGTCGCGACTGGAGTTGGAAAACAATCAGGTCAGCTTACCGCAAGGCTTCGTCAAGATTGGAGCCGCCGCAACTTCGCTTGGTCAGTTCATGGCCGAAAACGGCGCTTCGTCAGAGGATATTCAGAAGGCACAGACGGAACTAATCGAAATGGCTGGGACCGAGTTGCCTCAACCTGCTTCGGCGCTTCTGAAGAATTGGGCAGTCCTCATGGGGACGGCACCAGCACTCAGTGCGGGCACCGCTGCGACTGCGGCCAGCATAGCTGCGGGTGGAGCGATCGGCGGAACGTCAAACGCCTTGGTTCAAGCGACGCTCAACGGAGAACAAGAAATGAGTAAGACGGATGTCCTCATCTCCATTGCGACAGGGGCAGCAACGCAAGGGCGAGGCATCATCGCCACCGTCTCAACAAGTGCTAGTAGCGCGGCGATAGGGGCAATATTAAAAGGAGAGGAACTGACAGGCCCAGTTGTCGGGGCTGTATTGAGCACTGTCATTGGAGCAAAGACGGGGCGCGCCGTGACCGAATATGCAAAGGGTTTAGCAACTAAGGGCGCATCGGACGTCGCAGGGACGGTCGCCGGATCCCTTACTTCAGAGGCCGTCTCATCAGGAATCCAAGACCAATTCGAAGAAAGAAAAAGCAAATGATAAAAAATAGCAACACATTTCAAATATTATTTTTTACCGCGTGCACCATATCCTCATTATCAATAATCACGTTAGCTGCAAGATTTCTTGTTGCCGCTTATTTTTTTCTTTCATATGGAGGATTCTATTTTAGCATCAGCAATTTCACATATTCCATAAAAGCAGGAACAGCTGCTGGCATCCCGCTGGGAATCGGGCTTTGGATTCTAGGAAAAATTAACGATCGAAATCCTAAAAAGTGAAGCCACAACGAGCCACCGCCAGAATTCTGGTTTACTTGACGTTCTTGAATTCAGCCTTATTCACCTGCATGACCGTAGTCGCAACACTCTCCAGAGGAGCATCCATTCTAAAAACGATAGACTACAAAGGATTAAAATAATGTCAAAACCCGGTGATGCATTTGAAATAAAAACAAAATTTTGATTTGCATATTTTCAATTTGCAAAAAATTAAACCAATTGGATCGGTCACAAGAATTTTCCCAAACAAATTCAATCTACCGGAAAACGAAATAAAAGCCCTGATCGAATCTCACACGACTTTTTGGATATTCTTCCCTGTTTCCGCCGCAGAAAAACAAGGAGTTATAAAAAGAATCCTTCGCGCCCCTATTCCCAACCATTCATCATCCCCTCCCTTATTTAGAAACGGCATTGTGGATAGCGACACTGGAAAGGTCACCGATTGGTGGTTATGGGATGGAGAAAAGGAATGGAAAGTTGGAAGCATCAGCGACGAGCAACGGAAACTACCGATTCTCGCGGCATGGAATGACACGCTTCTGATCGAGCGTATCGAAGAGGGATGGCTACCGGAGAAGGACCCCCGCTAACGCAAGAGCATCGGGATTGTCGAAAACAAAACCCGAACAGCGCTTGCATGAGCGGGAAGTCAAGCAAGCGGGATTGACGGTTGCGGTCTCCAGCCCGCTGTTGACTGCCGCGCAGACCGTCGGTCAGATGGGCAAAGCGGTTGGCAGGTCGACGACGCTCGCGGTGGAGAAGGTTAAGGAGATCGCGGACGACCTCAAGAGCGAAACCGCTCGTGCCGCATTGCACGGCATCGTGGGCTGCGCCGGTGCCGCTGCGGTCGGGAGCGCTTGCGGCGCCGGAGCGACGGGCGGTGCTGCAAGTGTGGTTCTCGGCAACTTGCTTAACGCAGTCGCAAACACAAGTACCGAAAACCTCTCTCAACGCGAGAAGGAAGCGCGGATGAACCTGATTGAATCTGTCGTCGCAGGCATCACCGCCGGAACCGGTGGCGATGCTACTGCGGCGAGCGTCGCGTCGCGACTGGAATTGGAAAACAACCAGTTTCAGCTTCCACAGGGAATCGTGAGGGCTGGAGCCGCGTCAGCGTCGTTGGGCGAGTTCATGGCCAAAAATGGGGCGTCCGATGAAGACATCCAGCAGGCCCAATCTGACCTATTGCGAGGGCTGGGCACTGACGCGGCCCAGCCAGCGACGGAGTTGTTAAAGAACTGGGCAGTTCTCATGGCCGCAGCGCCCTCTATCGCTGGTGGTGTCACTGCGACAGTGTCCAGCATGGCCGCTGGCGGTGCGATAGGTGGAACGTCGAACGTCCTAGTTCAATCTGCACTCAACGGCGAAAAGGACATGAGTAGTGTCGATGTGCTCATCGCGATCGCGACCGGAGCGGCAACGCAAGGGCGAGGCATTCTGGCGACCGTCTCCACAAGTGCTAGTGGCGCGGCGATGGGGGCAATCATCAAGGGAGACGATGTCACTAATGCGGCCGTTGGAGCCGCGTCGGGAGCTGCTATTGGGACACAAGCGGGCAAGGTCATAACAAAAGCCGCGGCAGGCCTAGTTACCGATACTGCCTCGGGCACCGCCGGCTCGCTTACCGGATCATTCGTTTCAGAATTCATTTCTTAAAAAACGCAATCCCAATTTAACAGTGGATCTAACAATGAAAAAAAGAAGTGAGTTGATGGCATTGGCACTACTAACTTGGCATTCGACAATCTTCCTATCAATATTAGGATTTTTTACCAGACTTTTAGTCGCTGCGTATTTCGCCATAAATAAAGGTGTATTTCACTTTGACATATCCGACTTCGTTCTCTCCGCAAAGGCCGGAGCCATGGCCGGCGTCACACTTGGAGTCGGGTTATGGGCCCTAGAAAAGATTAAGAAATATGAGTCTAATAATAGGACTTGAAATCATCATCACTGTCACAACTGGAGCGTCCGCAAAGGAGGATGTGGCAGGCGCGATACCGCAGCTGACGACGGCGTTTCCGAAAAATTGGGCAATCTTTATGGGAGGGGCACCTGCACTCAGTGCGGGCACCCCTGCGGCTGAGACCGGTATCACAGCGGGTGGTGTAGTGCCCCAGTGAAACCTGCTCAGATTAAGCGGCTAATGCAAATACCTCAGCCGGGGTTTTCATCTTCAGCGCCTGATGGGGCCGTCGATGGTTGTAGAACATGCCCGATCCCCGATTCCATCATGCATGACGACGACGCTGTGGAGATGCTGCGCGTCTGGACCGCAGATCAGACGATGTACTGCTCAATGAAAATCGGGATGTATCAGGAAACGAAGAGGGTGTCGGAAGAGGCCATCTGGGGCGTGATTCTCGCCGACGTCGCCCGCCAGGTATCGACCACGCTGCAACAAAGCTACCCGCGCACGGATACCGACTCCCTGGCGCTAGTTCGGGAGCACTTCCTCAAGGAACTCGGCACCCCCACCGCCATGTCCAGCGACGGTACGCCGCGGCGACATCACTAAGGCCGCGCACCACCTTCGCCATCACGAGGCGGCGCCACGGCGGCCTCGCGTGCCCATCCTCACACGCAACACCGTCGCGCGCCTCCTCTCGGGTCTCCCGACCTACCAACCACTCCCCTCAGCGCGCCCCCAGCCGCACCCGCGCGATCAGCAGTGTCGTCAGACTGATCACCGCCCCCACCATCAGATACAGCCCCGGCGCCAGCTTGTTGCCCGACGCCGCGATCAGCCATGCCACCGCCAGCGGCGTAAAGCCGCCGAAGATCGTCGTGCCGAGGTTGTAGCCGACCGCCATACCCGTTGCGCGCGTGCGCGTCGGGAACAGCGACGACATCAGTGCGGGGATCGGCGCAAAGTACACCGCCTTCAACATGCCGACCCAGAGCATCACGACCATCATCGTCGCCAGCGACGCATGCGCGTTCATGAACGCAAACGCCGGATACACCGTGCACAGGAACAACACCCCCGCCACCAGCATGATACGGATACGCCCGATCTTGTCCGACCAATGACCGACGAACGGCGTCAGCGTCATGATGACGAAGCCCGTCACCAGCGTCGCAATGAAGCCTTGTGACGGCGGCAAGCCAAGCTGCTTCGTCGCATACGTGGGCATGTACAAGATCATGTAGTTCGCCGTCGTCGTCAGCACCAGCGCACCGATGGACACCAGCAAACGCGCCTTCTGCGTCGCCAACACTTCCCATACCGGCGATTTGCCCGCGTCACCGTCAGCCGTGCGCGCGGCGTTCTTACGCGCGACGTCGTGCTCGAACGCAGGCGTCTCGTCCATGTACTTCCGGATGTAAAGCCCGATCGGCCCCACCAGCATCCCGAACAGGAACGGAATACGCCACCCCCATGACTCGAGTTGCGGCTGCGTCAACGCACCCGTGAGTACCGCCCCGAACGCCGACGCCAGCAGCGTGCTCGCTCCCTGACTCGCGAACTGCCAGCTCGACATGAAGCCCGGCCGGTTCGGCACGTGCTCGACAAGGAACGCCGTCGAGCTACCGAACTCTCCGCCCGCCGAAAACCCCTGCATCAGCCGCGACAGGAAAATGCCAATCGGCGCCCATACGCCGATCACCGCATACGTCGGCATGAACGCGATCAGCCCGGTGCCCACCGTCATCATCGCAATCGACAACATCAGCGAGGCGCGGCGCCCACGACGATCCGCATACGCGCCCAGCACGAAGGCCCCCAGAGGACGCGCAAGATACGACAGCGCAAACGTGCCCAGCGCCATCAGCAGCGACACAGTCTCGTCGTGCGCGGGGAAGAACAGCTTCGAAATCGTCACGGCAAAATAGCCGTAGACGATCAGGTCGTACCATTCGAGCGCGTTACCGATGGACGTCGCGACGATCAGTTTGTAGACGGGCACGTCCGTACGTGCGCCCTCCTTACCGGCGCTGGACGCGCCGCTCGCATGATCCGCCCCGGTGGCGGCAACGGTGCTGTTCATCGCGGCTTCCCCTCTTTCAGGTCCACATTCCCCAGATCCCAGAACAGACCCGCCATGATCTGCAACGCTTCGCGCGCGACGGATCCAAGCAGATGCTCGTCCGGCGCGTGCTGCGAACACGCCGGGTACGAGTGCGGCACCCACAGTGTCGGCAGGCCGAGCACATCGGCGAACACATCGTTCGGGAGCGTGCCGCCGAGATTCGGCAGCAGCACCGGCGCCTTGCCGGTCGTCTCACGCATCGATGCCAGCGCCCACAGCACCCACGGGTCATCCGGGTCGAGACGCGTGGCCATCACACCGCGCTCCACCTCGACCTCGACCATCGGGAAACCGTGCGCGTCCAGATGCGCGCGCAACATCTCTCCCAGCCGCTCCCAGTCGGTGCCCACAACGAAGCGGATCTGCATGTGCGCATAGGCATATGGGGGAATCGCGTTGACGGGCTTCTCAGGATTACCTGTCTTGAACGCCAATACCTCAATGTTGTTCCAGCCGATCACGCGCTCGGTCGGCGTCAGCCCAGGCTCGCCATAGTCGACGTCGACCTCGGGATCGTTCGGCCCACCGCCAACCTCCAGCCCGGCGAGCGCACGACGCACCGACACCGGCAGCTCGGGCGGACGCAGCCCCTCCACGAGAATCTTCCCGTTGCCGTCGACGATCGATGCAATCGCGTTCGCCAGCACCACCCCAGGATTGCGTAACAGCCCGCCCCAGTTGCCCGAGTGATGACCACCATCGCGCAAGTTCAGGCTGAGTTTGAAATTGACCAGCCCCCGCGAACCGAGGAATACCGTGGGACGCTCCGCCGTCAACCGCGGCCCGTCGGAGGCAATCAGCACGTCGGCTCGCAACTCGTCGCGCAATTGCTCGCAGATCGCGTGCAGCCCAGGCGAGCCCATCTCTTCGCCCATCTCCACGATCATCTTCACGTTGTATCCGAGCTTGCCGCCGCGCGAAGCCAATACCTCCGCCAGCGCCGCCAGATTGATCGTGTGCTGGCCCTTGTTGTCGGCGGTGCCGCGTCCGTACCAGCGATCTCCCTCCACCACAATCTCCCACGGCTTCAGGCCGTCGCGCCATTGCGCGTCATAGCCTCGCACCACGTCGCCGTGTCCGTAGGTGAGCACCGTGGGCGCGTCGTCGCTTTCGTGACGCTGCGCGATCAGGAACGGCCCGCCGCCCGGCACCGGATTGGGCACGATGCGCGACGTGAAGCCAAGCGCCGCGAGCGCGGGCGTCATTTCATCGGAGAGGTAAGCGTGCAAAACGTCACCGCTATCCGCCTCCTGACTCTCGGTCTTGTAGGCGACGCGACGGTTAAGAACATCGAGGAACGCGCCCGAGTCGTATTGGGCGGTGGCTTGGGAAATCGCTGCGCTACGTGTCACTGCTTGTCTCCAGATGGCTTGTGAGAGCACGGCGGCCTGTCTCGCACATCACTGCGACGCGTGTCGGCAGCACGCTGCGGCACAACCGTTCAGGCCATTCTAGGAGCGGGTATTTTTGACAACAATGATAATATTTCGAAGGTTTCTTTGCCGTTTCGGCAAAGCAAAAATCGAAGTCACACTCACGATCGATCGCGCTATTCCGCGTTCGTCATTCGGTCTCTCGCCCATGCAAACTCACGCGCTGCGTTACTTTCTCGAAGTCGCCCGTACGGGCTCGCTCAGTCGCGCCTCGGAGCGCCTGCATGTGGCCGTCTCGGCCCTGAGCCGTCAGATCGCAAAGCTCGAGGAGGATCTGGGCACGCCGCTGTTCGAACGCCGGCCACGTGGCATGGTGTTAAGCGAAGCCGGTGAGTTGCTCGCCGATCATGCGCGTCGCGTGCTGCTCGATGCTGAGCGTGTCACCTCGGAAATCCGAGGACTCGCGGAAGTGGGACGCGCGACGATTCGCGTCGCCAGCGCCGAGGGGGTGGCGCGGGATTTCCTGCCACAAGTCTTTGCGCGCTTTCGCGAAACGTATCCCGGCGCACACTTCCTGCTCGACGTCGTCTCGCCGTTCGAAGCCACCGTACGGGTGCGAGATGGCGAGGCCGACATCGCCGTATGTTTCAGCGTCGCCCCTGAAAAAGGGGTGCAGGTCGTGCACACGCAGCCAGCGCCGATCTATGCCCTGATGGCCAAGCGCCACCCGCTCGCCAAACGGCGCGACGTCGCGCTGGCCGACCTGCTGCCGTATCCGCTGGCACTGTCGAACGCCGGCGTGACCATCCGGCAGATGTTCGACCTTTGCTGCACGCTCGAAGGCCTGTTGTTCGAACCGGTGTTCGTGAGCAACTATCACGCCGCATTGCACAGCTTCGTGCGCTCAGGCAATGCGGTGACACTCACAGGTCTGCTCACGGTGCGCAGTCGTCTCGCGCCCGAAGGGCTCGTCGCCATTCCCATTCGGAATCCGGCACTGCATCAGCGCTCACTGCAAGTGCAGACGATGGCCGGTCGCACCCTGCCCGCCCCCGTCGAAGCCTTCCTCGGCCTGCTGATCGATGCCATTCGCGCACCTGAAATTCTCGACAAACCCTTTACTTCAAGGGGCTGAAGGGCCTAAGCGTCCCCCATGGTCATTTCGATTCGTCGCGGCTAATTTGTCGGCGGCGCAGGCGTAGCCGTCACGGCCTGTGCCTGCGTGTCGCCGTCGCCATCGGCCATCTGCTCACGATCGGTCAACTGCGCGAAGATCCATGCAGAACAACAGGTGATCACGCCGACGCACGCGAACGTCGACCGGAATGCGGGCAGCGCCCCAACGCCCTCACTCGCGCCGAACGCCCCGGTAAACGTCACCAGAAGCGCACCGCCCACGGTCAGACCAAAGCTCATTGCCAGCATCTGCACGAGCGAGAACAGGCTGTTGCCACCGCTGGCATCGTCTGGAGTCAGGTCCTTGAGCGTCAGCGTGTTCATGGCCGTGAACTGTATCGAATTGATGCCGCCGAGAATCCCCAACTGGATGATCAACAATGGCATCGGATAGTTGGGGGTGACGGCGGCGAAGCTCGCCATCACGCATCCGGCAAGGATCGTGTTCCACACCAGCACCGGCCGATAGCCGTAACGCATGACCAGATGTGTCGCGAGACTCTTGGCGAAAATGCCCGTGATCGTGATCGGCAGCATCAGCAGCCCCGCTTCGAAGGCCGTATAGCCAAGGCTCACTTGCAGCAGCAGCGGCACGAGATAGGGCACCGCCGCGATGCCGATTCGCGCAAAGAGGTTGCCCAGCAACCCGACGCTGAACGTGTGCACACGAAACATCGCCAGCGAAAACAACGGCTGCGGCGCTCGGTTCGCGTATAGCCCGTAGGCGACAAAGCCGGCAAACCCCACCACCAGCAACACCAGCATGAGGGCGTGCGCGCCCGCCATGTCGGCACGCCGGTCGAGCGCCAGCGAGGTCGCCACCATACCGACGCAGAGCAACAGATAGCCCTTGAGGTCGAACGGCGTCTGGTGCGGGGCGCGCGCGTTAACCAGAAAGAAGTGCGCCGCCACGCACCCCGCCACCCCAACCGGCACGTTGATCAGGAACACCCAATGCCACGACGCCACCTTGACGAGCCACCCGCCCAGCGTCGGCCCGATCAATGGACCGATCATTCCCGGCACCGCAACGAATGCGAGCGCCTGCAAGAATTGCTCGCGCGGGAAGGTGCGCAACACCGCCAGCCGTCCCACCGGCAGCAGCATCGCCCCGCCGAATCCCTGCACCACGCGCCACCAGACCAGCGCCTCGAGCGTGCCGGAATAGGCGCACATTGCAGAGCCGATGGAGAAAATCGTCAATGCACTGGAGAAAACCACACGCGTGCCCAGGCGGTCCGCCAGCCATCCCGATAACGGAATCGTCACGGCCATGGTCAGCGCATAGGCGATGACCACCGCCTGCATGTGCAACGGCGATTGACCGAGATCGCGCGCCATGGCAGGCAGCGCCGTATTGACGATCGTCGAGTCCAGCGTCTGCATGAAGAAGCCGACGGACACCACAAGGAGCATCGCTTTCTGCCGCCACGCGGCCGGGTTGGGTGAAGTCATGTCGATGAGTAATGAACGGTCATGGGCGCGCACGCCCGCCGCGGATAAAACAGTCGCCTGTCCCGCAGACGTCTCGCGAGATCATACCGGCGATGGTCGACCGCATGTCGTAACGCGACGTCGATTACCGATATCGAATCATATCCGCCGTCAAAATGCACTGCGGCGCAGTCCGAAAAATCGGATGCGCCGCAGTCTTGCTTTCCGTCATCGTCATCGAAGGCTTCGCTCCCGAAGCCCTCGATCAGCTACACGCCCTTCACGGCATCGCGCACCTGCTCCAGCGCCACCGGGTCCTCAAGCGTGATCAGATCGCCCGTCTCGCGGCCCTCGCATATCGCCTGAATCGCACGGCGCAGCAGTTTGCCGGAGCGCGTCTTGGGCAGCGTGGTCACGAAGAATACTCGCGCCGGACGCGCTACCGCGCCCAATTGCTTGTCGACCGTCTTCATGACATCGCCTTCCAGCGCCAGACGCGCCTCGGGCGTCGCGGCCAGTTCCGGCTGACGCAACACTGCAAATGCGATCGCCACTTGCCCCTTGAGCGCATCCTGGGCACCGATGACCGCCACTTCCGCCACGGCGGGATGACTTGCAATGCTCTCCTCGATCTCACGCGAACCCAGCCGGTGACCCGCGACGTTGATGACGTCATCGGTGCGGCCAAGAATGAAGTAATACCCATCCTCGTCGCGCAGCCCCCAGTCGAAGCTGGAGTACAGCGTGCGGCCCGGCACCGTCTGCCAATAGGTTTTGACGAAGCGGGCATCGTCGCCCCACACCGTGCTCATGCACCCGGGTGGCAGCGGCCCTTCGATGGCCAGCACGCCCTTCTGGTTCGGGCCGCAGTCCTCTCCCGTCACCTCGTCAACAAGCTTCACATCGTAGCCGTACACCGGCTTGCCCGGCGATCCGAGCTTGCCCGGCAAGACTTCGACGCCACGCGTCATGCCGAGGATCGGCCAACCGGTCTCGGTCTGCCAATAGTTGTCGACGACCGGCTTGCCTACGCCCTCGGTGAGCCAGCGCGCCGTCGGCTCGTCGAGCGGCTCGCCTGCGAGGAAAATCAGCCGCAGCGACGACAGGTCGTATTGCGTCAGGTACGCCGGATCCTGCTTCTTAAGCACACGAATCGCCGTCGGGGCGGTGAAAAGCTGCGTTACCTTGTATTTCTCGACAATGCGCCACCAGATCCCGCCATCGGGACGGATCGGCGTGCCCTCGTACATCACGGTGGCAATGCCCGCGAGCAACGGCGCGTACACGATGTAGCTGTGTCCGACCACCCAACCGATGTCCGACGCGCAGAACATCGTGTCGCCCGGTTTCACGCAGAAAATATGCTGCATCGACGCCGCCAGCGCCACCGCATATCCGCCGGTATCGCGTTGCACCCCTTTCGGTTTGCCCGTCGTGCCAGACGTGTAGAGCACGTAGGACGGCTCACTCGACTCAAGCCATTCGCATGGCACCAAGGCATCGAGGTGTTGTTCGCGCAATGACGCGTAGTCGACATCGCGGCCTTCCACACGCGTCATCGGTGCCAACCCCCGGTCGACGAGCAACACGCTCGACGGTTTGTACTGCGCAAGCGTGATGCCCTCGTCGAGCAACGGCTTGTACGGAACGACCTTGCCATTGCGCGAACCGGCGTCGGCCGAGACGATGACTTTCGGTCGCGCGTCGTCGATGCGGGTCGCCAGATTGACGGACGCGAAGCCGCCAAACACCACCGAGTGGATTGCGCCCAGACGCGTACACGCGAGCATCGCGAACAACGCCTCAGGCACCATCGGCATGTAGATCAGCACCCGCTCGCCACGCGCAACGCCCAGCGATTGCAACGACGCTGCCATGCGATTGACTTCCGCGGCCAGTTCGTCGTACGTGTAGACACGTTCCTGTTCGGTCTCCGTCGACACCCAGATCAGTGCGTTTTGCGTGCCGCGCGACGGAAGGTGGCGGTCGACGGCGTTGTGGCACAGATTCGTTCGACCACCGACGAACCAGCGGGCAAACGGCGGCTTGTCATAGTCGAGCACCTGCGTAAAAGGTGTCTCCCAATCGATCAGCCGGGCCTGCTCCTCCCAGAAGGCCGCGCGCGAATCGGGGGTAATCGAGCGGGCGTGAAACGACGCATACGAAGTCATATTGTCTCCTTGCATATATGAATTGGCTCGCGCGCCCGTCATGCCATACCGGCGGTGCCGGGGCGAAACGGAGCTGGCGCGGCGCCGGATCGGGCCGGCGGAGTCGGTCGCGCATCGCCATCGAACGGCAATGCGTTTCGGTGCAATGAAATCGTCAGGCACGGGTGACGTGCCTCGCGTTCAGTGTGCGCGTTGACGCTTACGGAAGGCTTACCGGGCGACCTCGCCCTGCCCGCGAAACCCTAGGGGATTACACGGACATGGCGTCAGGCCGGGTCGGCGATGTTGCCGCGTTGTTGTGTTGTTGTGTTGTCGGCCTGCCCGTCCGACACGTCATGCCGGTGCCGCCCGATGCTGGCCTGCATCCTCCCGCCAGCCGCGCACGAACATCTCTACGGCATACAAGCGCCGGATCGTCGCCATCGATTCGAGATGGTGATGCGCAATGCGGCCGATGGCCCGCCGGCATGCGTCGCGGTCGATCCATCCCGACACAGCACAGTAGCCCTCCAGACACACCTCTTCCACATGCTGGAGGTTGGCCGCCACGCCCGCCTCCACGATGCCCGTCGTCATCCCCTTGTCGCGCTGCCAGAGATTCGGCAGGCCGCTTGCAAGATAGGCCGCGCGGCGCAACGGCAGCCGGTTGTAGATCGCATTGAAAAGGCGGTACGTCGGCATGGCGAAACCCGCTTCGATGACCGGCTGCGTCAGGAACGGAAACACCGTGCCGCTCGCAGCCAGCGACGGGTGCACCTCGATGTCGCGAAGGTTACCCAGCGTGCGCAGAATCTGCACGCGCTTGCCTGGGCGTATCCGAAGCGGCCATTGCGCGAGCCACGCCTGGGCGAGCGGCTCAGTGCCCTCGGCCTGACCATCGCAGGCCGCTGCCGTAAGCAGATCGCTCGCCTGTGCTGCCAGGGGATCGGCGTGACGCTGCCGCAACTGCACGAAGGCGCGCTGCAACACCCACCATAGCGGCAAGCGCTGCATCACCGCCAGATCTCGCCACGCACCGAATCCTCGCCGCCACTGACCGTCGGCAAAAGCATCGAGAAGCGCGCCATCAGGTGGCGAGGCGAGGAAGATGGCATTGCCGCCATGCCCGTTGACGAGCCGGTGGTCGCGGTAAGACGTCAGCCGTTCGCGCAGGGCGTCGAGCTGCGCGAGCATGCACACATGCAGCGCAGGACGCGCCAGACGCGGGATCGTCGCAGGCGGAGAAAACGCGCCATGTTCGATATCGAAACGCTCGAACGCCATACGCACATGCCGCGCGACGTTGTCCGCATGATGCGACCTGTCGCTCGATGGCAATGCCGGATCACGATGATTCACCGCAGTGCAGTTGCCGGCACGCCCCGACTCGGCAAGCGCCAACGCGAGCGATGTCGACTCGACGCCGCCCGACAGCTCAAGCACGGCAGGCTTGTCTCCGAGGCACCGCTCTGCCGATCGGCGCAACAGTCCCAGCACCCCCTCGCCAGACGCCACTTCGCCGGCCCCATTCGCGTCGCCGCGCTGTTGCCACGACGGCCACCACACGACACGGGTCTTCGGCGCGCCGCGCTCGGGAATCCACAGCGCATGTCCCAGCGGCAGACGTTCCACGTCGTGCAGCGCACACTGCACGCCACCAATGTCGCCATGAACGAGAAAGGACTTGAGTGCGTCGCTATTGAACGCCGGGCGGGCGTCGGCAATCGAAGCCGGGTTCGCGGCGACATGCACCGCCCCGTCTCGGCAAAAGCGGTAATACGTCGGACAGTGGCCACATGGGTCGCACAGAACGAGCGTCGTCGCGCACCAGCGGTCGTGCACGATGACCCGGTAATGCCCCCAGAACTGCTCGACGAAGCGCTCCGGCGATTCGATCGCCGTGCGGGCCAGTTCGAGCCCCGGCGCCACTTCCTGACCATCCTCCTTGCGGAATACGTGGCCGCTCACATACCAGGCCAGCAACTCGCTCTGGCCACTCGTGTGCTGGCGCTCACCGCTCGTTTCAGGACAAATGCGGGCTGCGGGCTGGCCATCCAGGGCACGCAGTACGACGGCTCCGGGCAACGGCACGTGCCGCTCGGCCGGCCCAGGTCTCAGGCGGGCAATTCTCATTGCGGGCTCCGTTTGAATTGAGTCGTAACGCCAACTTGCCGCGGCTCACCGCGCTCCACCTCGGCTCAGGCGGGTGTCTCGAAGATCACGGCGAGTTGCTCTCGGCGCGGCGGATCGTCACCGACGATGTGTCCCTGCGCCACGGCCCACGCGTTGGCGTAAAACGGCTGACGCTGAACGCCGATCAAACGGCGTAGCGCTTGTGAATGGTCGTATGAGAGATTCAAGTGGCGATCGCGGGAGAGCTTGTGCACCACCATATGCCCATCGATACCCACGACGTGCACATCGAGCGCCAGATGACGGAAAACCAGCGCGTTCGCACACGAGTTGGCTCCGATTCGCATCGAATCCGTCACCTCAGGCGTTACCCCCAGTGGCCACCGGCAACGGCGGAATACAAATCGGCGAGAAACTGCGCGGCGGGACCGCGATGCCACCAGCGCCATTGCCAGGAACACCGCGCATAGCATGGGTGGCGTCCACCGAGGACAGCACATCAAGTTCGGTCACTGCCTTCGTGGTTCCCATTTGACCCTTCATTTAGGATTCCTTTTTGAGTGAATCCGAACGGATCCATCCGCGTCTTCATCATAGGAAACGAGAGCCGGTCTATTCATAGGAATTTTCCGAAGCAGGTGTGAAGCGGGCCCAGAGACGCGGGAGACATTCCCGGCCGCAAATACAAAACGCCCGTGAGGGAGATCCTCACGGGCGTTTTGTTTGACGCCGGCGATGCGATGATCGCCGGGTGAACCGGAGAAGACTGGCGCTTAGCGCTGCGCCGTCTTGGTGACCTTCGCGGGCGCCTTGGCAGCCGTCTTGGCTACCGTCTTTGCCTGGGCCTTCGCGGGCGCCTTCGACGCGACCTTTGCCGGGGCGGTCTTGCTGCTGGCCACGGCGGCCTTGGCCGGACTGGCGGCCGGGCGGCGGTCGACCACGCGAATCATCTTGCCGTTCTTGCCACGCACCATGCGCGTGCGCGGTGCGTCGTCGTCTTCCTTGGCTGCCGGTGCCGCCGGTGCGGCGGAAGCGGCCATCACGCGTGAGGCATCCTTGACCGGTACATGCAGCACCAGCAGTTGGCCCGACGTGAGCGTATCGCGACGCAGGCGGTTCCAGCTCTTGATCTGCGCCACACTCACACCGCTGCGCGAGGCAACGCTGGCGAGCGTGTCGTGCTTGCGCGCACGCACCATGACCTTGCGGGTGTCGGGAAGATCCGGCTCCAGCGCCAGCACCGCGTTGCTGGCCACCGACGCGCTGATGTCCTGATCGATGTCGTTCGAACGCGGCACCAGCAGCGTCGAGCCGGCCTTCAGACGCATACGCGGTGCAATGTTGTTGACCGAGCGGATGATGGCAGCGTCGACACCCAGCTTGAGCGCCACATCTTCCGGACGCTCACGCGAAGCCGACGTGTACGTCGTCCAGCTCGACAGCGGCTTGTCGTAGCCCTTCAACCGGCGCTGGAACACTTCGGCGCTGTCGAACGGCAGCAGAATTTGCGGCTGCGCGGCGCCGAGAATCACGGGCTTGCGGAACGACGGGTTGAGTGCATGGAATTCGTCGAGCGGCAGATCGGCCAGCTTCGCGGCGAGCGCCACGTCGATGTCGCGCTTGGTGGTCACGCTGACGAAATACGGGTGATTCGGAATCTCGGGCAGCTTCACGCTGTAGAGGTCCGGATGCGCAATGATGTTCTTGATCGCCTGCAGCTTCGGCACGTAATAACGTGTCTCGGTCGGCATACGCAGGCTCAGGTAATCGGTGGGCAGACCTTGCGCCTGATTGCGGTCGATCGCGCGTTGCACGTTGCCCTCGCCCCAGTTATAGGCAGCGAGCGCCAGGTGCCAGTCGCCGAACATCGCATAGAGCTTCGAGAGGTAATCGAGCGCGGCGGTCGTCGAGGCGAGCACGTCGCGGCGCTCGTCCTGGAACATGTTCTGCTTGAGGTTGTACGTCTTGCCCGTGCTCGGAATGAACTGCCACATACCGGCGGCCTTGGCCGTCGAGAGCGCCTGCGGGTTGTACGCACTTTCCACAAACGGCAGCAACGCCAGCTCCGTCGGCATGTGACGGCGCTCAAGTTCTTCAACGATGTGGAACAGATATTTGTTCGACCGCTGGATCATGCGCTCGACGTATTCAGGACGCTGTGCGTACCACTGCGTGCGGTCCTGCGCGAGGTCGGTATCCAGATCGGGGATGGCGAAACCATGACGAATGCGTGACCAGAGATCGGCGTCGGTGCCGTAGGCCAGATCGTTCAACGAGTCGTTATCGAGATCGATGGTTTGATCGCTGGAGACTCGCTGCTTGCCTTTGGCGGTCGACGCGAGAGGTGACTTGCTCTGCGCTTCGGGGGTGGAATTCGACGCACCTGTAGTCGGCGCTGTGCTGGCGCAAGCCGCAAGAAGCAGCGTCAGTAGCAAGCTAACGAGAAGTCGCATTGATCGGGCTCAAATTGAGTGACATCTTCATGAAATTGGCATGGATGGTAAGGAAACCCTTCGGATGCGTCAACCTTTCTGCCTAATTTTTTTGCAAAATTTATGCCCAAACGCCCCAAAAATGGGGGTTATCCCTTAGTTTAATTTCCAGCAATGTGGTCGAAGAGATACATCTGAGCGGCGTACTCGATGCCATCGAAACGGTACCGAAACTTCGCATTCGAGGCGATCCGGCAGGGTTGAGCAGGCGCGCACGAAGATGTCAACGTCCGTCTCATAGCAGAAGTCATGATGCGTCACGCTATTGACAGCATGACGCACTCCGGTCATGAAGCACTCCGATTAGCGGAAGGTATCTTTCCAACGGCGCACGGTGGCGAATACCGCCTCGCGGGAAGGCGTGGCGTGGCCGGCATGTGCTTGGGCGGCGGCGATGACAGCCGGCGCGTCGCTGCGCAGGAAAGGGTTCGTCTCCCGCTCCTGAGCGAGCGTGGTGGGCAGCGTTGGGCGACCGGCATCGCGAAGCGCCGTTGCCTGCCGATGCCACGCGGCAAGTGCCGCGTTGTCCGGATCGACGGCCAGCGCGAAGCGAATGTTCGACAGGGTGTATTCGTGAGCGCAGTGCACGAGCGTGGCGGGCGGGAGTGCCGCAAGCGCATCGAGCGACGCGAGCATCTGCGCGGGCGTGCCCTCGAACAGGCGGCCGCAACCGCACGAGAACAGTGTGTCGCCGCAGAACAGGCGCGGTGCGCCTGCACCGGTGCCGAGGAAGTACGCGATATGGCCCGACGTGTGGCCGGGCACGTCGATCACTTCCAATGTCATGGCCGGGGCTGCAATGTGAACCGTCTCGCCACCGTCATGCGGATGATCGACACATGCGATGGCCTCACGGGCCGGGCCGTGCACGGGAACGTCGAAATGCTCGAGCAGCGTGCCGACGCCGCCAATGTGGTCGGCATGCTTGTGCGTGACGAGAATGGCGCGCAGCGTGAGGCCGCGCGATTCGAGATAGGCGAGCACCGGGGCGGCGTCGCCCGGGTCGACGACTACGGCATCTTTGCCGTCATCGATGACCCAGAGATAATTGTCCTGGAACGCGGGGACGGGAAAGACTGTCAGTGTACCGGCCGACTGCTTACTCGCCGCATCTGTGTGCGCATCCATATATACTCGCCACCATGTCAGAACGTCCGATTATAGACTGGCCCGTCTGGCTCGTCTCACCGCCAGGCCGCTACGCGCTCGCGTGGGAACAGGCCCTCTTCGACCAATGGGTCGGGGATCTGTTCGGCTATCACGCGCTGCAACTCGGCCGTCCCGAGCTGGATACGCTGCGCGAGAACCGCATGCCTTACCGGGGCCTCATTCTTCCTGCCGCGCGCGGCGCTGAAGCACCGCCGCTCATGACCAAGGCCGCCAGCGATACGACCGGCAGCACACCGTCGTGCGACGCGAGTTCGGCGGCCATGGTCGCCCGCGACATCCTCGTGAGCCGGTTCGACGAGTTGCCCATCGCCACGGCAAGCACCGATCTTGTCGTACTGCCGCACGTGCTCGAATTTGCCGAGAATCCGCACGACATCCTGCGCGAGGTCGAGCGTATTCTCGTGCCCGAGGGACAAGTCATCATCACCGGCTTCAACAATCTGAGCCTGTGGGGCGCGCGCGAGGAACTGGGCAAGCTGGCCGGTGCGCCATTTCTGCCGCCGGGCGCCGATCTCATTGCGTTCACGCGTCTGAAAGACTGGCTTAAGCTGCTGTCCTTCGACATCGATCGCGGACGCTTCGGTTGCTATCGTCCGCCGTTGCGCGGCGACCACTGGCTGCAACGCTTCGAGTTCATGGAACCGGCAGGCGACCGTTGGTGGCCGATCTTCGGTGCGCTTTATGCAGTGCGGGCGGTCAAGCGGGTGCGGGGCATGCGCTTGGTCGGCAAAGTCCGCAAGCGTATACTCGGCCTCCAGCCAGCGGCGGCACCGGTCGCTACGCCCAACACCACGCATCGCCAGATGGCCGAAGCGACCGACGCGCCCGATTGATTGTTTGAGAGATGACCTTGCCGCAAGTTGAGATTTATACCGACGGTGCCTGCAAAGGCAACCCCGGCCCCGGCGGTTGGGGCGCCCTGCTCGTCGCGGGCAAACACCGCAAGGAAATGTTCGGCGGCGAAGCCAACACCACCAATAACCGCATGGAACTGCTTGCCGTCATTCGCGCGCTCGAAGCGCTGACCAAGCCCTGCCACGTTGTGCTCCACACCGACTCGCAATACGTGCAGAAAGGCATCAGCGAGTGGATTCACGGCTGGAAGACGCGCGGCTGGAAAACGGCAGCCAAAGCGCCGGTGAAGAACGCCGATCTCTGGCAAACGCTCGATGTCGTTTCGCAGAAACACGAGATCGACTGGCGCTGGGTGAAAGGCCACGCGGGGCACGAAGGCAACGAAGCCGCCGACCAATTGGCCAATCGCGGCGTGGAGAGTCTGCGTCGCGGTTAGCGCGGCGACGGCGATCCGACAAGCACCATCCGCGCGTTGCGTGAGGCGTCATGGCCCGCAGCGCGCCAATTCCGAAAACACACGAGACTCACCGAACATCATGCGACAACTGATCCTCGATACCGAAACCACTGGCCTGAATGCCAAGACGGGTGACCGTCTGCTGGAAATCGGTTGCGTCGAACTGGTCAATCGCCGCCTGACCGGCAACAACCTGCACTTCTACATCAACCCCGAACGCGACAGCGATCCGGGCGCACTGGCGGTGCACGGGTTGACCACCGAGTTCCTCTCCGACAAGCCCAAATTCGCCGAGATCGCTGAAGAGTTGCGCGAATATTGCCGCGACGCTGAGATCATCATCCACAACGCCGCGTTCGATTTGGGCTTCCTCGACATGGAGTTCGGCCGTCTCGGCTGGCCGCCATTCATGCAGCACTGCGCAAGCCTTATCGACACGCTGATGCAGGCCCGCGAGATGTTCCCAGGCCGACGCAATTCGCTGGATGCCCTTTGCGAGCGTCTCGGCGTGAACAATGCGCACCGCACGCTGCACGGCGCATTGCTCGACGCGGAACTGCTTGCCGACGTCTACCTCGCCATGACGCGCGGTCAGGAAAGTCTCGTCATGGATACGTACGATGGCGACGATGGGGAAGCCGGCGCACATCGCGAGAAGATTTCGCTGCGTCAGTTCGACCTGCCGATCATCGCAGCCGCGACCGAAGAGATTGCGCTGCACGATGACGTGCTGAACGGCATCGACAAGAGCGTGAAGGGCACGTGCGTGTGGCGCAAAGAACCGGCACCGCCCGAAGGCGATGCGCCTTCCGCCGCGTAAGTTCGCGCAGCACGATCCGGGACTTTGCGAAAATTTCGCATGGCGCTCTTCCCAAGCGAAGAAAACATCCCTATAATTGCGGTCTTTGCTGCTTGCGAGTCATCGCGAGAAACGGCGTGAAGTGATCGAGAGATATCGTCACGGCGGCAGCAAAAAAGAACGAAAGAAAAGTTGCAGGCTTCTACGAAAACAGTTAAAGTTCTGCTCCTGATTGCGAAACGAAAGCGTTAGCAATCAGCACTAAATCATTGATTTAGTTAATGATTTGGGTGGTTAGCTCAGCGGTAGAGCACTGCCTTCACACGGCAGGGGTCACAGGTTCAATCCCTGTACCACCCACCAAATTTGCGCGAACCGCGCGGAATAAGGCCCTCAGGCAATTGCCGAGGGCCTTTTTCTTTTGGTGCCTAACCTCTTCGAGAGCTTTAGGTGCAAGGGCGGTGCAGTCAGAAAATGCGTCCAGACCTCAACAAGAACTCGTATGGCGCAACACGGGGCATCGATCAAAAGATGCGGAGACTTCTGGCGAGCCTTCGTCCGAAGGAAAGATTACCCCGCGCAAAGTCGGACATTCGACATCGGGGCCTCACCGGCCACAGCATCAATCATTCTGCCTACGCATCGGCCTGCTTCATGCAGCATTGCCCAAAGAGCCCCCTCACTTCGCAGCGGCTCCCGGGCTGCGCGGAAAACGAGGCATCACGATCGATGCCCTGCCCTTCCTGTCGGCAAACGTATTTGCCTTTAATCTGCCTGCTGCTCGTTGGCAAAACAGCCAGTCCCGATCATGCGCAGCGCTCCGCCGTCGCGCACGACGAAGAGTGCGTCGAGGCGCCGGCGCTGGGCATAATCTCGCCCTGCATCCACGCCTAGCACCAACAAGGCTGTCGCGTAAGCGTCCGCGTCCGCGCATGTCGGTGCAATGACCGTCACCGACGCAACGGAACTGCACAGTGGCGCACCGGTTCTGGGATCCATTGTGTGCGAGACACGCACACCGTCGATGTCGGCCCAGTGACGGTAGTCGCCGGACGTCGCAATGGCGGCATTACTTAGTTCGATCACACTCATTGCGGTATGCCGCTCGTCATCCGGGGCTTCAAGCGCAATCGCCCACAGCGACCCATCCGGCTTGCTTCCGCAAGCGCGCATTTCACCGTCGATGCCAACAAGCCATGAGCCGATCCCGTGCTCGTTCAACACGCGTGCCAGTTCGTCGACGCCGAATCCCTTTGCAATGCCACACAGATCCAACGCAACCGATCCACGCTTGCGCACCCGGCACTGTTGCACATCCACGTCGATCAGATCGCTCACAGACGAACATGGGCTCGCTCGCGACGTCTCCACCGCGCCTGGATGATGTGCACGCTGCTCGCCCGATGGCCCAAAACCCCACATACCAACAAGGTCACCGACGCCGATGTTGAAGGCGTTGTGCGTATCACGGCCAATCTCCAGCGCACGTGCGAGCAAAACCGCAAGACTTCTGGATACCGGCACCCAGCAGTCCAGCTCGGCACAATTCAGCCGCGACAGGTCGGAGCTTTCCTTCCAGTTCGACATCTGCTCGTCAACCGCGCCAACCGCCGCCGCAAGCCGCGCCGCCAGTTCCTTTTCATCCGTCGTCGGCGACGCATGGAAGGCCGCAGTGTAGCGGGTTCCCATCGTCGCGCCGCTAAGGCGCCAGAGCTTAAGTTGCGCGTCTGGCAACGCTTCAATAGACATCTTCGACATAGCGCCCCTGCGCTCTCAATTGTTCGACGGACAAGCCGGTATCCATCAAAATACGTTCCCACGCCTGCGCGACACCTTCCGCCATCCTGCGGCCGCCGCACACCATGATTTGCGCGCCGTGCGCAACCAGCGTGCGCAGGCTCTGCGCATCGGCGACAAGGCGCTCCTGCACATAGCTCCGGCTTCCGGAACGTGAGAAGGCAGTCGTGAGCGCCCGCAGTCGCCGGTCGGCTACCAGATGCTTGAGTTCGTCGCGATACAGGAAGCCATCGTCAGCGTCGCGCGCACCGAAATACAGGTGCATCGGACGACGAACCGCGTTGTGCCGGATGAACCCGATCAGTGGACCGATCCCAGTACCGGCCCCGATCAGGATCACCGGAGCACTTCCGGCCCCCGGCCGAAAACACGCGTGCGGCCGCATGAATGCCTCAATCGTTTCGCCGGGCCGCAGGTCCGTGAGATACCCGGAACACACGCCGTTCTGGTGACGCCGCACGCAGATCTCGACCACGCCGTCCGCCGCCGCGCTCGCGAGCGAGTAGTACCGGGGCGAGGTGGCGCCCGGCGGCACGACGCCGAGCAGATCCCCCGTCTCGAACCGAGGCAGCCGCCGCCGTAGCAGGAGGGCCCAGTATCTTGCCCCCTCGGCAGGCATGAAGCGCAGCACCGAAGTCATGTCCTCTTTATCGGCACCGTAGTCGTCTCGTGAGACGAGCTTGAGCGGTATCGTGGGAGGCAGCAATGGCGTGTAGCGAATATCGAGCGACACGCCGAGCCTTTCGGCGAGCCCCGTGCACCACTGCCGGAATTCGGGTTCAGACTGCCGGTCAACCGTGCCCGGATCGGTCAGTGCGTCTAGCCCCTTGGCCGTCAGCGCGTCATGAACCGTTCGCGCATACCCGCAAAAATGAGGAAACTGACGGTCGCCGAAGCCCAACACCCCGAACGCCACCCCGCCAGGGATCATCAGACGCTCGAGCTTCGGCAGGAATCGTACAGCGCTCTCCGGCGCATCGCCGTCACCATGGGTCGCCGTCAGGACCAGCAGATACCGCAGGCCGCGGTAGTCGGCTGCAAGATCGTTCATCGGCGCAACATGCACGCGAAAGCCAGCCCTGGTCAGTGCTGCATGCAGTGCCGAAGCAAAGCCCCACGTGCTATTGCCCTCCGTACCCACTAGCAACACCGTATCTGCGTCGCGTGCCGGCACGTTGCAGGCGAGCTTCGGCATGCTCCGTCGACGACGCAGCCACAGCAACACGCCGGTGGTGGCCAACAACGGCACCGATGCCGACGATGCGCCGAGGATCAGCCCAAGCCACCATAGACCTTCGCCCGTGTGCAGCATGCGGACCATCCCGTGCAAACGTTGCCAGGCGTCGACCGGCTGAAAGGCAAGCCATCTGCCTGACGATGGATCGACATAACCGGCGCCATCCGTCGTATTCACTTCGATGACGCTGCTCGGGTCGGCCGCGTTGGCAAACGTCAACTGACGCAGCCTGGAGACGTCGATTGCCAGTGCAGACAACTGCCGCAGTGGCATCGGGGACGGGGTGATTGCCGAAACGCTGAGGCTGGGCTCCTGCGCGCCGCCTTCCGGGATCACGCCGAACGTCGTCAACGACATGACCACCCCGGTCATCGCCGACAGCGTGAGCCCGGCAAGCACGGCTCGCGCAGTCTCGTTATGCAGTCGCTGCAACCCGTCACCCCGGATCGGGGCCAAAATATGCGTCCACCCGCCCATCCGGCGTGCGAGCAAAACAAGCCCAGACAACACCGCGAACAGCATGAAGGCGGCAGTCGCGCCTGTTGCTATCCGGCCAGCGTCGCCGAGAAAGAGCTTGCGGTGGAGGTTCTTCAGCCAACGCTCGACAGGCGATGGGCGATAGTCGCCGACAGCCTTGCCGGTCACGGGATCAATGATCGATGCACGCTGTTCGCCGCCAACATGGTAGTACGCGATGATCTCCCCTGACGGTCGGCGCATGAGCGTTTCGACGCCGGGCACCGAGGTGCTCACGCGGCTGGCGAGCGTTGCCACGCTCAACGGCGCCAGGTCTGGGCGGACGGCACTTGCGTGCTCAAGTGCCGGATTTACTGACAACACCGCGCCTGTCAAGGCGACGATCGTCATCAGCAATGCAGCGATGAGACCGGGGATTGAATGGAGCTTGCGTAACATCGGGCACCTCCTCGCCTGCCCCTGGCTACAGGGAATAGCGGAACGACTTCACATAGCCGCTCCCCTTGACCGTCTTGTTTGCGCCCGAGGTGGTCAACGGCACGACGACCTCGGATGGGTACTCCTTCATGTCCTCGACCGCGGTGTCGATGTGGACCTCATATCCGGCGTCGAGCAGCGTGTCGGAAAGATCCAGCGTCGCACGCAGCGTCTTGCCTGCGCCGACGCTGGCGCCCGTAATGCCGTCCACCTTTGCGGTGCCGCCTGTGGCGCGATACCAGTCGCGCAGGTGTCGGTAGTACTTGGCTTTCCGCCCCGCCACCCACAGCGTGCCCTGATACCGTCCGGTGCGATCGGTGACATACATGGCAACGTAAGCGCCATCTCCCCCATAGTTCGACAGTTGCGTTTCGAACGAAACCTGACGCGCGGATGCAAGTGAAGGAGCAGCAAGCGCACCGGCAAGCACGGCAATCGGGAATGCGTGTTTCATCTGGATTCTCCTGATTTAGGCAAAAGGGGGGCATCGCACCCATCGCATTGGCCTGCCGCTGCTTCAGCAGGGCCAACGCCGATGAGGTACGCGGTGCATCGGCGATAAAGGGTCAGCGGATCTGGACCCGGGGCTTCGTGCCGGGCTTCAGCAAACCTTCGGAGGGTGCGTCAGCCGGTGGCTTGCCAGAATTCGCATCCGGCAGGCGTCCGCGTGCTCCGTCGTGGTCGTCGTCTTCACGCTTCATGCGGACGATATCGAGGGTGACAGGATCAAGTTTTGCCTTGAAACGCCGGCCATCGGCATCACGCCCCTTGACCTCGTAGCAACCGTCGTCGATCCTGAGCCTGTCGATCTGCCACCCCTTTTGCTGCGCCATCGTCCGGACGGCATCACGCGGCTTCCAGGCGTTGACCGGGGCCTCGCAATCGTCGCTGTCGTGCGCCTGTGCGGGATAGTGGATGCCGACAGCGCCGACAAGGACAAACATCGTGAGCACCAGGCGTCTGGCTATTCGCAGGTGTTTCATAACTAACATCTCCCGTTCCCATCCTTAGACGCCACAATGCACCCCAAACCTGAAGCCAAGCTTGCGGACACAGGAAATTTCCGTCATGTTCGCGACAGGTTCGCATGGCAAAGTCACGCGAGACACCCATCAGGGAGATCTTAATGAGAGTCCTTCTCATCGAGGATGAGCCTTGGCTCGGGGAGGCCGTTCGCGACCAGATCGAGAAAGACGGACATCCGACCGACTTCGTCACCAACCTCGCCGAAGCACGCCGACACCTCGCGGCCGCCAACTACGATCTGGTCCTGCTCGATCTGCTGCTTCCCGATGGCAGGGGGCTCGACTTCCTGCGACAGCTTCGTGCGAGTGGATCGACCGTGCCCGTCATCATCCTGACAGCGCTCGACCAGGTGTCGAATCGTATCGACGGCCTGAACGCCGGCGCGGATGACTATCTCGTCAAACCATTCGACCTGTCCGAGCTTTCCGCGCGGGTGAGCGCGGTGTCGCGCCGGTATTCGGGCAATCCGAATCCCCTGGTCAATCTCGGCGAACTGCGTATCGATACGGCGGGACGCAGCGTGATGCGGGGTGCCGCGCGCATCGACCTGACCGCCAGTGAATGGGCGCTTCTCGAAGCCCTGATCCGGCATCCGGGGATGATCGTATCAAGGAGCCGGCTGGAGGATCGCCTTTATTCCTTCAACGAGGAAATTGGCAGCAACGCCATCGAGGTACATATGAGCCGGCTGCGCAAGAAGCTCGGTGCCGATGTCATCGAGACCTTGCGTGGGCTCGGCTATCGGCTGAAACTGGACTGACCATGCTGCGCAGCCTGCAAAGTCGACTGGCGGCAGCACTGGTTGCAGGGCTCGCGGTGCTATCGCTCGCGGCTGCGGCCGCTTCATTCTACGTGCTGCGCCACGAAGTCGATCAGATGTCGGACAGTGCGTTGCAGGAAACGGCGCAGCGCCTGTTGCCGCTCGCCATCATGGATATCGTCGGGCGCGATTCGGATGGCGATGACGATGGCAGCCGCCGTATCGCAGCCGTTCGCCCGCACGACGAATTGCTGACCTACGCGGTTCGCGATGACAGTGGCAAGCTCCTGCTGCAATCGCACGACGCCGATCTCGCCATCTTCCCGCCTGACCTGAAAGCAGGTTTCACTTCCACGGCGTCGCACCGGATTTACGCCGAACCGGGCTTGCAGGGCACGATCTCCCTGATGATCGCCGAGCCGCTCGCCACGCGCCGGCATGCAGTGATTGAGGCCGCGCTCGCGGTCGCCAGGGTCCTCATCCTGTTTCTGCCGGTCGGCCTGTGCGGCATCTGGCTGATTGTCCGCACCGGGCTACGGCCAATCCGGCGCTTCTGCGACAGCATCGCTGCACGCGGCCAGAATGACCTGACCCCACTCGAAAAGAAGGAACTGCCGACGGAGGTCGCGCCGGTCGCCGACGCGGTCAACGACCTGATGGCTCGCCTGGACCGCGCGCTGGCTGCGGAGCGCAGCTTCACTGCCAATAGCGCGCACGAGTTGCGCACGCCAATTGCCGCAGCCCTCGCGCAGACGCAGCGCCTCATGGCCGAAATGCCTTCCGCCGCCACGCGGGAACGCGTACAGCATGTCGAGAGAGCCCTGCACACTTTGTCGCGGGTCAGCGAAAGGCTCATGCAACTCGCGAAGGCCGAAAATGGACGCGTGCTCGGGGACGCGCCGCAGGATCTGCGCCCGGTGCTGGAGCTTGTCGTCGAGGATTTTCGGCGCGTTGCATCGGCGCAGCCGATCCAGCTCGACGTGCCCGACCAGCCCGTACCGTCGTGGATCGATCCGGACGCATTCGCCATCGTCGTGCGCAATCTGGTTGAAAATGCACTCAAACACGGTGCGCCCGGGAAACCGGTGGAGATTGTGCTGTCGGTCGCCGGTACGCTCAGGGTAAGGAATCAAGGACCCGTGCTGCCGGACGATGAACTTGAGCGCCTGACGAAACCGTTCGAGCGCGGCGCGACTACCGCCACAGGCAGCGGGCTTGGTCTGGCGATCGTCGACGCGATTGTCCGCGGCGCAGGTTCGGTCCTTACGCTGCGCTCACCGGTTCCGGGCTGGCAGGACGGCCTGCAGGTGAGCATCGATGGTCTGCCGCTGGCGTCCGCGAAGCCGGTGCGCGAGAAGACCGGTCCAGCGTAATCAGTCGAGATGGCGTGACGGGTTGTCTTGAGACGATCGGCGAACCTGGGCTGGCACTCTCAAGCCCTTGTTTTAATACTGACTTCTGCCGGTCGGGACCAATTTTTCATAGGCGAACAGACAGCATATCCAGCGGTGCAACGGTTTCAGACGCACCGCACGCCTCTATCGCCTCACCCCATCATCAGCGCTTGAACCCCGCTGCACCGATCACTCGCGTCTCCGGTCCCGTCAGCGAATAAACGATCCCCGCGTTGTTCGCCGCCGCGCCCGTGAGCATGCCCTGCGTCGAAAACGTGCAGGCGCTGCCCGCGCACGCGCCACCAGTCACGTTCTGTGTCATGGTGGTGAACGTACCCCGTGCGCCATCCGGGCCGACTCTCGTGATCCCCGATCCCGTCACGTAGGTCTGTCCGGGCATCGCAATATTCAAATTAGGCGTGACGTTGTACTGCCCATTCTGAAACGCAATGCTGAGCGCCCCCGATAGCGTGCCAACCGCGCCCGTCGTCATGTCGACAGCTTTCGTTGCGCCGGCGAGCGCGTAGGTCATCGTGCCCGACACCGGCAGATTGGCATCCAGCGTCGGGCGCCCCACGAGGTATGGCATGCCTGAGCGCCACGTCGACAGATCGAACGCCACGTTGTGATCGGACACACTCCCCGACGTCCATCTCCCCCAACCGAGGTCGTCGAGCTTGCCGACCTCAATCGCCGTCAACGTCGAATTCACGGCGAACGGCATGGTCGATCCCGTGAAGTTGGTCAGCCAGTTCAACACATTGAACGTCGCCGTTCCCGAGCCAAGATTACCAAGACCGTCCGAGCCCCAGTTCATCAGGTAATAGCCCGAACCACTTGCCAGCACGCTGGGCAGCGCGGCCGGCGGTATCACGACAGGGGGAATGACTGCCGTCACGACATTAGGCGGCGGATCCCGAAAAACGGACGGCGGCGTGAACGTCAGCCCAGGATTCACGGGCATGAAGACCGGCGGCGTGGCGAGCTGCGGCGTGAAGCCGAACTGTCCCGCAACGAACTGCTGCGTGCCACCAGGATTCGTCACGTTGATCAAGCCGTCCAGCACCTGAACATAAAGCCCCGGATTCAGTTGTGTGAAACTACCACCGGCGCCGCTCGGCACAGTACTCCCCGGTGCCGAGGGTTGCGCGAAGCGGCCGAAATCCGGGATCGCGGTCTGAGCGGCGGCTGGCGAAATCCCGGCCACCATCAAGCACGGCATTGCACTCAGAAGTGCCGCCACACGCCGGAAGGCGTCGCGAGACACCCCCCGGGTCAGTATCGGTTTGCGCAACGTCATTTTTCGCTCCATATCAGGACGGCAAGGCAACATATCGAAGTCGGAAACAGACCGGGCACGCACCCGCGAAGTGTCAGCGGAAGTCATAACGCGCCACAACTTCATAAACGCTGCGGTGATAGTCATACAGCGTCAGACTGGAACGGTTGCGAGTGAAGCTGTATTGCGGTGTGACTGAAAATGCCTTCGTCACGAAATACGAATAGCCCGCTCGCACATCTAGCTGGCGGTCGCGGCGCTCGACGAGAAACATGCTGTCGAGCGTGTCGTAGTTGCGCCGCTCGAAGCTCACGTTCGCAAACAGCACCTGATTAGGCATCGCATGCCATTCGCCACCGAAGCGTCCGCCCCACAGGTGATTGCCGAACGCCGCAGCATTGTTGTCCTTGGGACTCTCACGTCCCGCATACATCGACGCAAACACCACCGGCTCGCCATACACCGACGTGAATCCCTTGACGATGGAGGCGCCGCCCAACGCGCGGTTCACATCGCGCGCGTCTGTTCCCATATAGCGCAGCGGCGTGTACTGCGCGAACGCCGCAGCCTGAAGGCTGTCACCCAGATCTCGCGTCCACTGCGCCGTGAAACCGTTCAGATTGCGATAGCTCTCCGCGTCCAGCCACATGTGCTGATTGGCATATTGCAGGCCGAAGTTGTTTGCACCGGATAGCCAGTTCGCCCCAAGCTGGAACATATAGCTGCCCTGATCGAACCCCCGGGCGTTGCCGCCATATCGGCGAATATCAATGTCGGCACCGCCCGACACCACGAGGTTCTCCGTCACGGCATGACGCACCGACAACCCACCGCTCACATCGCCAAAATTCGCGGGCGTGCCGCGGGCGCTGCCGTCGAGAACGAACACCAGACCGCCGAGCGACGGAATGGCAATCGACGAGTTGGTCGTCGCGTTGTTGGCGTTGGTGTCGCGTCCGAAATTGCCTTGCACGTATCCCGACCACGCGGTGCGCACGCCCACCGGCGCATTGATCGCGTTCAGATAAGCCTGAATGACCGGGCGCACCCCTTCCGGCACATCGCCTGCGGCCACGCTTTCGAATTCGCGCCGCGCATTCTCGCGTTGCCCCAGCAGGAAATAGGTTCTGGCAAGCTCGAGATGCGTGGGGCCGTCATCGGGACGCGCCGCAGCACTGCGCTTCAACGCTCGTTCGGCAACCTCGAGATGACGGCTATCCGCCGCGGCGATGCCAAGCAGATAGTCATACGCCGAATCCCCGGCCAGACGATCCTCCAGCGGAGCGAGCACCGCGTAGGCCGCATCGGGCGACTTCGCGTGCATCAATGCGCGCGCCTGTTGAAGCGCCTGATCTTTTGCATCGGGCGAATCTGACGAGCCTGGCTGAGCAAAGGAACGAGCGTCGACTACAGCGCCTTCGGAAGCGTATGCCCCGCCGGCGAGAACAACGGAAAACGCCGCCGCAACGAACGCGCGCCAGCGAAACGATAGAACGGACATGCCAAGAATCCCCGATACGACGAGACTCCGGCCGCGCCGGTAGCCTCTTGCTGGTCTATTTTTTGGTTTTGCTTTGTACAGCCGAATCTCACTGTCGCGCGCCTACCTGTTTTCATTGCAGCAACGGCAGTGAACGCGCGGCGTCCCAGGGCCGGCGCGTGGGCGCCATTAAAGCGCAACGATATAGGCATGGCAAGCGGGGAATCCGGAGGCGCGTCCACGACATTCGCTCAGGGTTCGCCTGGTGAACCCGACTTCGGCGCTCCCTTTTCAATAGATTATTTCTATTAAAAGATAAAATTCATTAATATTTATCTTCCCAGCGTCCCCCATCAACACACCCCCTGATCCACGCCCCGCCGCACGTTGCGGGATTTTGCACGAAGTTATGGGGCCTACAGAGGCAGTCTTATATAAGACCAAAGCATTCACATTACGAAAAGGCATTTCAGTTTTGCCCCCGACCCGTGTCACAATCGGGGAAATTTGTCATGGCTAGCGGACTGGCACCTCAGTCAGCGGCGTTCCCCCACCTTTCCCTGCTTCTTGAATCCGAGACCAGCGATGAGTACGCAGCAACCCAGCATCATCTACACCCTGACCGACGAAGCACCGCTTCTGGCCACCAGTTCCTTCCTCCCGATCATTCGTACGTTCACGGCACCGGCGGGCGTGTCGGTCGAGACGAGCGACATTTCGGTCTCGGCCCGTATCCTCGGCGAGTTCCCCGAATTCCTGACGGAAGAACAGCGCGTGCCGGATAACCTCGCCGAGCTGGGCCGTCTGACGCAAGAACCGGACACGAACATCATCAAGCTGCCGAACATCAGCGCATCGGTGTTCCAGCTCCAGAGCGCCGTCAAGGAACTGCAATCGAAGGGCTACAAGATTCCGGACTATCCGGAAGATCCGAAGACCGACGAAGACAAGGCTATTCAGAAGCGCTACTCGAAGTGCCTCGGCTCGGCCGTGAACCCGGTGCTGCGCGAAGGCAACTCGGATCGTCGCGCCCCGCTCGCCGTCAAGAACTACGCCAGAAAGCACCCGCACAGCATGGGCGAGTGGAGCATGGCTTCGCGCACGCACGTTGCGCACATGAAGCATGGCGACTTCTACCACGGCGAAAAGTCGATGACGCTCGACCGCGCCCGCGACGTCAAGATGGAGCTCGTCACCAAGAGCGGCAAGACGATCGTTCTGAAGCCGAAGGTCTCGCTGCTCGACGGCGAAATCATCGACAGCATGTTCATGAGCAAGAAGGCGCTGTGCGACTTCTACGAAGAGCAGATGGAAGACGCGCGCAAGACCGGCGTGATGTTCTCGCTGCACGTGAAGGCCACCATGATGAAGGTCTCGCACCCGATCGTGTTCGGTCACGCCGTGAAGATCTTCTATAAGGAAGCCTTCGAAAAGCACGGCAAGCTGTTCGACGAACTGGGCGTGAACGTCAACAACGGTCTCGTGAACCTGTACGAGAAGATCGAAGCGCTGCCCAGCTCGCAGCGAGAAGAGATCATCCGCGATCTGCACGCCTGCCACGAGCACCGTCCGGAACTGGCGATGGTCGACTCGGCCAAGGGCATCTCGAACCTGCACGCACCGAACGACGTGATCGTCGATGCCTCGATGCCGGCCATGATCCGTATCGGCGGCAAGATGTGGGGCGCCGACGGCCGTCCGAAGGACACGAAGGCCGTGATCCCGGAAAGCACGTTCGCCCGCATTTATCAGGAAATCATCAACTTCTGCAAGACGAACGGCAACTTCGACCCGACCACGATGGGTACGGTGCCGAACGTGGGCCTGATGGCTCAGAAGGCAGAAGAGTACGGCTCGCACGACAAGACGTTCGAAATTGCCGAAGACGGTGTGGCGAACATCGTCGACATCGCCACGGGCGAAGTGCTGCTCTCGCAGAACGTGGAAGCCGGCGACATCTGGCGTATGTGCCAGGTCAAGGACGCACCGATCCGTGACTGGGTGAAGCTCGCCGTGAACCGCGTGCGCAACTCGGGCATGCCGGCCGTGTTCTGGCTCGACCCGTACCGTCCGCACGAAGCCGAACTGATCAAGAAGGTCGAGACGTACCTGAAGGATTACGATACCAACGGCCTCGACATCCAGATCATGTCGCAAGTGCGCGCCATGCGTTACACGCTCGAGCGCGTGATCCGCGGTCTGGACACCATCTCGGTGACCGGCAACATTCTGCGCGATTACCTGACCGACCTGTTCCCGATCATGGAACTCGGCACCAGCGCCAAGATGCTGTCGATCGTGCCGCTCATGGCTGGTGGCGGCATGTACGAAACGGGTGCTGGTGGCTCGGCACCGAAGCATGTGAAGCAACTGGTGGAAGAGAACCACCTGCGCTGGGATTCGCTGGGTGAATTCCTGGCATTGGCCGTCTCGCTGGAAGACCTGGGTATCAAGACGGGCAACCAACGCGCCAAGATCCTCGCCAAGACGCTGGACGCCGCTACCGGCAAGCTGCTCGACAACAACAAGAGCCCGTCGCCGAAGACCGGCGAGCTGGACAACCGCGGCAGCCAGTTCTATCTGGCAATGTACTGGGCGCAGGAGCTGGCCGAGCAGAAGGACGACGCCGAACTGGCCAAGGCCTTCACCTCGCTCGCCAAGCAACTGACCGAGAACGAGAAGACCATCGCGAGCGAATTCGCCAGCGTGCAGGGCAAGCCGACGGACATCGGCGGCTACTACAAGCCGGACTTCGAGAAGCTCGATCAGGTCATGCGTCCGAGCAAGACGTTCAACGCGGCACTGGAAAGCGCCACGAAGGCCTAAGACGGGAAAGCATGCGATGCGGGCGGTCTGTGAGGACCGCCCGGGAACACCGCAGCATCCAACAAAAAAGCTGGCCTAGGCCAGCTTTTTTGTTGACTTCACGCTGGCGGTGCGAAAGCGGGCCATGTCACCCTTCGCCCCACCGGATACCGGCAAGGGGCGCGCTCGGGTAAGTCCAGAACACCGGCATCGTGGCAATGCATGCCTGCCGCGCCGACCGAGAGTGCAACCATCGCGAGCGGCACGTTGTTGCCCAGACCGTGCTCAGATACAAGCAGACCTCACGGTTCTCGCCATAAGAGAACCGATCGCGCAAAGTCCGGACGCATTGTCTCCGGACGTCGCCCCCGGCCAGCGGGCCGTTGGGCGACGTTTCTCACCCTGCCATCCCCTTTCGTCATTGGGAGGCCGACGGGATTGTAAACCATAGGACACCGCTCCATTTCGAACGCTTGCCCGGCCATTGGCCACATGCCGAAACCGCGTACGCCGAAAATGTCGTGTTGACACGACGTTCATCGCGAGCTGACACAATGCGGCGTTGCGAGCGATGTCAGCGTCGCAATGCCGCGCAGCGCGGTGCGTCCGGAGGCTGACATGCGTATGCCGATAAGGACGTGTCTGAAAAGCCATCGAAAATTCGTCACATCGCCACCTGACAGCCAGGCGGCTTGGCGCGTAACCTAGACGTTTTCGGGAGGCATCACGCGGTGCACTGCAATGCCCGTCGCGAGATGGAGCGAGACGTCGTGCAAGGCCTCCCGCCGAGACATTTTCCGAGTCACCTATCGCCATGACGTCACCCACTGCTCTTTCTCTCCCCACGCCGGCGACGGTCTCGTTGGTGAGTGTGTTTCCCGCTGCCGAGAACGGTGGCAATCCGGCGCCCATCGTGCTCGATGCGGATGCCATGACCGCAGACGACATGCGTGCCGTGGCTGCGCACTATGGCCACGAGAGCGCGTTCGTGATGGCTCCAGAACACGCGGGCAATGCCTGGCGTTTTCGATTCTTTGTACCGAATCACGAGATGGAGATGTGTGGACACGCGACGCTGGGGGCGTTGTGGGTGTTGCGTCGCGCCGGGCGATGGGATGGCAGCCCCGTCACGATTGAGACGCTCAGCGGACGGGTCGAAGGCCGCCTCGCGTCGGATGGCGAGCATATCGAAGTGAGCCAGCCGGCCGGGCGCACCGAACCGGTCATCGATGCCAGCGCCATCGCCGCCATTTGCGCGGCGCTGCGAATCTCACCTGACGACATCGCGCTCGAAGGTATCTGTAACGCCGCGACCAGCCGCGTGAAGACGCTGGTGCCGCTACGCAGCGTCGAACAGTTACAGGCGTTGGCACCCGACTTTACGACGATGCTCGCCACATGCGACGCCATCGGGTCCACCGGCCTGTACCCGTGTGCCCGGGAAGACGTTGGCAACGGACGTGCGTTACCGGTACTGCAAGCGCGTCAGTTCCCGCGCGCTTCCGGCTATCCGGAAGATGCGGCGACCGGCATAGCGGCCGCCGCCCTGCTCTACGGTGCGCGCCGCTACGGCTGGCTCGCGCCCGGCGAGCGTGGCGTCGTCGTGCGCCAGGGGGTGGCAATGGGGCATCCCTCCGCCATCACCGTCACGTTGCGCGATCCGCTCGATGCTGCCGCCGGCTGCTGGATCAGCGGCGACGTGCACGCCATGTAACGACGACCGGTACACCGCACAGGAACACGGTACCGGCCCGGCTGGCGAGAAGACGCCATGACGTGCCGACGGACATGGAACGTCGAACGTCGAACAAACGACCGCGACGGGAAGCACCGGCCGGCGCTTTGAGCCTTAGCCGTCTGCGCGCAGCAGCCCCCAACATAACCGGTAGAGTTCGTCTTCAAACTCGGGCGTGCCGAGCAACGGGGAGTCTTCAAGCGCGGCGGAGCGCAGCGTGCCCATGACGGCGCGTGTGAGCACGAAGATGGTGGCGGCGGTGGGCGGACGCATCTCTGGGGCGTCGCGCCGCGACATGGCGACGGCGATATGTTCGGCTGCCTCGCGCATGGCTTGCATGATGTTCTCGTGATGATCGAGTTGCCACGCCATCTTGATGAGCGAGCGCTTCACGCGCCCGCCCGCGCCGAACGCTTCGATGAGCACCCGAAGCCGCTCACGGATCACACGCTCGGGGTCTGCGCCTTCTTCGGCGGCTCGGGCAATACGTTCATTGAGTTCGTCCATCACGCGGCGACGTTCACGCGCGATCATCGCCAGCAGAATCGCTTCTTTGGTCGGGAAGTACTGGTAAAGCGTGCCGATAGAGAAGCCGGCCTTCCGAGCGATACGATTGGTGGTGAGCGCGGCCTCGCCTTCTTCGTCCAGAACCTGAGCAGTGGCCTCGAAAATCGTCTCGACGGTGTGTTGCGCGCGTGCCTGCATCGGCCGCTTTCTCATGGTTGACGGGGCGTTCGGGGTAACGGGCGGCTTGGGTGTGAACATGTTGAAAAACCTGAGCGGGAAGCGAGTTGCGGCAAGACGCCTGAAAAATGAATAATGCTCACATTCAAGACAAAACTCAAGTGACGGCGACAAGGCGAGCCTTCCGCACTCAGCGAGTGCCGCAAATTCGCCAATATCGCCGGAGAGCCGAGACACCATGAGCAACGACATTTCCGCCCTGACCGTACGCAAGCTGACGGTCGACCTCGCCAGTGGCTTCGACCGTCATTGGCATAGCGGCGACGCGTACCGCACGATGTACTACAACGCGCTGTCGATGAGCTTCCCGGTTGGCGAGCAGTCGTTCATCGATTCGGTGCGCGACACGATGGACCATCTGCCCGACGATGCCCGCTACGACAAGTTACGTGCCGACATCGCGCAGTTCATCGGACAAGAGGCGACACATCGTCATCTGCATGGCCAGTACAACGCGCAGTTGGCCAGGCAGGGGCTGGTCAATCACTGGGAAAACTGGGCGACGGCCCGCATTCAATGGGCTCGCCGCCGCAAGCTCTCGCCGATGTATATGCTCGCCGTGACGGCTGCATACGAGCACTGCACGGCCGTGTTCGGCGATGGCGCACTTCGTTACGACCGCTGGCTCGCGAAGGCAGCGCCGAAGATGCGCCTGATGTGGCAATGGCATGCGGCCGAAGAAACCGAGCACAAGGCCGTCGCGTTCGATCTGTATCGCACACTCGGGGGCAGCGAGCGTCAGCGCATCCTGACCTATCTCTATGTGCTGTTCATGTTCGCGCTGGAAAGCCATGCGCAGACGATCAATAACCTCTGGCACGACGGCACGCTCTTCAAGCCGCGTACCTGGTGGGGATTCACCACGATGTTCTTCGGCCGGGATGGCATCGTCTGGCGCAGCACCGGGCCAATGCTCAAGTACCTCGCGCCCTCGTTTCATCCGAACCGTCACGGAGATCCGAAGCTCGCTGAAAACTGGCTTGAGGCGCATAGCGCCAGTTGGCGCGCCGTTCGTTGATTTGCTTTGCCGGTTGCTGACGGCTGACCTGCGCTTCCCTCAGCGGTCGGCCGCCGGGCCGCTACCCGTTTTCGTCGCTCCACGAAATTCGCTTTGGAAAACGGGTACCGGCCCGACGGCACGAAACACGCCCTCGCATCGTCGCAACCCATCCCCCTCCTCGCCTCGCTTCCCCCGCCACCCCCATCTTCACGACGACACCGTCTTCTCATGCGCCAAGGGCCTCGCCGCCCGTCCCCACGTGCTTCGCAACTGCTGGGGCCCGAGCAGCGAGGCCCTCGACATCGCACCGGTGCCTCCTCCGCCCAGTCCGCAACGGCCGTGGCTACCGACAAGGTTGCAACACACTCGGTGACGTGGGCGCGTCGCGTATTTCACGACGACACCTGCAAACCGGGAGCGAAGAAGTCCTTTGGGGATAACGAGGCTCTCGACGATCGGGCCCCAGCAGTTGCGAAGCACGTGGGGACGGTCGGCGAGAGCCTGGGCGCAGGAGAAGACGGTGTCGTCGTGACGGTAAGGCGAACGACTGCGCAAGCGTGTGCGCCGGGGGAGGTCGCGTCGAATCGATGGCATGGAGATGGCCGTCGGTGGGGTCCCCGTTTTCCAAAGCGAATTTCGTGGAGCGACGAAAACGGGGACCCCGCCGATGGCAGACCGCAGCCGTGTGCAAGGGGCAAACCACCGGCGTTAACCCGAAAATTGTGCCGTCAACAACGGAATACCGAGTATCAAAGCCAGGTGATATGTCATATGAGGCAACTTGATAATAATAATCACGCCTCAAAGCAACACCGATACCCTCGCGAAGCGAAGTCAGTGTGTCAATGACTCAGGCGTGCCCCCTTGCACTCTTCGGTGAAAAGAGAAGTTCAGAGGCACGCACAAACTAAAACGAGACGGAGACACATTCATGAGCAAGGCAGCAGATTGGCTGCGAGGCGCGCTCGCCCTCGCGGTCTGTAGCGCAGCGGGCGTCGCCCACGCACAATCCAACGTATCGCTCTACGGTCAGGTCGACGCCTGGGTCGGGGCCGCCAAGGCACCGGGCGGTGAGCGCGCGTGGACGCAAGGCGGTGGCGGAATGTCCACTTCTTACTGGGGCATGAAGGGTTCTGAGGATCTAGGCGACGGTCTCAAGGCGATCTTCACGCTGGAGGATTTCTTCTTGCCGCAGAGCGGACGCTATGGCCGCTTCACCGGCGACAGTTTCTTCTCGCGCAACGCCTATGTCGGACTGCAATCGAACTCGCTCGGCACGGTGACGATGGGGCGTCTCACCACGTCCTATTTCGTCTCGACGATTCTGTTTAACCCGTTCGTGGACTCGTATACGTTTAGCCCGATGGTCTATCACACGTTCCTCGGCCTCGCGGGTCAGGGGATCGTCGGTGATTCGGGGTGGAGCAACACGGTGATGTATGCCACGCCGGATTACAAGGGGCTCGGCGCCAGCTTCTCGTACGCCTTTGGCAACAAGGCCGGTGAAATGGGCCAGAACAAGTGGAGCGCCGCCGCGATGTATTTCCATGGCCCGCTCGCGGCCACCCTCGCCTATCAACAGGTGAAGTTCGATTCGACGCCCGACGATCAGGCAGGTATCACCGGCTTTCGCAATCAGCAGGCCCTGCAAGCCGGTCTGACTTACGACTTTCAGGCGGTCAAGCTCTACGGTCAGTATCAGTACATCAAGAACACGATTACCGGCGGCAACCTGACGTCGAACGGCGCTCAGTTGGGCGTGTCGGTGCCGCTCGGCGGAGGCAGCGTGATGGCTTCGTTCGCCTATACGAAGAATTCGGGTATGAACGACACGAGCCGAAGCACCTGGGCGCTCGGCTACGATTACCACCTCTCCAAGCGTACGGATCTCTATGTGGCCTACCTGAACGACAAGGTGTCCGGGCTCGAAGCGGGGAATACTTTTGGGATGGGCATGCGCACCAAGTTCTGACAAACTCAGCTGCACGGGTTCGCTCGCAGTACAATGCGCGCGCCCCCGCTGCACACGGACAACGGCATAACAAAGTGACAAGGAGAGCACGTTGCTGACTAAATTCTTCAAGCTCAAGGAGCATGGCTCCAATGTACGGACAGAAATGGTGGCAGGTCTCACGACCTTCCTCACCATGTCGTACATCATTTTCGTCAACCCCAACATCCTCGGCACGACCGGCATGGACAAGAGCGCCGTGTTTGTGGCGACCTGTCTTGCGGCCGCCATCGGCTCGGTGGTGATGGCGTTCGTCGCGAACTACCCGATCGGCATGGCGCCGGGCATGGGGCTGAACGCCTTCTTCGCCTTCACGGTCGTCGGCGCAATGGGCTACACGTGGCAACAAGCGCTGGGCGCGGTGTTTATCTCAGGGTGTTTGTTCATCATCCTGACGGTAACAGGCATACGCTCATGGCTGATTGCCGGGGTGCCCAAATCGTTGCGATGTGCAATTGCGGCCGGCATCGGGCTGTTCCTCGCGATCATCGCGCTCGGTAACGCCGGTGTGGTCGTGGCGAACCCGGCGACGAAAATCGGTCTGGGCGATCTCCACTCGCCGCAGGCGCTGCTCGCGATCTTCGGCTTCTTCCTGATTGCCGTGCTCGACGCCCTGCGCGTACGTGGCGCCATCCTGATCGGCATTCTGGCCGTGACGGTTCTCTCGATGGTCCTGGGCCTGAACCAGTTCCAGGGTGTCTTCGCCATGCCGCCGAGCCTGGCCCCGACGTTCCTCCAACTCGACATTCCAGGCGCACTGCACGCAGGCTTCGTTCACGTGATTCTCGCGTTCGTGCTGGTGGAAGTGTTCGACGCCACCGGCACGCTGATGGGCGTGGCAAAGCGCGCCGGTCTGCTCGAAGGTACGCATTACAAGGGCCTTGGCCGCGCGCTCTTCGCCGACTCGATCGCAATTTTCATCGGCTCGCTGCTGGGTACGAGCAGCACGACTGCCTACGTGGAAAGCGCCTCGGGCGTTCAAGCCGGCGGCCGCACGGGCCTCACCGCCCTCACGATTGCCGCACTCTTCATCCTCGCACTGTTCATCGCTCCGCTGGCCGGTTCGGTACCCGCCTACGCAGCCGCCCCGGCGCTGCTATATGTCGCAGGTCTGATGCTGCGCGAACTGCTCGACGTGGAGTGGGACGACATCACGGAAGCCACCCCGGCCGCATTGACCGCACTGGCAATGCCGTTCACCTACTCGATCGCCACGGGTCTGGCATTCGGCTTCATCTCGTATGCCGTACTCAAGCTGTTCACGGGCCGCGCGAAACAAGTTCACCCGGCCGCCTGGGTGATCGCCGTCCTGTTCGTGCTGAAGTACACGTTCTTCCCGGGTTGATCGATTCGACATCCCCATGACAAAACGGCCCGCCGGAGGATTCCCCCGGCGGGCCGTTTTGCATTGCGATGCGATGCTGCGGCTCGCAGCAGTTGCCCTACCCGGCACTCACGCCTTCGCAGCCGAAATCAATGCGGCCAACCCCGCACGATGCTGCCCCTGCGCATCGAAGTTCTCCGGCGATAACCATTGCTGGAAACCACGGCTGATGGCCGGCCATTCGCCATCGATAATCGAGAACCACGCCGTGTCGCGGCTACGGCCCCGGTACACAATCGCCTGACGGAAGATGCCCTCGAAGATGAAACCGTAACGCGCCGCCGCTCTGCGCGACGGTGCGTTCAAAGCATCGCACTTCCACTCGTATCGGCGATAACCCAACTCGTCGAATGCTCGGCGCATCAACAGGTATTGCGCCTCCGTACCCACACGCGTGCGCTTGAGCAACGGCGAATACGCCACATGCCCGACCTCGATCACGCCGTTCGCCACGTCGATGCGCATAAGCGCAAACGTCCCCACCGCCTTGCCCGTCTCCCGATCAATGATCGCGTAATGCAATGGATCAGCAGACGACGCCAACTTGGTCGCGTACGCGTAGTAACTGTCGAAGTCCGGGAACGGGCCGCCACTCATGTATGTCCAGTCTCGGCCGTCCGGCGCGCCAGCATATGCCTCGTACAAATCCTTCGCATGACGCTCCACGTCAATCGGCTCGATCCGGCAGTAACGCCCCTCGATCGGCGTACGCGACGGCGCCGCTCGCGGCTTCCAATCCGGCAGCGCAGCGCCGATCGGCTGGTCGTACTCGTTGAAGTTTGGTGCGTCAGTCATGTCCTTCTTTCTCCGAAAATAGGCCCACGTTCAGTTCATGACGCTCAAGGTATCGCTTCAGTGGTACGATTAAAAGCACCACTATGCGGAAATCTCATGGTGCCAGGATTTTTGTAAAACCCGCCGCAAGCCAGACCGAAGCCCCCTTCCGCCACTCAGACAGTGACCCAACTCGCAGCGGAAGGGGGCTCCGGTCCGGCCGCATACGCTCTCGGTTTCGCCGCCCCCGCCCTCTATTTCGCCACGTCGCCATGACTACCGCTCCGAAAGGCCGCCCCGCTCTCCACGATCACTCGCCGGAAAATGTCGCCGCACTCTTCGATAGCCCACTCACCCTCGGGCCCGGTCGCGGCGCCTCTCTCCAAAAACAACTTCTCTCCCGGCTCAAACACGCCATTCTCGAAGGCCGCCTGCCCGCCGGTGCCCGACTTCCCGCCTCCCGCACCCTCGCCGAAGATCTCGCCGTCTCACGGAACACCGTCTCCATCGTCTACGATCAACTCGCCGCCGAAGGCTTCATCGTCCCCCACCGACTCGGTACCCGCGTCGCACAACTCTCCCTCGACCCACACTTCGCCGCCGAAGCCGCCAAACAAAAGGCCGACGCGCTCGTGCCTCCGCCGCCGGACGATCTCCCCACCACACCCGCCGCCTCACGACGCATCCAACGCCTGCCATCCACCCGGCACGCCGCCCGCGCCAACGAAACACCCCTCCCGTTCACACCCGGTGTGCCCGCGCTCACCCGCTTTCCCGCCAGTACCTGGCGTCGCACACTCGAACGGGTCATGCGCGAGGCCCAACCCCGCCACTATCACTATGGCGACCCGCTCGGAGAACCCGCCCTGCGCGAAGCCATCGCCGAACACCTCCGCATCTCTCGCGGCGTGCGTTGCGATGCTTCTCAGGTCGTCATTACGGAAGGCGCGCACGAGGCACTGATCCTCTGCGTCCGGCTACTCACCGACCCCGGCGATACGGTCTGGATGGAAGATCCCGGCTATCGCGGCGCCAAGGCCGCCTTTCATTCGAGCGACGTTCGCCTCCAAGCCCTTCGCGTCGATGACGAAGGAATCGTGATTCCGGATGGTCTGTGGGAAACGTCGCCGCCACGGCTGGTGTATGTCACGCCCTCGCACCAATATCCGCTCGGCAGCGTGCTGTCGGCCGCTCGCCGCCTCGATCTGATCGCTCAGGCTCGGCATCACGGTAGCTGGATTCTGGAAGACGACTACGATAGCGAGTTTCGCCATCAAGGCGAACCCATCGCCGCCATGCAAGGCATGGTGCCGGATAGCCCCGTGGTGTACGTCGGAACGTTCAGCAAGACGATGTTTCCCGCACTCCGCCTCGGCTTCCTGATTCTGCCCGCAACACTCGCCACGCAAGCCCGCGATGCACTCGACGAACTCCTGCGCGGCGGTCATCGCTTCGAACAACTCGCTATGGCCGATTTCATCCGAAGCGGTCAGTTCGCGCGACATCTCGGCCGCATGCGGCGTCTGTATCGGGAACGTCAGACCGCACTGCGTGACGCGCTGGCCTCGTATTTCGACCCGGCGTATGCGGTGATCGGAGAACGCTGCGGCCTGCACCTGACAGTGCGGCTCGATCCCGCCTTCCCCGACAAGGCCATCGTGGCCGCCGCACAGCGCGAAGGCATCGGCCCTCGCGCCCTGTCGAGCTTTGCACTCGACCCACTACCCACGGATAACGGTCTCGTGATCGGCTACGGCGATACGGATGCTTCGCGTATCCCCAGCCTGATCAAGCGGCTTGCCACCATCGTGGCAGCGCAAAAGTCGGCGGCGAGTTAATCGCGCCGCCGTAGGGTATTACGCAGTCTGTGCGACTTTCTTGCCGCCCTCGCGAGCCTGTGCAGCACGCGCCATCCACAACGTCAGCAAGATAGCCGCGACGGCTGCGATGGCCGCACACAAGTACACCTCGGCGTACCCATACGCCCCCACGATCAGGCCCGCCACCGGGCCTGTTACGCCAAGCGCAACGTCGAGAAACACGGAGTACGCACCCAGTGCCGCACCACGGTTCTGTGCCGGCACCAGGTTGACAGCCGCCACACCCAGCGACGGGAACACCAACGAGAACCCCGCCCCCGAGAGCGCCGCCCCCAACAACGCGGTGAATCCGGTCGGCGCTATGCCAAGCACGACCAGTCCGAACGCTTCGAGCGCAAACGACACCATCGCAACACGGTAGCCACCGAAGCGCCCGATGCTGCTGCCAAGCAATAGCCGCACGCCCATGAAGCACACACCGAACGCGGTCAGCGCAAGCGCCGCGTTGTCCCAGTGATGGCTCGCGTAGTAAAGCGTGATGAAGGTGGAAATGGCGCCAAAGCCGATGGAACCCAGCGCGAGGCCCATGCCGAACGGCAACACGCGGCCAAGCACGGCATGGAACGCCAGACGCTCACCGTGGATGACCGGTGTCGCGCGCTTCACGCGCGCCAGCACCAATCCCACAATGCCGGACAGCGCAATCGCCCCGCCCAGCGCTTCAATGCCATAGGCATTGTCTAGCGCAACGCCCAACGGTGCGCCCAGCGCCAACGCGCCGTATGTCGCAACGCCGTTCCAAGAGATAACGCGCGCGGTGTGCGACGGCCCCACCTGCCCAATGCCCCACATGATCGCGCCCGTCGACACCCAACTCTCGCCAAAACCCAGCACGAGACGCCCGAGAATCAACGCAAGGAGCGAGAGCCACGCCACATCGGAGAACACACCGGCCAGCGCCACGAGCAAGCCAGATGCGCCGCAGGCCACCAATCCGCACAGCACCGTGCGCTTCGGCCCCCAAGCGTCAGCCGTGCGCCCGGCGTAAGGGCGCGAGAGCAGCGTCGCCAGATACTGGACGCTGATGGCCAACCCGGCAACAACCGAACTGTAAGCCAGATCCACGTGCACGAACGACGGCAGCACGGCGAGCGGCAAACCGACCGTCAGATAGCAGAGGAACGTGAAGAACACGGTGGAGACGATCTGCAATGTCGTCGCGAACTGTCTGTTCGCAGGGCGGGTGTCGTTGGGCATTGCGCAGGGGATCAGGAATCGACGAAACCCCAGGAAGCGCCAGCCCACACGCCGGGCAAGCATGCGCGTAGGTCAACTCAATCCTAGGGTTTTCCCGGATAATACGCCGTTTCGCGTCTTTTGTGTAAACGCTTAAAAAATGACGGCGAACCGGACTTTCAGTTACCGATTGGCCGCATTCCCGCGCGCCCGGTCCCGCTCGGCCGCGCCTTCGCGCAGCAGGGGAATGAGCTTCTGGCCATATTCCACGGTGTCGTCGAGCAGATTCCAGCCGCGGATGTAGAAGGCGCTCACGCCAATGTCGTAGTAACGAAGATAGGCCTGCGCCACTTGCTCCGGCGTGCCGACCAGTGCCGACGTCGAGCCGCCTGCGCCAAGCAACCGCGTGTACTTGAGCCAGAGGCGTTCGTCGGCCACGTCCTGCTCCTGCGCCACGGTGTTGAGCCGCTTCGCGCCGACGGAGCTGCGTACCGGCGACGAGAACTGCGGGCCATCCGCCTTTGCGGCCGCCTCGAGTTCACGGCGCGATGTCTCGAAGATATGTTCGGCGCGCTCCCACGCCTCGGCTTCGGTCGCCCCGAGAATCGGGCGCTGCGACACGCTGAAACGGACTTGCCGCCCGTGTCGCGCCGCTTCGCCCTGAACCCGCTCGACGAACGCCTGTGTCGGTGCAAGCGGCTCGCCCCAGAGCATGTAGACATCGGCATGCTTTGCGCCAACGCGCACCGCACCGTCGGACGCCCCGGCGAACGACAACCCGATCGAATCGGGATGGTGCGGCTTGACCGCCGAAAACGCGCCATCGACACGATAGAAGTCGCCGTGGTGAGAGAACGTGGACGCCTCGCGCCACACGCGTTTGAGTACGTCGAGATACTCGTCGGTTCGGGCGTAGCGGGCATCGTGCGGCACGTCGTCGCCGTCACGGCGCTGATCGGTTTCGTCGCCTCCGGTGATGATATGCAACGCCACGCGCCCTGCCCCGGCCAGACGCTCCAGCGTGAGCGCCTGACGCGCAGCCAGCGTCGGTTGCGTGAAGCCGGGGCGATGTGCCACCAGCGCGCCGAGCCTCGATGTCTGATACAGCACATAGGCGGCAATCTGGAACGCATCCGGACGCCATGACTCATGCCCGATCAGCACGCGGTCGTACCCCGCCTGCTCATGGGCGCGCGCCACCGCCGCGATGTACTCCGGTTCAAAGGCACTCGCGCCGCGCAATCCGGTCGTCTCAGTGACACAGCTGTGCGGCACCGTGCCGAGGATCTCGATGGGCATGACAGGTGTTTCCTAAAATCAGTATCAGTCAGCTTGAGCGCAGCCCACGCCGGAAGTCGTTCCACACGCTCACGCGGCGGTACGGGTGTGCTCGATCTGGCCCTGAATCGTCTGCGGGTTGATCAGGAAGTTGTAGATCGGGCAGGTACGCTCAACCGCTTCGTGCAGCGCCGCGATCTGTTCGCGCGACGCGGGCGATTCGATATGCGCCGTGTAGCGCACGTTGACCGGATAGACCGGCACATTCTCGAAACCCGGCTGCCCGGCACGGTGATCGATGTTGGCCGTCACCTCGACATTGATCGCGTCGAGCGGCACGTCCTGCAACGCCGCCTGCGTCAGAAAAATGTGCGTGAGGCAAGTGCCCAGCACGCCAAGCTGCATCTCCTGCGAGCCTGGGCCCAGCGAATGCCCCGCCAGTTCGGGCCCGCTATCGAAAATGATCTGAAAGTCGCGCACGCGGATGCGACGCACGCCCGTGCGACCTTCGGCGCTCACGCGCGCGCTCAATTGCGCGGGTTGCGAACCATCGTCGCGGATCTTGTTGCGCCAGCTTGTCACGGCGCCTTTCTTTTGCAGCAGATATTCACGCAGGTTGCTCACGAAAACCTCTTCGATGAAGTCGATGAAATGAATGGGATGAACGGCGCGAGGGCAGGAAAATCAGGCAACACCCTCACGCCGTCGCACGCGCGGCAGCCGCCGCCAATACGGTGTTGAAACGGGCGTCGAAGACTGGGCGCACCTCCACGGGCCGTGCGATGATGCCGAGCGACGCAAAGCGCTCGGCTTCCTGCTGCACGGTGGCGATGAGCGCGTCGTCGATGGGCGTGAACTGCCCGCCCGTGCGGCTCGCGGCAAGCGCGGCTGCGTCAGGCGACAGACGTGCGGTTTCGACCTGTTTGCCCGCCCATGCCTGCGCATGCGTGCGCACCCAATCGGCAGCGGTCTGGGCCCGCACGAGATAGTCCTGCAAGGCGGCGCGACGGGCGCTGTCGCCGAGCACGGACTTGCTCGCAAATTGGAAGGCATACGACAGACGTTGAGGTGTCGCGAGGATGCGCGCCCCGTATTGACGCTGTGCAATCGCCGCATTCGGGTCCCAAATGCCCCAGGCATCGACCTTGCCGCTGATGAGTCCCGCAAGACCGTCGGCCGGTGTCAGATAGACCGGCTCGATATCCTGCCAGCGCAACCCCGCCTGCTCGATGATCGACACAAGACTATTGTGGAAACCCGAGCCGCGAAAAACCGCCACGCGCTTGCCTTTGAGTTCGCTGACCTGATGTAGCGGCGAGTCGCCGCGCACCAGCAGCGCCCCGTACAGGCCATTGTTCTGTGCCCCCACAACGAAGGCGTTGCCCGGCCGGGCGGCAATCGCCAGCGTTGGCGTGTCGCCGCCCGAGAAAACGTCGATATGTCCGCTGAGTAGCGCCTCGAGCGCTGGCGGCGCCGCCTCGAAACTCGCCCACTCGATGCGATACGGCAGGTCTCGCAACGCACCCGCGATCTGAAGCTGGACGTCCGGACCAAGACGGCTCGCCAGACCGACGCGCAGCGTCACACCCGCCGGAATCGCCTGCGCGGCACGGAATTCATCACGGGAATAGGCACGCCTGGAAACGGCCAGCGGCGGCAAACCAAATGCGGCAGCGCCCGCCAGACGAAGCGCGCCGGAGAGAAAACGTCTACGACCCACGGGGGTGTCCTCTACGGTGAAAAACGAATAACCGTGTCGATTACACCATCCGTGGGCCGCTCGCCCAACCAACGATTCGCCACAAGGAATTCCGCGCCTATCGCATATGCAATCCCGGCAAAGCCATCGATCCCTCGATCGCGAACATACGCGGAACCCCTCGTCACATCACACCCGCCGCATCCGCCAGACGTCAGACATCAGCGCCCGACCTCCGCCAATGCCTTCAGACTCACCGACAGCATGGCGAGATCGGTATTGCCCACGGCCACCTGATCGGCAAGCACGCGGTGATAACGCGCCAACGCCTCGGCATGCGCGTGCTGCCACCCCGCGACCAGTCTGCCTGCCGGACTCGGGTCGGCGACGTCGGCAGCGTGCTCGACGGCCTCCGCCTGCTCGCCGCCGTCGAGCACGCTGGCCGTCAAACGCCGCCTGAGCACCGACAACTCCTCAAGCAAGGTGGCACGCGCGAGCCGTTGCCAGTGCGTCTGCATCGGCAAACCCAGTATGCCGGTCTGCAACCAGCCATAGCCGAGCGGCGCATCGAGCGAGAAATACACCTGTGCGGCAAGCGCGGGCTCGCGCGCGCTGGTGCTGGCCACTTCCGCAATGTCGAGCAATGCCACTCGCGCACCGATCCCCGCCGCCGTTTGTGCGAGCGACATCGGCACACCGGCGTCGATCATCGTCTGCGCCCTGAGGCGCGCATCCTCGGCCGCCTCGCCGCTAACCAAGGTGTCGAGTGTCGGCAAAATCGGATCGAGCACACCGCGCAACCGCTCGACGGTCTGCGGCACATCGCTCAGCCGCCGGCGCAGGAACCACAACGTCGCCTGCTCGTGCCATTGCGCGATGGACGCAAAGAGCGATGCCTGCGTTTCGTGCGAGACCCGTGCGTCGAGCGCATCGACCTCGCGCCATAGCGCGTCGAGGCCATAAGCGCCGCGCGCCGCCAGACTGGCCCGCACAACATCAGCCGGCTCCGCGCCGGTCTCCTCGCTCAATCGGTGTACGAACGTCACCCCCGCCCGGTTCACGAGCGCGTTGGCGTGCATCGTGGCGAGAATTTCGCGTTTGAGCGGGTGACGCAGCATCGCCGCGCCGCATCGGCTCGCCAGCGGCGTGGGGAAGTAGGACGGCAACTCCTCGGCTACGAAGTCGGCATCGGGCAGATCGCTTGCGAGCAGTACGTCGTAGAGCCACATCTTGCTGTAGGCCATGAGCACCGCGCGCTCCGGCGACGTCAGTCCCGCCCCGGCCGCGCGGCGCGCGTCGAGTGCTTCGTCGTCGGGCAGAAACTCGATGGCGCGCACCAGCCGCTGTGCCCGCTCGAGATAACGCATGAAGCGCGCGTCGTCGTCGAGCGCCGCCGCCGCGCGCAACCGTCCCAGCGACAAGGCTTGCGTCTGCAAATAGTTGTCGCGCAGCACGAGCGTGCCAACTTCTTCGGTCATTTCCGCGAGCAACGTGTTGCGCTGCTTGAGCGTCATTTCGCCATCCGTCACCACCAGACCCAGCAGAATCTTGATGTTGACCTCGTGATCGGAGCAATCGACGCCCGCCGAGTTGTCGATGGCATCGGTGTTGATGCGCCCGCCGTGCTGCGCGTACTCGATACGCCCGAGTTGCGTCAACCCGAGATTGCCGCCCTCGGCCACGACCTTGCAGCGCAGCTCTGCACCGTTCACCCGCAGACTGTCGTTGGCGCGGTCGCCCACTTGTGCGTGTGTCTCGGTACTCGCTTTCACGTATGTGCCGATGCCGCCGTTGTAGAGCAGATCGACCGGTGCTTTCAATAGCGCGCGCAACAGGTCGTTGGGCGGCATTTCAGTCGCGTCGGTGCCGATCAGTTCACGCACCTGCGGCGAGAGCGCAATCGCCTTGGCCGTACGGGGAAACACACCCCCGCCCTCCGAGATGAGACTCGTGTCGTAATCGGCCCAACTGGAGCGCGGCAATTGGAACATGCGCTCGCGCTCGGCGAACGACGTCGCCGCATCGGGGTTCGGATCGAGGAAAACGTGCCGATGATCGAATGCCGCCACGAGCCGGATGTGCTTCGAGAGCAACATGCCGTTGCCGAAGACGTCGCCCGACATGTCGCCGATGCCGACGACTGTGAAGTCCTGCGTTTGGGTGTCGACGCCGATCTCGCTGAAGTGACGCTTCACCGACTCCCAGGCGCCGCGTGCCGTGATAGCCATCTTCTTGTGGTCGTACCCGACCGAGCCGCCCGACGCGAAAGCGTCGCCAAGCCAGAAGCCGTACTCGGCAGAAATGGCATTGGCGTAGTCGGAAAAGGTAGCCGTGCCCTTGTCGGCCGCGACCACGAGGTAAGGGTCGTCGCCGTCGATGCGTACGGTTTGCGGCGGCGGCACTAGCTGACCGTCGACATAGTTGTCGGTCAGATCCAGCAGACCGCGCAGGAACGTCTGGTAACACGCCACGCCCTCGGCCAGATAAGCATCCCGGTCGCCCGGCAACGGCGGTTGCTTCACCACGAAGCCGCCCTTCGAACCGACCGGCACGATCACGGTGTTCTTCACCATCTGCGCTTTGACCAGGCCCAGCACCTCGGTGCGGAAGTCCTCGCGGCGATCCGACCAGCGCAGACCGCCACGCGCAACGCGTCCGCCGCGCAGATGCACGCCTTCCACGCGCGGCGAGTACACCCAGATCTCGAACATCGGCTTCGGGTCGGGTAGGCCCGGCACCTTCGATGGATCGAACTTGAACGACAGGTAGGTCTTTTGCGTGACACCATCCTTGCCCGTCTGGAAGTAGTTGGTGCGCAACGTCGCTTCGAGCACGCCAAGAAATTGGCGCAGAATGCGATCTTCGTCGAGATTGGGAACGTCTTCGAGCGCCGCATGAATCTGTGCACGCAGCCGCTCCGCCTGCGACGAGCGCACCTGTTCGCTCAGCGCCGGATCGAAACGGGCGAGGAACAGACGCACCAGCATGCCGGCAATCGACGGGTTTCCGGTCAGCGCACTCTCGATGTACGCGTTACTGAAGGTTGAACCGACCTGACGGATGTACTTCGCGTACGCCCGCAGAATGCGCACTTCTCGCCACGTCAGCCCGGCTTGCAAGACCAGACGATTGAGGTCGTCGTTCTCGACATCGCCTGCCCAGATGCGCGCGAAGGCATCTTCGAAGCGCGAGCGGGCCTGCTCGAGATCGACGTCCGCACCATCCAGACTCGTCATGCCGAAGTCGTGCATCCAGACGGCCCCCGTGTCGGCAGGCTCGATACGGTACGGACGCTCGTCATTCACCCGCACGCCGAGGTGCTCAAGCATCGGCAGGCTGCGCGAGAGCGCGATAGGCTCGCCCGCCTGATAGATCTTGAAGCGCAACGTGCCGGACGAGGCCTCCAGCGGCCGGTAGAGCTGCATGGCGAGCGGCGTGGCCCCGGTGGCCCCCGTCTGGGCCGGCGGCGCGGCGGCCAGCAGCGGCTCGATCAACTCGACGTCGCGCACCGCCACGCGGGCGGCATAGTCTTCGCGATACCCGGCGGGAAATGCCTGCATGTAGCGCCGCAGCGCACGTGTGCCGCGCTCTTCGCCCAACTGTTCGCGCAATGCGTCGGACAGGTCGTCCTGCCAACGGCGCGTCGCCTCGACGATACTCGCTTCGAGTTCGTTGACATCGACGTCCGGCACGTGTCCCGGCTCGGTGCGCACGGTGATGTGAATACGCGCGAGCATCGACTCGGAGAGCTGCGGCGTGAATTCCACGCTCGTGCCGTGATAGGCCGTCTGCAACAGGTTCTGCACACGCACGCGCAGATCGGTGTTGAACTTCTCGCGCGGCACGAATACGAGACACGACACGAAGCGATCGAAGCGATCACGTCGCACGAACAATCGTGTGCGCTGACGCTCCTGCAATCGCAGAATGCCCAGCGCGATATCGGCCAGTTGGTCGACTTCGATCTGAAAGAGTTCGTCGCGCGGGTATTGTTCGAGAATCGTGGCGAGCGTCTTGGCCAGATGCCCGTTCGGCAGGAAGCCGGTGCGCCCGATCACCTCGGCGACCTTGCGGCGCACGAACGGAATTTCGTCGACCGGCACCATGTAGACGGTCGACGTGTAGAGCCCGAGGAAACGACGCTCGCCGCACACGCGCCCCTGAGCATCGAAGCGTTTGACGCCTACGTAATCGAGATAGCCGGGGCGGTGCACGCTGGCCCGCGAATTCGCCTTCGTCAGAAAAATTGGCGCACTCTGCTTCACGATGCCGATGGCGCCGGGCGACAGACGGGTGATGTCGGGGGTGCTGGCGTCGCGCCGGGCCTCGCGAAGCACGCCCAGGCCGGTGCCCGCCACCCCTTGCAGGTAATGCTCGCCCTCGCGCTCGACCAGTTCATAGTCGCGATAACCGAGGAAGGTGAAGTGACGGGCAAGCATCCAGCCGATGAACCCATGCGCTTCGTCGATCTCCGCCCGCTCCTGCGAACTCACGCCCCTTCGTGCGGCATGTTGCACGAGGGCTTCGATGGCCGCATGAGCCGCCGCCTGCATCGCACGCCAGTCCTCGACAGCGGCGCGCACGTCGCCAAGCACACGTTGCAGGCCGTCCGCCAGCGCCTGAATGCGCTCGGGCTCGGAGAAGCGGTCGACTTCGATATGGATATACGATTCGAACCGGCCGTCGTCGGCCGTGGCGTCGCTGTCGCTCTGTGGTGCCCCATCCGACGCACCGGCCGCCAGCAATGCCCCCACGTCGCTCCCGCCATTGGACGGAACATGCGTGCTCCCAGGCTCGGGGCGAACGAGGCCGCTGCCCGGCACCACCGCGAGGCGCTTGCCTGCCGCGTCACGCTTGATGCGGTAGACCGGATGAAACGCCGAGTGCAGGGCCAACCCCTGCCGGTTGATCTCCATCGTCACCGAATCGACGAGAAACGGCATGTCGTCGTTCACGATTTCGATGACGGTATGGCTGCAATGCCAGCCGTGCTGATCGAGCGTGGGGTTATAGATGCGGATGCGTGGCTCGCCGGAGACGAATTTCTGGCCGAGTTGCCAGTGCGCCATCGCCGCGCCATAAAGATCGGCGACACTGCGCGAGACGACATCGTCGGCATCGGCCAGACCGTAGTAATGCCGTACGAAGGGTTCGAACAGCGCGGCCACCTCTGGCGCACGCTCCCCGGCCATCGTGACGACTTCCGCCATGTGCTGGCGGACTTTCTCTTCCGAATTCGCGGGCATGGGCAACCTCAAGCGGGAATGGACGAGACATCGACAGGCAGAGCCATGCTACGCCCGGCAGCCCCAGGCTGGCAACGGCGCGAACCCTGACGCGAGCACAACCGGCCCAACCCGACCGGTATAATTGCGCATGAACTCAAAAGCCACCGAATCGCGCAACGACAGCGCCCCCTTCTCGAGCCTGCCGCTCACGCCTGCCATGCAGGAGAACCTCGCACGGCTAGGTTACGTCTCGATGACGCCCATCCAGCAGGCGTCTCTGCCCGACATCCTCGCCGGCCACGACATCATCGCGCAGGCCAAGACCGGCAGCGGCAAGACCGCCGCGTTCGCGCTGGGCGTGCTCCAGCGCGTCGATGCCCGCGATTTCGCAGTGCAGGCCGCCGTGCTCTGCCCCACGCGCGAACTCGCCGAGCAAGTCGCGCAGGAAGTGCGCCGCATCGCGCGCGCCGAAGACAATATCAAAGTGCTTACCCTGTGCGGCGGCTCGCCCCTGCGCCCGCAGGCGGAAAGCCTCGCCCACGGCGCCCACGTGATCGTCGGCACGCCGGGGCGCATCATGGATCACCTGGACCGCGGCACGCTCTCGCTCGCCAGCATCAAGACGCTGGTGCTCGACGAAGCCGATCGCATGCTCGATATGGGCTTTTTCGACGACATCGCCACGGTTGCACGTCAAACGCCCGCTTCGCGTCAAACGCTGCTCTTCTCCGCCACGTACCCCGAAGGCATCGGCAAGCTCGCTCAGCGCCTGCTGCGCACGCCGCGCGAGATTCGTCTGGAAGAGAAACACGACGCGAGCAAGATTCGCCAGCGCTTCTATGAAGTGAGCGAGAACGAGCGTCTGCACGCCGTGGGGCAACTGCTCGACCATTTCCGGCCGGTGAGCACCATCGCGTTTTGCAATACGCGGGCGCAATGCCGCGATCTCACCGACGTGCTACGCGCCGAGGGCTTTCACGCCCTGATGCTGCACGGCGATCTGGAACAACGCGAGCGCGATCTGGTGCTGATCCAGTTCGCGAACCGTAGTTGCTCCGTGCTGGTGGCCACCGACGTGGCGGCGCGCGGGCTGGACATCGCGCAGCTCGAAGCAGTTATCAATGTCGACGTGACGCCCGACCCCGAGGTGTACGTTCACCGCATCGGCCGCACGGGCCGCGCCGACGAGGAAGGCTGGGCGTTCAGTCTGGCATCGATGAACGAGATGGGCCGTGTCGGCAACATCGAGGCCGCACTGGGCCACGAAGTGCCGTGGCACAAGCTCTCGGAACTCACCCCGTCGGGCAGCGGGCACCTGCTGCCGCCGATGGTCACGCTCCAGATGCTCGGTGGCAAGAAGGACAAGATCCGTCCGGGCGACGTGCTCGGCGCACTCACCGGCGAGGCCGGCTTTGCCGCCACCCAGATCGGCAAGATCAACGTGCTGGAGAACTTCACGTATATTGCCGTGGATCGCGACATCGCGCCGACGGCATTGCGCAAGCTCGCAGATGGCCGTGTCAAAGGCCGCAAGGTCAAGGTAAGATTCCTCCAGGATTGAGGTTCCTTAGGTTCCTTAGTTTCGTTACCCGCCGGTTTCGTCACCATCCGGATCGTCCCCTGAGCGCTGCGCGCGGCAAGGAGGCTGCAATGAGGTCACTACGTGCCCTGTGGTTCTCCCCTGTCGCGCGTCTCGCGCGGCGTTCGGCGCTGACGGCCCTGATGGCGCTGGCCGCCGGCTGGCTGGCGGCGTGCAGCACCAAGGGCGTACCGCCCAACCCCACCCTCACCGAAGACACCCTCGACGAGTACGCCCTCGTCATCGTCGGCCTCGACACGCCGCTGCAAAGCACGTGGGGTCCGTGGAATTTCTCGGACGTCTCTCAGACGGTCAACGGCATCATCGGCGGCAAGGTCACACGCACGCTCAACAGCAATCCGCCCACGCGCGGCTTCGTGGCCATGCGCGTCTCGCCGCTCATGCGCAACGAGCGCTTCGGACCGATGGAATTCACCCCCGCCGACAACAGCTATCGCTTCCGCTATTGCAAGGGCCGCAAGGTGCCGACGGTACAGGTCCGCCGGGGCGACGTGATCTACGCGGGCACGCTGGTGCTCGACAGTCACGACGGCAAGGTCTGGCTGCGCACCGAATTCGACATGGCCGGTGCGCGGCGCTTTGTACAGGCGAACTATCCCTCGCTCGCCGACAAGCTTCAGGCCCAACCGTTTACCTACTTTGAAGTGAAAAGCGAGCCGGGCTGCCGCTGATCCCGTCGGCAGGGCTTACCCCTCGTCAGCGTGCCCGCCCGGCGTAAGCACGATCTCCCGCCCCTCGCACAACGCTTCGGCACGTTCGCTGAGTTCGCTCGCGACGTCTGCCAGATGCCGCCGCAGCGTGTCTGCCAGCACGGACTCTGGCTGATGCGCGGGGCGCAACATCTCCACCGGAAATTCGATGGCCGGCGCCACGCGGTACAGGCGCTGTGTCTGCACATGCGCACTCGCCGCCGTGAACTGATCGAGCAACGCGTAACCCAGACCATGCTCGACGAGCGCCGCCGCCAGCGAATACGTCTGCACCATCAATTCGGCGTCCTGCAATAACGCCGTCTGATCCAGACGCTCGTTGATCAGCGCCCCCAGTGGCGTGTCGTCGTGCAGCTTGATGAGATCGCGCCCCGCGAGCGCATCGGCGCTTGCCGGGCCGCGACGCGAGAGCTTCGGCCACGACGCGGGCACGGCTAGCACGATGTGTCCCTGCGCCACCGGCCGGCTCACGATGCCCGCCGCCATCGGCGGTGCCGAGACGATGCCGACGTCGACCGACGACGTCAGGATCGCGGTAATCGTTTCGGTGGTGTGATGCGTAATCAGTTCGAAGACAACATCCGGATGCGCACGACGCATGCGCTCGATCGCAGCAGGCAACAGGCTCTGCGCAAGACTCGGCGTCGCCGCAATGCGCAGATGACCCACACCATGCTGGCGCAGGTTACGCGACGTGGTGCGCAGCCGCTCCAGATCGCTGAAGATGCGTTCAACGTCGGGATACAGACGACGGGCTTCGGCCGTTGGCACGAGCCGGCCCTTGATGCGATCGAACAGCTTGAAGCCCAGTTGCTGCTCGGCGTGCTGCAACACGCGCGAGACGACGGGTTGCGATACGTTAAGCAATTGCGCCGCGCCACTGGCCGAACCGGTCAGCACCACCGCGCGAAACGTCTCGATATGCCGCAATTTCATGCCTGACGTCGTCCCCTGTTCCAGATGCCGGATAGGCAGCGAGGCCGACCCTATAGCCAAAAGACATATGCTGCCTCAAATCCGCATAGGTTACCGAATTTTCTCGCTCTACACTGCGTAGCAAAGGGTGTGTAGAAAGCCTGCCGCGAGGCCCCCGCCCTCCCGCCGGGAATATTTTCCGCCTTGCATTCTCTAGCGTTTTTGGTTGTTATTCATCGTCATGCATATTGGAGTCATCGGGGCGGGCATCGTCGGCCTCGCGAGCGCGTATCAGTTGCTTCGCGCAGGCCATGAGGTCACCGTCATCGACGCCGGACGCGGTCCGGGCCTCGGGACGAGTTTCGCCAACGGCGGTCAGTTGAGCTACGGCTATGTCTCGCCGCTCGCCGCCCCCGGCGTACTTTCGCAACTGCCCTCGCTGCTGTTCTCGCGTACAGGACCGCTACGCATCAAACCCTCGTTCGATCCGGATTTCTGGCGCTGGTCGATCGAGTTCGTCAAGCACTGCAATGCGCGAGCCAACGCCAGCTCCACGTTGCGTCTGCTCTCGCTCGGCCTGCACAGCCGTGAGGTGATGCAGGAGTTTCTGGCCAAGGAGTCGGTGTCGTTCGACTACCGCCGCAGCGGAAAGCTCGTGGTGTATCGCGATGCGGGCAAACTCGCCGCCGCCGAGCGTTCGCTGGAGCTCGCCAACGGCCTCGGTTACACGCAGCGTCGTGTCGACGCTGCGACATGCGCCACCCTGGAACCCGCACTGGGCAAGATTGCCAGTGAACTGGCGGGCGGGATTCATACGCCGGGCGAAGGCACCGGCGATTGTCAGTCGCTGTGCAAGGAACTGGCACGACTTGTGGGCGCGCACGCAAGCGGCACGTTGCTGTTCGACCGCGAAGTGACGGGCTTCGACGCGCGCGGCGGCGCCGTGCAGGCGATTCGTACCCGCACGGGCGACGTGACGGTCGACGCCTGCGTCGTCGCCAACGGGTTGGCCGCCATGCCGTTGTTGCGCACGATCGGCGAGTCGGTGTCGCTGTATCCGCTCAAGGGTTACAGCCTGACGTATCGCGGCGCCCCGGTCGACGCACGACCGCAGGTGTCGGTGACCGACGCCGACAACAAGGTCGTCTATGCGAGCCTCGGCGAGCATCTGCGCGTGGCAGGCATTGCCGACCTGGTGGGGTATGACGATCGCATCGCGACGCACCGCATCGACGCATTGCGCTCCCTCTCTGCGGGGTTGTTCCCCGCGCTGAGCCGTGCGCACGCGCCGCTGGAATGGACTGGCATGCGACCGGCCACGCCGCACGGCCGTCCGGTTCTGGGGCGCGCGGACAAGTTGCGCAATCTGTGGCTGAACGTCGGCCACGGGGGGTTGGGTTTTACCTTGTCGATGGGCGCGGCGCGTGTGATTGCCGACGCCATCGACGGCAAGCGTCCCGCAGTCGATCTGGCAGGGTTTGCCCGGCTGGCCGCGTGACCCCTTGGTCGCCGACCATAGCGGGCCGGCCGGATCGAACGCCTTGATGACGAAGCAGGACGAGGCAGGACGCGGGATTTCAATGCATCACTCCCACGGGGATCGTCGGGAGCAAGTGTTGGGTTGTACCAGTGTGTTTTGGCTTTCGATATTCCAACGGCGCGGACCACCGTGCCATCACTTCCGATAGGACAGAGACCATGAAGAAGCTGTTTGCTCCCCTGCTGCTCGCCAGCGCTGCCGCCGCCCTGTTCGCGCACACCGCGAGCGCACAGGAACTGACGGGCACGCTCAAGAAGATCAAAGACACCGGCGTGATCGCTCTCGGGGTGCGCGAGTCGTCGATTCCGTTCTCGTACACGGACAATGCCGGCAAGACGATCGGCTACTCGCAGGAAATCGCGCTCAAGATCGTGGACGCGGTCAAGAAAGACCTGAATCTGCCGAACCTGAAAGTGACGGAAACGCCGATCACCTCGCAGAACCGTATCGCACTGATGCAGAACGGCACGATCGATCTGGAGTGCGGTTCGACCACGCATACGTTCGAGCGTGAGAAGCAAGTGGGCTTCTCGCACAACATCTTCCTGTACTCGATCAAGATGATCGCCAAGACGGGCTCGGGCATCACCGACCTGAACAGCCTGAAGGGCAAGACCATCTCGACAACCGCCGGCACGACGGCCGACCGTATTCTCTCGGGCAAGAAGGGCGAGATCGGCTTCAACCTGATTCAGACGAAGGAACACTCGGATGGCTTCCTGACCGTCAAGCAAGGCCGTGCCGCGGCCTTCGTGATGGACGAGCCGCTGCTGTACGGCCAGCGCGCCGCACTGTCGACAGACGAAGCCAAGGGCTATGAAGTGGTTGGCCCGAACCTCCAGTTCGAAAACTATGCGTGCATGCTGCGTCGCGACGACCCGGCGTTCACCAAGGTCGTGAACACGGTCATCGCCGACATGGAAAGGTCCGGCGAAATGGAGAAGCTGTACAACAAGTGGTTCACGCAACCGGTTCCGCCGAAGAACCAGAACATGAACTACCCGATGACGCCTGAAATGCGCGCCATGTTCAAGGATCCGATCACCAAGGCTTACGACTGATCCTGACGGGCCGTGCGTTGTGCGGGGGCCCCGGTTCCCGCACAACGCACGATCCGGTTTTCTGCCGCTCCCCCCATTGTCATCATCATGAACTCGCACGCCACGCTCGGCATCCTCGGCGGCATGGGCCCCGCCGCCGGCATCGACCTTTGCCGCAAGATCGTCGATCAACATCCTGCCAGCCGCGATCAGGATCACATCCCGTTCATTCTGTACTCGGTTCCCCAGATTCCCGACCGCACCGAAGCCCTGCTGCACGACGGCGCCTCCCCGCTCGACGGCATGCTCGACGGTGTGCACGCGCTAGAGCAATCCGGCGTCGGCTGCATCGCCATTGCTTGCAACACGGCCCACGCCTGGCTCGACGCACTGCGTCACCGCACCCGGCTGCCGGTGCTCGATGTGGTCGAAGCCGTCGCCAGCGAGTTGTCCACATGCGTCGCGCCCGGCGCCCCCATCGGCCTGATGGCCACCGAAGGCACGCACCACGCCAACGTCTACCGGCCGCGGCTCGAGGCCCTGGGCTACCGATTTGTTCAGGCGGCCGAACCGCTCGCGCACCAGGCGCTCGTGAGCGAAGGCATCCGGCTCACGAAGGCCGGCGACGTGCGTCGTGGCGGTGAAGCGCTCGCCATGGCGATGGAGCAACTGCTGGCCACCGGCGCGCAACGCGTCATTCTCGGCTGCACCGAAATTCCGGTCGCTCTCGCCACATGCGAAACCCCGCTGGGACGCTTCGGCCTGGACGCCTCGGCAGCACTGGCTCGCGCCTGCATCGCGTGGTCGCTCGCCCACGAGCCCCCGGCCCACGCCTGAACCGGCCGCATCGATCGTCGATGCCCGCTTCCCGAGCGACACGCCGCCCGGCACCGGCAAGGATGGCCGCGACGGTGGCGATGTTGCATTGCAGTAACAAAAATTCACGATTGCTGCCCCCCAAAGTGCTTCGCGCTTGAGTAGACTGACGCTCGCAGGAGAATCGCACCGGGCACCGGTGTGCGGAAGGTCCGGATGGCGGGCGTTTTGGGGCGACTATCGGCCAAACGTCAACGGCCGCGCAGGAAATAATCCCGATGTCTTGTCAGAAAAAAACCCACAGGGAAAAACCTGTGGAATGCGGCATGAAACGGGGATTGCGGCGACCAAAATCGCTGGCGTCTTTAGCTATAATGGCCCACAATCCATCGGACACCTGCCGGACCATGGTTCGGCCAAGAGCGTTTGCCTGAACGGGGAAGCACATGAGCGGCAGCGCGCTCGACGTGATGCATGCACAGACAACAACAATGAGTTCAGATCGACTCCCAGCCGGTGTGCCTTTCGTCGAACCTTCGACCATGGCGCCGGTCATCGCCGAGGGTAACCTCCCGGCGCCGGCGCCCGCATTATCCCGGGCGCTGGTCGAGCTGACCGGCGGACTCTCGGCGCACGTTGCTGCCGATGGCCGCTTCCTTTTCATTGCCGAATCCTCCCTGCGCCTGCTCGAATACTCACGTGAGTACCTCGACCACGCCACGCTCTTCGAGCTGACCGGCATCGAAGACGTGCCGATGTTGCAGGACGCCTTCTCCGCGGCCCAGACGCTCGGTCCCCAGCAGTGCACGGTGCGCCTGTTGCGCGGCCTGACCGACCGTATCTGGATGCGCCTGCGCATCGCTCAATACACGCCACGTATCGCCGGTACGAACGCATCGTTTATCGTGCATGGCGAGGACATCACCGCCTTCAAGGAAAACGAAGCGCGCCTGTCCGATCTGGCCGTGCGCGATCCCGTGACGGGTCTGGGCAATCGTCAGTACATTCAGCAGTGCATCGTCGAAGCCATTCAGCACGCCCGTGAAGGCGGCCCGAACTTCGCCGTCGCCCTGCTCGATCTGGACGGCTTCAAGAAGATCAACGATTCGCTTGGCCACGATGTGGGCGATCAGCTCCTGCGCGACGCGGGCCAACGCCTGATCGCGCAGATTCGCGAGACGGACATGGCCGCGCGCATGGGCGGCGACGAGTTCGTGCTGATACTGCCCGGCTGCGACGACGAACAGGCGCTCGGCGGGATCATGAAGCGCCTGCTCTCTGCGGTGCAGCAACCGTTTCAGGTCGGCGACCAGTTGCTGCACCTTACGACGAGCATCGGCGTGTCGTTTTTCCCGCAACATGGCGATTCGGCAGGCCTGCTCATCAAGCATGCCGACGCCGCCATGTACTGCGCCAAGGATCGCGGCCGCAACGGTCTGTTCGTCTACACGGACGATCTGGGCAATCTGCACCGTAAGGCGTTCTCGTTGGAATCGGCCATGTTCGAGGCGATTCACAACGGCGAATTCAGCTTGCACTACCAACCGATCTGCGACCCGACTTCACTGAACGTGAAGGGTGTCGAAGCGCTCATGCGCTGGCATCCGGCGCTCGGCCCGGTCTCGCCGACCGAATTCATTCCGCTGGCCGAAGCCAATGGCCTGATCAACCTGCTGGGCGGCTGGGCATTGCGCGCCGCCTGCATGCAACTCGCGCGCTGGGATCGCACCCGGCTCGACGGGCTGTACATGTCGGTCAACGTCTCGGCGCAGCAATTTCACCATCCGTCGTTCCCCAGCCTCGTGTGGCAAGCGATTGCCGACTCGGGCGTGGAAGGTCACCGGCTGGTGCTCGAAATTACCGAAAGCGTGCTCATGCGCGACCCGGAGCAGGCCAATCTTGTGCTGCGCGAGTTGCAGACACTGGGCGTGCGTTTCGCCGTCGACGACTTCGGCGCGGGCTACTCGAGCCTGGGATACCTCAAACGATTCCCGCTCTCCGCGCTCAAGATCGACCGCAGCTTCGTGAAAGACATGCCCACGTCACCGAACGACCGTACGATCGTGACGGCCGTCCTGGGACTGGCGCGCGAGTTGGGTCTGTCGGCTATCGCCGAAGGGGTCGAGACAGAAGAACAACGGCAGATGCTGATCGATCGCGGCTGCCATTCCATCCAGGGCTGGTTGGTGTCGAAAGCCCTGCCTGCGGGAGAACTCGAGGCGGCCTTTGCGAGCGGGCGTCTCAATGTGGATGCCGGCCACTGACCGGACATCCCCGCTACCATGACATGAGCCTTACCAAAGAAAAAACGCTCGAATTACTGTGGCAGCGCATGGCCGAGCGCGGCGACTTTCCGTCGCTGCAACGCTCGGTCACGGGCATCGTGTCTGCCATGCAAAGCGAGAATACAAGCACGGCCGACCTGGCGTCGTCGGTGCTCTCGGACTTCGCCCTCACCCAGAAAGTGATCCGCCTGGCCAACTCTGCCATGTATGCGCCGTTCGGCTGCAACGTGACGACGGTCTCGCGCGCGATCATGATCCTGGGCGTCGATACGATCGGGCACCTCGCCCTGAGCCTGAAGCTGCTGGAGGGTTTCGGTGAAGTTGCCGCCCATCGCGACGACATGGCCCGCGAGTTGGCCCGCGCCACGCTGGCCGGCGCGTTCGCGCGCGACATCACGGCGAAGAACGGTATCCGCGATGGGGAAGAAGCGGTCGTCTGCACGCTGCTGCACCACGTGGCGCGACTGCTGGTGACCTACTGCTTCCCGGACGAGTGGATGGAAATTCAGGCCATCGCCGCCGCACAAGGCATCAGCGACAGCGACGCCTGCGAACAGGTGCTGGGCATCTCGTTCCCCGAACTCTCGGAAGCCGCCGCCCGCAAGTGGGGGCTGCCGGAAACAATCGCGACGAGCATGCGTCCGATCGATCTGGAGGGCGACGCCCCGCTCTCGCACGCCGACTGGCTGTGCGCCGTGGCGAACATGTCCAACGAGATGGTGACGGAACTCACGCGCGGGGCAGACCCCGCGCGTCTGGCGGAGCTGGCGGAGCGCTATGCCGAACGCCTCGCGCTGAACATCGGCGAAGTGGTTTCCGTAGGCGAAGAGATGGTACGCGACACGAGCCATCAGGAATTCATCGCGATCAGCACCGGCGCGTCGAACACGCGTCAACCGCCGGCGGGCAAGCCACTGGACTCGGCGCGGCGTCTGGCTGACGGTCTCTCGGAAGTGCGGGCCGCCACCGGCGAGACCGACGCCGTGGGCCTGCTCAATCTGACGCTCGAGGCCATCCTCCAGTCGCTGGGCTTCGTCAACTGCGCAGCCTTCGTGCGCGCATCGGCGAGCAAGGTCTTCGAGATGCGCTTCGGCATCGGACGCGACGTGCAGTCGCTGCTCGGCCTGACGTTCCCCGAAGCCTTCGAGCCGGACGTTTTCCATCTGGCGCTGACCAACGGCCGGGCGATTCTGATCGACAATGCCCGCGAGCCGCGCATCGTGCCGCGTATTCCAATGTGGCACCGTCAGCATTTCTCGAACGTGAAGTCGTTCTTCCTGCTACCGGTTCGCCAGCGCAACCAGACCGTGGCACTGCTCTACGGTGACTGGGGCGGCGCGCTGTGCACGGGCGGCATCGGTGCAAAGGAAATGGAATTCCTTCACCACATGGGCGAGGAGATCTCCTGCAAGCTCGAGAGCGTGGCGCAGCAAAACGCCAGCACTGGCAATACCACCGATTCGCTCGCCCGCCGGCCATCCGGCACGACTGGCGCACGCTGAGCACCATCACGCGTCGCCAAGCCGCCGGTGCCCGGCAGCCTGGCGGCGAGTGAAGCCTCGTTCATCGGGCCCTGACGCCCCCTCTTCTTCGCTGACGCTCCCCCGTTCTCCATTCCCCATGCCGACGGCATATTCCGGGCCATTTCCGTTTGGCCTGTGTCGGTCTCGTTGTCGATCTTCCGTCGTGGCAAGCGCGTTCATTCGCCGCCGGGCAGCGCCCGTGTGTCTCTGCAATTCATACGCCAAACACAATCTTTAGTATTTCGGATTCGATATGAGCCTCAGCGGATCGCCCGCACTCACCGCCGTGCACAGGACGATGTGAACGTGGCCGATCCCGGCCCGCGATGTCTCGCGGCTGGCTTCCCGGCGGCATCTGCCCCATATGGCATAAGGCTTTCCCGGTGTTCGACCACGGCGGCACGGGCGGGCTTAACATGTCGCCATACCGCAGTTTTCGGCCGCGACGGCGTGCCGGTCGCCGCTCACGGCAGCGACGTCGCCGGCCCGGCGGCTTTTTGACTGCACTCGCTGCGCCCCGGTAAAAAATTTACGCTCGGTTCGCCATGTAAATCAAATCGTACCGTCGGATCAGGAGAAAACATGACGCAATCTGCTGCTTTACCGGTGCATCCGGTCGACGAGCGCCTGCCGCTCCCCAAGTTGTTCACGCTGGGATTGCAGCACGTGCTGGTGATGTATGCGGGGGCGGTAGCCGTACCGCTGATCGTCGGGGGCGCGCTCAAGATGTCGGTCGATCAGATCGCCTTTCTGATCAACGCCGATCTGTTTGCCTGCGGTATTGCCACCCTGATCCAGACGCTCGGCCTCTGGATCTTCGGCCTGCGTCTGCCGATCATGATGGGGGTGACGTTCACGGCCGTCACGCCGATGATCGCCATCGGCACGAACCCCGATCTCGGGCTGCTCGATATCTATGGCGCGACCATCGCGGCCGGTCTGATCGGCATTCTGATCGCCCCATTCATCGGGAAGCTGCTCCGGCTCTTCCCGCCGGTGGTCACCGGCACCGTCATCACGGTGATCGGCATCTCGCTCATGGGCGTGGGGATCAACTGGGCGGCAGGCGGCTTCGGCAATCCCGACTACGGCAACCCGCTTTATCTGGGCGTGTCGTTCGCGGTACTGCTGTGCATTCTGTTCGTCACCAAGTACGTGCGCGGCTTCTTCTCCAACATCGCGGTGCTGCTGGGCATTCTGTTCGGGACGATCGTGGCGATTGCGCTGGGCAAAGTGTCGTTTGCGAGCGTGTCGGAAGCGCCGTGGTTCGGCCTCATCATGCCGTTCCATTTCGGCATGCCGCGCTTCGATCCGATTGCCATTGCGACGATGACGCTGGTGATGCTCGTGACGTTCATCGAGTCGACCGGCATGTTCCTCGCGGTGGGCGACATCGTCGGCCGTCCTGTGGATCAGAAGACACTGGTGCGCGGCTTGCGCGTCGACGGGCTGGGCACGATGATCGGCGGCATCTTCAATACGTTCCCGTACACGTCGTTCTCGCAGAACGTGGGACTGGTCGGCGTGACCGGCGTCAAGAGCCGCTGGGTGTGTGCGATGGGCGGTTTGATCCTGATCGTGCTGGGCATGTTTCCGAAAGTGGCCCACGTGGTGGCGTCGGTACCGCAGTTCGTGCTGGGCGGCGCGGGCATCGTGATGTTCGGTATGGTCACGGCCACCGGGGTGAAAATTCTCTCGACGGTGGATCTCTCGAAGAATCGCTACAACCTTTACATCATCGCGATCAGCATTGGCGTGGGGATGATTCCGGTGGCGTCGGACAAGTTCTTCATGAAGCTGCCGCACGCCCTGGCGCCGTTCTTCCACAGTGGCATTCTGCTCGCCTCGATCAGCGCGGTGCTGCTCAACGCCCACTTCAACGGCTTGCGTAGCGAGGAAGAAGCGAGCGCACTGGCGCAGGAAGCGGGTAAGCAGGCAGACGCCGCGCATTGATGCCGCGGCGGCACGTCGGCCGGGGGCAATGGCCCGGCTGACGTGCTGTGCGCCCGCGATCACGCCATCCTATCGACATCCCTTCAGTGAAAGTTCCGACTCGAGATGGCGAGTTCGCCTAGCATCGACGAGAGATCGACCAGGCGATGGGCGACCAGATGGGTCACACGCTCCTCGCGTTGCCAGACACCTTCCACGCCCAACAAGGACGACGCCAGCAACGCCTTGCGTTGCGTCTCGACCAGATCGGGCCAGACGATCACGTTGATGACGCCCGTCTCGTCTTCCAGCGATACGAAGACCGTGCCATTGGCCGTGCCCGGCCGCTGCCGTCCCGTCACGATGCCTACCGTGCGTACCCGGTGTCCGTTCACGCCCTCGGCCTGCAATTCCCTTGCCGTTCGTACCCGCATCCTCGTGAGCTTCTCCCGCAACAACAGCAGTGGGTGACGGCGCAGCGTCAGTCCCGTACTCGCGTAATCGGCCACGATGTCCTGCCCCTCGGGCATCGGCGGCAATGTCACCTGCTCATCGCGACTGCCCGGCACTGCGTCGCGCAGTGCCGTCGCCCCCAGCAGCGGCGTGGGCGGCTGCCATGCCGCAACCGTCCATCGCGCCTGACGCCGCCCGCCCAGCAATGCCGACAGCGCATCGGCGGCAGCGAGCGCGTCGAGATCCCGCCGCGACAATGCCGCCCGTGCCGTCAGATCGTCGATGTCGGTGAACGGCTGCTGCCGGCGCGCGCGCTCGATTGCCTTCGCGCCTTCGTCAGACAAGCCCCTGACCAACGACAGCCCCAGTCGCACCGCCGGCCTGCGGGCATCGCCGTACCGTCCGATGCGCGCCTCGGGACGCGACTCCACATCGCTCACGCAAACGTCGATTGCACGCACCTCGACGCGATGCCGCCGCGCATCCTGCACCAATTGCGACGCCGAATAGAACCCCATCGGCAAACTGTTGAGCAACCCGCACAGGAACATCTCCGGCGCATGGCATTTGAGCCATGCACTCGCGTAGGCGAGCAACGCGAAGCTCGCCGCATGACTCTCGGGAAAGCCGTACTCGCCAAAGCCCTCGATCTGCCGGCAGATCGCCTCGGCAAACTCACGCGGATAACCGTTCTTCAGCATCCCGCTGATGATGCGAGTCTGGAATTTCTCCAGCCCGCCCTTGCGCTTCCATGCGGCCATCGACCGGCGCAACTGATCGGCATCGCCCGGCGTGAAATCGGCGGCGATCATCGCGATCTGCATCACCTGCTCCTGAAAGATCGGCACGCCCAGCGTGCGCTCAAGCGCCTCCTTGATTTCCTCACGCGGATAAATCACATCCTCTTTGCCCTGCTTGCGACGCAGATACGGGTGCACCATGCCCCCCTGAATCGGCCCCGGCCGCACAATCGCCACTTCGATCACCAGATCGTAGAACTTGTCCGGCTTCAGGCGCGGCAACATGCTCATCTGCGCACGCGACTCGATCTGGAACACACCCACCGTGTCGGCGCGACGAATCATTCCGTACGTCGCCGGATCGTCTCGCGGAATGTCGGCCAGTTCCATCGGCACACCGCGCCATTCGCCAAGCAGATCGAGCGTACGGCGCAAGGCGCTCAGCATGCCGAGCGCCAGCACATCGACCTTGAGCAGCTTGAGCGTCTCGATATCGTCCTTGTCCCATTGAATGACGTAACGATCCTGCATCGCCGCCGGGGCGATCGGCACGAGCCGCGAGAGCCTGTCGCGCGAGATCACGAAGCCACCGACGTGCTGCGACAAATGCCGGGGAAAACCGATCAGCCGCGCCACCAGATCGGCCCATAACCGGGTAGTCGGCGCGTCGGGCGACAATCCCTGCGCCGCCATGCGCGCGAGCAGATTCTCACGGCCATCCCACCACTGCTGGCTCTGCGCAACCTGCTCGACGATCGACAGATCGATGCCCAGCGCTCTGCCCGTGTCGCGCACCGCACTGCGCATGCGGTACGAGATCACCGTCGCGGCAAGCGCCGCCCGGTCGGTGCCGTACTTCTTGTAGATGTACTGAATCACCTCTTCGCGCCGCTGATGCTCGAAGTCGACGTCGATATCGGGCGGCTCGTTGCGCTCCTTCGACAGGAAACGTCCGAACAGCAACTGCACTTCGTCGGGGTTGACCGCCGTAATGCCCAGGCAATAGCACACCGCTGAATTCGCCGCCGACCCGCGCCCCTGGCACAGAATGTTCTGGCTGCGCGCGTAACGCACAATATCGTAGACCGTCAGGAAATACGGCTCGTACTCGAGATCGCCAATGAGTGTGAGTTCGTCCTCGATGAGATTGCGCACCTTCAGCGGCAACCCATTCGGATAGCGTCGCTTCGCCCCCGCCTCGACTTCCTGACGCAGATACGTCACCGGTGTATGACCGGCAGGCACCAACTCCTCCGGATACTCGTAACGCAGACTGCGCAGCTCGAAATGGCACCGCGAGGCGATGGCCACCGTCTCGGCCAGCGTATCGGGGGGATACAACCACGCGAGCCGCAGCCGCGTGCGCAGATGCTGCTCGGCATTGGCCGCAAGCGAAAGCCCGCAAGCCTGCACCGGTCTGCCCAGCCCGATGGCGGTCAGCGTGTCCTGCAACGGTTTGCGCGAGCGCACATGCATGAGGACATGGCCGGTGGCGACAAGCGGCACACCGCACTCGGCGGAGATCGCGCGCAGACGCGCCAGATGCGCGTCTTCGTCGGCACGGTGACGGCGCTCCAGCGCCAGCCATACCCGTCCTTCGCCAAAGGTTTGCGCCGCCCAACGGGCCTGCGCCAGCGTGCGCTCGGGACTCGCATCGGCGTCCGGCACCAGAATCATCAGACACCCCGGCAGCCCCTGCAGGTGCGCTTGCCCGGTCGCCGGCGCGCTGAAGTCTCGTGCATGCAGACGATAACTGCGCTTCGGGCCGCGCATGCGACCGAGCGTAATCATCTCGGAGAGATTACCGTAGCCTTCGCGATGCTGCGCCAGCGCGACCAGATGGACAGTGCCGAGGGCATCCGGCGTGCTCTCCGGCGTCAGACGAAACTCACTGCCCACGATCAACGACACCGAGGGATGCTTCATCACCTCAGCCAGTGCGCGAACCACGCCGGCAAGCGAGCACTCGTCGGTAATCGCCAGCGCGGTGTAGCCCAGGTGCGCCGCGCGCGCGACCAACTCCTCCGCGTGCGACGCGCCGCGTTGAAACGAGAAATTCGACAGACAGTGCAGTTCGGCATACGCGGGCAGGCTGCCGTCGTCGGCCGCGCGCGAGTCCGCCGCATCGGCACTGTCGTCGTTGGCGGCCAGCCCTTCGGTCGGGCCTTGCCATGGCAGGAAATCGTCGGCATTCATAAGACAGGGGCTCCGTGGACTCAGCCGAACAAACCATGCAAATACCACGCGGCATCCGCCCCTTTCACGGGACGCTCACGAAACACCCACAGCAATGCCCCCTGGGTATCGGCCGCAATGAAGTAGTCGCGCGTAACAGTGCCCGGCTCCCACCAGCCCGCTTCGATACGCTCCGGGCCGCTCACCAGTTGCAACGGCCCCTGCCGCCACGGACGCTCCTGCTGCACGCTGAGCCGCTGCGGCGCATCGAGCAGCCACGCCGGACGCGGTGGCAACGGCCTCTCGCCATCCGGCAGATGACGGCTCGTACCGGACGTCGCACCATCGGCAGCAGGCGCCGCACGTACCGGCGCCCCGTACGGCACACTGACGAACGCCGCCTCGGGCCGATGATCGCCGCGCACCTGCAAACGCCTCACATGCTCGTCGCCTAGACGGGCCGCCACGCGTTCCATCAGTTGCACAAAATCCTGCCGGGCACGTCCTGGCTCGGGCAATAACGAGCCGCTTTGCGGCACATGCGGCGCCGTTTGCGTGATGTCGAGCCGCAAGGTCAGCACCGGGGCGATCAATGGCGAGCGGGCGAGCCGCTCCTTGCACAATGACAACAAATGCGCAGGCGCGGCACTCGCTTCGGCGAGACGGATATCGAAACGCGTCGGCGCCAGCGTTTGCCGCCCTAGCGGCTCATGCTCGAGCACCAATGTGAGTGCGCGCGTGGCCAGTTGTCCGGCGCAAAGCCACCCCGTGAGTTGCGCCAGCAGTCGGCGCAGGCCGAAGAGCAGCACGTCGATGTCATGGGTCAGCGATGGCAGCGGCAGCACCGCCTCGAAATGGGGCGGCGCGCGATACCAGTTCGGCGACTCCGGCGTTTCGCCATAGGCCCGGCAAAGCGCGGCAGGCAGATCGGCGCCACAACGGCGGCGCACGCCCGCCGAGGGCAACGCGCGTAATTCGCCCAACGTCGCACAACCGATTTGCGCGAGCCAGTCGAGCCACGGCTGCGCCTCGGCCAGTAACGTCACCGAAAGCGAATCGAGTTGTTGCGGGAGATCCGTCGAGGCAGGGGGCAACATCTGCCTCAGCAGCATTGGCATGACCGGCTCGCCGGACAACGCAAGAAGCGCCGCCGCGCTGGCCGTAGCGGCAATCCCCATCGACGCACGATGACCCAGCGCCTCGGCACTCTCGAGCACCTGCGCCGCCAGCGATGGCAAACCGCCGAACAAACGCAGACTTGGCGCCACGTCGATCAGCACGCATTGCGGCGAAGCGATGGCGACATCCGGACCGAAACGCAGCAATGCCAGCGCCAACGCTTCGAGCGCCACGGTCTCGGCCGCCTCGTCGCGATCGTGAAACCGCGCTTGCGGCAACAGCGCCAACACGCCCCCACGGCGCATGCCGGGTTGTACCCCCGCAGCCTGCGCCGCTTCACTCGCCTGCCAGACACGCGACTGTGCGAGCACGACCGTCGTGTCGGCCTGCGCGTCAGCCCGTGTGAGCAGAGAGGCGATCTCGAGCGCCAGACAGGGCAGATGCAGGGCGATCCAGCAAGCCATGCGAGACTCCGGAAGCAGAAACCAAAGACACCGTAGACGGTGCAAGCGAAGGGGCCCGATCGGGCCTGACGGGCATCGGCCTGTCGTCGTCGGCGCCCCCCGTGACCGGTTGCGGGGCACGGGTATAAGGTGCAGGCAACGTCAGCCAGAGCGGTTCGGTACGAGGCGGCCCGCGGCGCTTGTGAAACTGCACGCCGAGACGGCTCCCCTCAGCGACGGTAAGCCCCAGCCTCAGCGGTGCCGCCGAGGCCGTCGCGATGGCGGCCGGTCCGCGCATCACCCAGGCGAGCGTCTCGCCACCACCGGCCGCGACCTGAAGCCGCCGGATCTGCTCGGGCGTCGCCGCCGGAAGCCAGGTCAGCACAGCACCGCAGCACGCGCTTTTGAGCGCCTGCTCGGCGCACCAGAGCATGTCCCGATCCTCGGTCTTCATGCCTCGCCCGCCACGTGCCCCCGTCATCGGACGCGTCTGACGCGCCGGACGCATCACGACACTAAGCCAGCGCAGATCAATCCCCCACCCGGCCAGCGCCGGAGCATACGGCAGCATCGGCGGCGCAATCACCATCACCGGCTGCCCCGCCTGCGTGAGATCGCGCAACGCCGGTGCCAGCAGCCGCCATTCACCGATACCCGGACGCTCGCTCAACAATTCCGTCACCGCGCCATGCGGCCAGCCAGCGCCGGGCAATTCGGCGTCAAGCGCAGCAAAGCCAGTGGTGTGGCCAGCCCGGTGGCAACGCGCCAGCTCACTGGCACGCCACAGCCCGGCAGGCAAGGAGGAAAGCGGCAGGGTCATCTCGCACCCAAATACTGTATGAACGTACAGTATAGCAGTTCATACGCTATTTACGGGCTATCCGTGCCTCGCCTGCTGTCATGATCCGGCTTGCGATGGAGCGCCGCCCCGGCTAACGTTGACACCATTGGACGAATTCCCTCCCTCATGCCTCTGCCAACTACAGCCACTGCGCCTTTCTGTCCCTCCGAGGTCAAAGGCAGCATCGTCATCGACGCGCGCGAATCGCGCTGGATCAAACTCAAACGCTTCGCCGGCCCCGGACTACTCGTTGCGATCGGCTACATGGACCCTGGCAACTGGACGACGGATATCCAGGCCGGGTCGCAATTCGGTTACTCGTTACTCTGGGTGGTCGCACTCTCCAGCCTCTCGGCCATCTTTTTGCAGATGCTTGCCGCCCGGCTGGGGCTGGTCGCCGGACGCGACCTCGCGCAAGCCAGCTATGACCGCTACGGCCGCGCAGGACGCCTCGTGCAGTGGATCACCGCCGAGATCTCGATCATTGCCTGCGATATTGCCGAAGTCCTCGGCTGTGCGCTCGCATTCAAGTTGCTGCTGGGTGTGCCTATCGCCTGGGGCATTGTGCTCACCGCGCTCGACACGATGATCGTGCTCGGTCTGCAAGGCAAAGGCTTTCGTCAGATCGAGGCCATCGTCTTCGGGTTGATCGGCACGATGGCGTTCTGCTTCGTCGCGCAGGTGGCAATGGTGCCGCCCGACTGGCATGCCGTGGCGGCAGGCCTCGTGCCCGGCGCTCCCAGCCACGACCGGCGCGACGCCATCGTGCTCGCGCTCGGCATCGTCGGCGCCACGATCATGCCGCACAACCTGTACCTGCACTCCAGCGTCGTACAAACCCGGCGCGTGGTCGGCGGCAAACGCGGCGATGTGCGCGACACCCTCGCGATGGTCCGCATCGACACCTGGGTCTCGCTCGTGATCGCGATGGGCGTGAATGCGGCCATTCTGATGCTTGCCGGTGCGGCATTTCATGCCAGCGGCCAGACCAATGTCACCGATATCGAGCAGGCGTATCGGCTCATTACGCCGATTGCGGGCAGTGCGGCGGCGTTCCTGTTCGGCATCGCCCTGCTCGCGTCGGGGCAAAGCTCGACGCTCACCGGGACCATCGCCGGGCAGGTCATCATGGACGGTTTTCTGAAAATGAAGATCCCCTGCTATCAGCGCCGCCTGATAACCCGCGGGCTTGCGCTCGTGCCCGCGCTGATCGGCGTGCTGTGGCTTGGCGACGGCGCCGTCGGCAAGTTGCTCGTGTGGAGTCAGGTGCTGCTCAGCCTGCAACTGCCGTTCGCCATGTGGCCGCTCATCCGCTCGGTCAGCGACCCGCGCGTGATGAACGGCAACACCATCGGACGCCCCACGCAAGTGTTCGCGTGGGGCCTCTTCGCAGTCATTACCGCCACCAACCTGCTGTTGATCTTCGGACTGGATTGAGGCGACCGGTCTGGGCCGGGCGCACGGCGACACGACGTGCACGACGCCTGGCGGCCGCCGTCACGGTTCGTTCTACAAACCGAGATCGCTCAACCCCGGATGATCGTCGGGGCGGCGCCCCTGCGGCCAGAGAAACAGACGCTCGCCCTCGGTGATGCGCGAGTCGTTGATGCTAGCGTGGCGCTCGGCCATGAGTCCTTGCGCGTCGAACGCCCAGTTCTCGTTGCCATACGAACGGAACCAATTGCCCGAGTCGTCGCGCCATTCGTAAGCGAATCGCACCGCAATACGGTTCTCGGTGAACGCCCACAGTTCCTTGATGAGCCGATAGTCGAGTTCGCGTTGCCATTTGCGCGTCAGGAATTCGACGATCTGGTCGCGACCGCGCGGAAACTCGGCACGATTGCGCCAGCGGCTGTCGACGGTATAGGCCAACGCAACCCGCGCAGGATCGCGCGAATTCCAACCGTCTTCGGCCATGCGAACTTTCTGAATTGCAGTCTCACGCGTGAATGGCGGAAACGGCGGGCGAGCTTCATTGTCGGCCATGACAACTCCTGTCAAAAACATGAGGGGAACGCCGGTCGAGTGTATCGCCAAGCGCCCCGCGCTGCTTATCGCAGAGAGCGTACGCACCGTGTTTCGGTGTGCCAACACGCCAAAAACGCGTGCTAATATCAGCCCCCCTTACCCGAAATTACAAGAGCAAAGCATCGCAAATCGGTAAGGGATCAGATGCCCGCGACAAGTCGACGTCACCACGCGTCGCCTGCCGGGTCAAAACACATACAGGGGTATCACCGTGCAGAAAAGCAAGTCCAGCATTGCGCTGCTCAGCGCCGCCATGGTCGCCGTCGGCGTGCTTGGCGGTTGCGCCACCGAAAGCTCGCGCACCATGCAAGTCGCCAAGGTGGAAAGTGCCAGCCGTCCGTACGTGGGTGTACGCACGCCTATCGCTGTCGGCAAATTCGATAACCGTTCCGCTTACATGCGTGGCGTTTTTTCCGATAACGTCGACCGACTTGGCAGCCAGGCCAAAACGATCCTGATCACCCATCTGCAACAAACCAATCGCTTCAACGTGCTCGACCGCGACAACATGGCCGAGATCCGTCAGGAAGCCGATATCAAGAAGACTCAGCAGACGCTCAAGGGCGCCGACTACGTGATCACCGGCGACGTCGTCGAGTTCGGCCGCAAGGAAGTGGGCGACAAGCAACTCTTCGGCATTCTGGGCCGTGGCCGCGAGCAGATCGCTTATGCCAAGGTCAATCTGAACGTGGTCGATATCGCCACGTCGGAAGTCGTCTACTCGAGCGGTGGTGCGGGCGAGTTCGCCCTGTCGAATCGCGAAGTGATCGGCTTCGGCGGCACCGCTGGCTACGACTCGACGCTCAACGGCAAGGTCCTCGACCTCGCGATGCGCGAAGCCGTCAACAATCTGGTCGCCGGTATCGAAAGCGGTGCCTGGAAGCCGGGCAAGTAAGCCAGCCAACTCACTTTTTCAGCATGCCGCAGGTGCGTCGCGCGTAATGCGCTTTGCCTCGCACATCAGTGCAGGCTTGCGCTCGCCCGCCGCGACATGCGTGTCAGGATCTCTATCGCCATGAATCGCAAGTTCTCATCCGGCCGCGCCGCCGTGGCGGCCATCATCGGTGGTGCACTGCTCACGGGCTGCGCCACCCCGCCCAAGCCCCTGTACGACTGGGAAAGCTACCAGCCGCAAGTCTACGAATACTTCAAGGGCGAATCGAAGGAGGCCCAGATCATCGTGCTCGAGCGCGACCTCGAGAAAATCAAGGCCGCCAATAACGCCGCGCCCCCTGGCTTTCATGCTCACCTCGGTCTGCTCTACGCCTCTGTGGGCAAGTCCGACAAGATGGTCGAGGAATTCCAGACCGAGAAGCAGTTGTTCCCCGAATCGGCCGGTTACATCGACTTTCTTCTCAAGAACAAGACCCCGGAGGCCAAGCAATGATCGCGCGACTCTGTAAATGGATGACGGTAGCGGCACTGGCCGCCGTGATGACGGGTTGCGCGGTGCATCAAGCCAAACCGTACGACTACACCGCGTTCAAGGAAAGCAAGCCGAAGTCGATTCTGGTGCTGCCGCCGCTGAACGAATCGCCTGACATCGATGCGACCTACAGCGTGCTGTCGCAGGTTACGGTGCCGCTGGGCGAAGCTGGCTACTACGTGATGCCGGTAGCATTGGTCGATGAGTCGTTCCGTCAGAACGGCCTGACCGTCGCCGGCGACATCCATCAGGTGAGCCCGGCCAAGCTGCGCGAAATCTTCGGCGCCGACGCTGCGCTCTATCTCAAGATCACGCAGTACGGCACGAAGTACATGGTGCTCGACAGCGCTACGGTGGTGACCGTCTCGGCCGAACTCATCGATCTTCGCAACGGCGCCAAGTTGTGGAGCGGCGCGGCCAGCGCGTCGAACAACGAAGGCAACAACAATAGCGGTGGCGGCCTGATCGGCATGCTGGTCACGGCGGCGGTCAAGCAGATCGTCAACAGCGTGTCGAACGCCGGCTACACAGTCGCCGGCACGGCCAATGCGCGCCTGCTGTCAGCGGGTCGCGCCAACGGCCTGCTCTACGGCCCGCGCTCGCCGAAGTACGGCACCGACTGAGGTCGGTTCCCATACCCCGGACATGCGGTCGTCGCTTGATCGTGTGTCCGGGGTGCGCCGACTGTGCAGACCGCGGCACGTCGCCTATAGTGGTAACGCATCACGAAGCAAAACCCGGACCGATAGCTACACCGTGCCCCGAGCACGGGACGATAACGCCTGACGACGCATGCGCACGCGTCGGGCGTCAATCAAGCTACGTCCAGGAGTCATCATGTTTCCCCGCTTTGCTTCCCCCATCATCGCCTTCGTCGCCAGCGGCCTGCTCGCCCTGTCGACATTCGTATACGCCGACCCGATGCGTCTGTCCGACCTCAAGGACGCCAACGGCCAGCAACTCAGCGTTGACGACTTGCGTTTGCTGATGCCCGGCGCACATATCACCAACGTCATCAACAACGGCAGTACGCGCAAGTGGATCAACGAGACCAATGGCACGCTCAATGCCACGAGTGATAACAAGGGCAATCTCGGATCGGGGGGACGCCTGGTCCAGGTCGCCCACGCCACCGGCACCTGGTCGGTCAACGACAATGGATCGTATTGCGTGAACCTGGAATGGCGGGCGCTCACCGAGAATTGGTGCCGCTTCATGTTCAAGGTTGCTGACAAGTACTACGGCGTGACGTCGCTCGCCAACGGGGCCGCGATCGCCACCGAGTTCACCATTGAGAAGTAAACAGTGGCCCCGCCGATGAAAAACGCCCCGGTACGGCAGTCAGACCGGGGCGCGACCGCCGACTTCGTTTTCCGTCGTCATCGTCAAGAGGGATGCTTGGCGTTGCATTCGCCCCCATGTGCCGCGTAAACGACAAAGCCCGCCAAAATGGCGGGCTTACGCGAGCCAATCCTTGGAAACCGCAGGGATTGGCATCCGGACTTACGGTTGGGCGCCGTCGCACGTCATCACATCGATGACGGGAATCGCCCAGTGTGACGATCGACTTGCCTGATTGCGCCAGCGACGACCGTTCGTCCGGAACGACTTGCTACAGACAGCTTAGAAACCGGCGGTTTCCAGCGTGCGGATACGTTGTTCCAACTCAATGATGTCCTTCGACTCAGCCAGGAACGCTTCACGACGACGGCGTTCAGCAGTTTCGAACCAAGTATTCACGACTTCAAACAGGGCGGCAAACATGGTGTTTCTCCAATTTATTTAGTGTGCTGCATCGCAGCAGTGCTTCGCATTATATAGGGTTTTCCATTTAAGGGTTATACCCTATATAGAAAAATCACGAAAAATCTGCTAGAAGCATGTTTCGAATGCAGTTAATTCCAAATAAATTTCATAAAAATCAATAACTTAAACAACATTCAGCGCAACACAACACCTCGCTGCGGCGCACTGTCGCAGGGACAGAAAAAAATACGGAAAATAAAAAAGCGCCGCTACCGCGGCGCGTCATGCTGGATTCTGGACGCCAGTGAATGGCAGCCCATGCCATTTATCCCTGAGGAATCTGACGGGCCTGAGCGTCGCCGTCACCGACCGGGCTATCCGTTGGGGCAGCGGGTTCGACGGCCGCAGCCTTCGATGCAGTGGCTTTCTGCGCAGGACTACAGGACGTCATCGGACTAGCGGAACACTCTGTCTTGGCGCCCGGATTGCCGGGAAGCGCCGCGGCAGCAATGCCTTCCAGTATCGGGCAATCGGGGCGGTCATCGCCGTGGCAATGCATAGCGAGATGCGAAAGTGTGTCTCGCATGGCCACCAGTTCGCCAATGCGCTGGTTGAGTTCGTCGACATGAGATTGGGCAAGCGCTTTCACCTGCGCGCTGGAACGGCCGCGATCCTGCCAAAGTGCCAGCAACTGGCGGATCTGGTCAATCCCGAAACCCAATCGTCTCGACTGGCGAATGAACCGAAGCAGATGAAGATCCTGCTCGCCGTATCGCCGGTAACCTGCCTCGGAGCGAGGGCTCGGAGGCATCAGGCCGATACTCTCGTAGTACCGGATCATCTTGGCCGTCACGCCGCTGGCCTGTGCCGCTTGTCCGATGTTCATGACTGCCTCACTGGGGGGAACGAGGGTTGAACGACGGGGTGGAGGAACCGTTCATCGCCTTGTCGTCACCTGACAGCACAAGCCGGGCGCTGATAGGCGCGTGATCGGAAATCCGTGACCAGGGACGCCCGCGCAAGACCTGCGCCCCTTCGATATGAAAGCCGCGTGCATAAATGCGGTCAAGTCGCAAAAGCGGCAATCCACTCGGAAAACTACGTGCAGGACGCCCCACACTGTTCTGAAACACCTCGGTCAGCGCCAGCTTTTCCGCCAGCAACCGATCCGCCTGATTGCTCCAATCGTTGAAGTCGCCCGCGATAATCAACGGCGCATCGGCGGGAATGGCATCGGCAACGCGCTCCGCGAGCATCTCGAACTGGCGTCGGCGGCCGCGACCTGCCAGCGACAAATGCACACACAGGCAATGCAGCGGCTGCTTCAGCCCCGGCACGGCAATCTCGCAATGAAGCATGCCGCGCTTCTCAAAACTATAGGTCGTGATGTCGTGGTTGTCCGATCGGACGATCGGATAACGACTCAGAATCGCGTTGCCATGATGCCCGTGCTCGTAGACGACATTGCGTCCATAAGCGTGATCGAGCCACATACCTTGCGCCAGAAACTCGTGTTGCGGCTGTACCGGCCAATTACTGTGGCGCACGGCATGCCGCTGGTGCATACCCTGCACCTCCTGAAGAAAAACAAGATCCGGTGCAAGCCCCTCCAACCCTGCGCGCAATTCGTGAACACGCAAACGGTTGAATACGGAAAACCCCTTGTGGATGTTGTAACTCGCGATATGCAGACTATTCATATTCGGCAGCATTAACCCCGCGCCAAAAGACAGACGATATCAGCTAGATGATGTCGCTTTCGACGATTTTCAAGCCAGATGGAAATCCGGGCGAAACGCCGGCAGAACCTTCTCCGCGCCTCACCCATGATCGTTTCATTATGCGCCGTTCACCTTGTGCCGGGGCAAACCACCCTCAGGCGCCAGCGCGACGGGCCTCGCCAATACCCCTGACAGCGCTCGCATTGACCTCTTGCACCACTGGGCGCCACCGGCGCAGCAGCAGCGCATTGCTCACCACACTGAAACTGCTGAGCGCCATCGCCGCACCGGCGATCACCGGATTCAACAGACCGAAGGCCGCCAGCGGAATGCCGATCACGTTGTACGCGAAGGCCCAGAACAGGTTCTGACGGATCTTCGACCACGTACGACGGGAGACATCGATAGCATCGGCAACTCGCAGCGGATCGCCGCGCATCAGCGTGATGCCCGCCGTCTGCATCGCGACATCGGTACCAGACCCCATCGCGATTCCAACATCGGCTGCGGCGAGTGCCGGGGCGTCGTTGATGCCGTCGCCAACCATGGCTACGACCACACCGTTGCGCTTGAGTTGCGCAATCACCTCCGCTTTGCGCTCCGGCAGCACGTCTGCATGAACCTCATCGAGTCCCAACGCCTCGGCCACGGCCTTGGCACTCCCCGCGTTGTCTCCCGTGATCATCACGCAGCGCACCCCCAGGGCGTGCAATCGGTCGATGGCCGGGCGCGCCGTAACTTTGATCGTATCGCCAAACGCGAGCAGCCCGAGCAACCGCGCCGCACCGGCGTTAGTGCTCTCGTCGCCGGTCTCCACCAGCCACGAGACGGTACGCCCCTCTGCCGCCAGACGCTTGGCCTCCCCGGCCAGCGCTGCCTGCGAGATGCCCAGTTCGTCGAGCAACCGGGCATTGCCCAATTGCAGCCGATGGACACCGCGCAGTTCGCCCACCCCACTCACGTCGCCCGCGTCCTCGACACGCGCGCGCATCCCTCTGCCAGGCAACGCGGCAATCTCGGAAGCCACTGGTATTGCCGAGGTCAGCCCGGCCTCCTCTGCCGCCGTCATCACCGCCTTCGCCAGCGGATGCGAACTCCCCGACTGCACCGCAGCGGCCCAGCGCAACAACGTCTCGGCGCTCGTGCCCGGCGCAGGCAGATGGGCCACCAGTCGCGGTTTGCCTTCGGTCAGCGTCCCTGTCTTGTCGAAAGCAACGACACCGATACGGTGTGCCAGTTCGAGCGCTTCGGCATCCTTGATGAGAATGCCATGCCGCGCTGCCGCGCCCGTGCCCACCATGATCGCGGCAGGCGTTGCCAGCCCCAGCGCGCACGGGCAAGCGATGACCAGCACCGCCACCGCATTGAGTAGCGCCGCCTCGAGGCCGATACCCAGCATCCAGCCAACGACGACCGTGGCAATCGCAATAAGCACGACCACCGGTACAAAGACCGCAGCCACCCGGTCAACGGCACGTTGAATCGGTGCCTTGCCGGCCTGCGCATCTTCGACCATGCGAATGATACGGGCCAGTGCCGTATCGGCGCCGACAGCCGTCGTCTCCACCCGCAGCGTCCCGGCCCCATTGATCGAGCCACCGACAACTTTGTCACCGGCCGCTTTGTCGATGGGCAACGGCTCGCCGGTCAGCAACGATTCGTCGAGTTGGCTGGCGCCGTCACGAATCTCGCCGTCCACCGGCACACGCTCACCGGCACGCACCACGACCCAGTCACCCACTTTCACTTGCCCCAACGGCACCGTGACCTCATTCGCCGCACCGTGCGGGTCTCGCAGCACCTGCGCCGTCTCCGGACGCAACGCCGCAAGCGCGCGAATCGCTTCCACGGTACGGCGCTTTGCCCGCGCTTCGAGCCACTTGCCGAGCAGCACCAGCGTAATGACAACAGCCGCTGCTTCGAAATACAGATGCGGCATGCCGCCCGCAGGCGCGCGCCACCATTCGTACAAGCTCAGACCGTAGGCCGCAGACGTGCCCAAGGCCACCAGCAAATCCATATTGCCGCTACCCGCGCGCACCGCCTTGTAACCTGCCCGATAGAACCGCGCACCGAGCCAGAACTGCACCGGGGTGGCGAGCAGCCACTGCAGCCACGCCGGTGGCATCAGATGAATGCCGAACGGCTCGAGCAACATCGGCAACAGCAACGGCAGCGATAGCACCGCCGCCACGGCCACCGGCCACCACGCTGGGCCTTCCTTCGACGTCGCAGCCTGCGCCGGGTCCGTCACCTGCGATGCTTCGTATCCTGCCTTCTCGACGGCCGCAGTGAGCGCAGCTACGTCGACAACCCCGCGAACGCCGCGCACAGCAGCGCGTTCCGTCGCCAGATTGACGTTGGCTTCGACTACGCCCGGCACGTTCCGAAGCGCTTTTTCCACACGCCCCGCGCACGAGGCACAGGTCATGCCGCCAATCGCAAACTCGAAGGATTGCTCTGCAATTTGATACCCCGCGTCGCTCACGGCCGTCTCGACCGCACCGAGCAACGCCGCCGGGGTTACGTCGGGCGCGGCCTCCACGGCCGCCGTCTCGGTCGCAAGATTCACGTTGGCACGGGCCACGCCCGGCGCACGCCGCAACGCCTTCTCGACCCGGGTCACACACGAAGCACAGGTCATGCCCTCAATACCGACCAACCAGTTCTGATTCATCTCAGGATCTCCAGGAAGACTGTCATCATGTGTCACACCATAATCCTTGCCATGACAGGAAGGTCAAGTGGCTCGCGTCAACATGTCGCAGCCTTCACCATGACAGCCTCGCTAACCCTCACGATAGCGCGCCCGGAGCCGCCCAGGTTTGGGCAGCGTCTGAGCGATCGCCCGAATCCCCTGAAAAAAGCGCTTGAGCTTCCCGCTGTAGGAAGGTCTATCATCGATTTGTCTGATCAGTGCCACCCAAACCTCTTTCAAGGAGTCGAACATGCAAGTGCAAGTCGAAGGTATGAGCTGCGGTCATTGCGTCAAAACCGTCACGCGGGCAATCACCGAGCGCGACGCTGCGGCCAAGGTCAACGTAGATCTGAGCGCGGGTCGCGTGGACGTCGAAAGCCGCCTCTCGCCGGCTGAAGTCAGCGCCGCCATCACCGACGCAGGTTACACGGTGAAAGGCACCGCGGCCTGAGCGTCGTCCGGCAGGTCAGATGCCGCAAACCTCACTCGACGTTGCGGCATCTGGCGCCCCCACTGCCAGCGAATCGTCCGGTCCTGCCCCGTTCCACAATCCCACGCGCGCCGCGTAGTCTTCCCTGCAAACCCGCGACACCTTGTGCTACGCTCTTTCTCGCCGAATACGCTCGGACGCCACGCGATAAGTCACCGCGCGGCGCTGCGCGTGCGGCATACACGTCTTCAGGGCGGGGTGAAAATCCCCACCGGCGGTATGTGACACCGCGCAGCGGAAGCTGCGTTCGTCATGAGCCCGCGAGCGCTTGCCACCGTCGCTTTCGTGACACCGGCAGGGTCAGCAGATCTGGTGCGAAGCCAGAGCCGACGGTCATAGTCCGGATGAGAGAAGATGCGTCGATACCCGCGTGCCATGGGATGCGATTCCATGGCGACGTCCGTTCGCATGCCCCGAAAACGTTTTTCGCCCGATTGACTTACGCGAGGAGCGTTTCATGTCCGTTACCACCAGTACGACCCAAGCTGCACCGCAAGACACCGTATCGGCCCCTACGCCAGGCACAGCCGACGATCTGCATGCCTACCCGGCATTCACCCACCTGCCGCCCGTCGAAGTCCGTCTGGCCGCCTCGCTCCAGGCGATGCGCGAAGGCCGCCCAGTCATTCTGATGGACGATCTCGACCGAGAGAACGAGGCCGACCTGATCGTCGCCGCCGAGAAAATCACCCCGGCCACCATGGCCATGCTGATTCGCGAGTGCAGCGGCATCGTCTGTCTGTGTCTGCCTGACGAGACCCTGCGTCGTCTTGATCTGCCGCCAATGGTCGAGCAAAACCAGAGCCGTTACGGCACGGCGTTCACTGTGACCATCGAGGCTCGCCAAGGCGTGAGCACAGGCGTGTCCGCCGCCGACCGCGTGACCACGATTCGTGCCGCGATTGCCGATGACGCCCAGCCCTCCGACCTGTCTCGCCCAGGCCACGTCTTCCCGCTGCGTGCGCAGCCGGGCGGTGTGCTCACACGCCGGGGCCATACGGAAGGCTCAGTCGATCTGGCGATTCTCGCCGGTCTGAAACCCGCCGCCGTGCTGTGCGAGTTGATGAATCCGGACGGGACGATGACGCGTGGTGCAGACATCGAACGCTTCGCCGAGCAACACGGTCTGCCGATCCTGACCATCGACGAGTTGGCCAACTATCGCCTCAGCCACGCGCAAGCGGCCTGAGCCTGTCTGAGCCAGCGTGGAGGGCGCTCCGGCGCCCTCGCCTCGACGCTTCCCTCTAACGCGGAATGCCCCAACGCCCCCCGCGACTTCTATAATCGGGCATATCGCTAGCATTATAAAAGTAACGAGGAAGACACCATGAATACCCGAGCGGATGCTGCCACCGTACTGGCGCAGTGGGAAGCCGACGAAGCCGCCGTGCGTGAACGGATCGCCCGCAATGGCCCCTTGCGTTACGGTGTGGCAACGCCGTCCGACGTGATCGGTCTGACCGGTCAGGAAATGTTTCAGGCGATGTTCGACGGCAAGCTGCCGATGCCGCCGATCAGCGAGACGCTCGGCTTCATCGCCATTGAGGTCGCGAGCGGCCGCGCCGTCTTTCAAGGCCGCCCGGCGTTGCCGTATTACAACCCGCTCGGCTCCGTCCACGGCGGCTGGTACGCCACCCTGCTGGATTCCGCCGTCGCTTGCGCAGTGCATTCGACGCTACCCGCCGGACGCAGCTACACCACGCTCGAACTCAAAACCAACATGGTTCGCGCGCTCACGCGCGACGTCCCCTGCGTGCGTGCCGAAGGCAACATCGTTCAGGTCGGACGCCAGGTCGGTATCGCCGAAGGCCGCATCGTCGGCCCGGACGGCACACTGTACGCACACGCCACGACCACCTGTCTGATCTTCGATTTTCCGCCCCGCAAGACCTAGGCAAGCGCAGCGCGGTCAAATAAAAAAGCCCGCCGGGGGTAATCCCGGCGGGCTTTTCATTGCACTTGCCCCGCGCTTGCCCCACACCCGACACGCTATCGCGGCGAGCGTGGGCCCCAATCAATGCGACGACGGACCGCCACCTTGCTGCTCACTGTCGGGCTGGTGTTCGAGCGTCTCTTTGAGGGCGATCTGGAGCTTGGCGTGCATGCGCACGAACCAACTGCGCATCACGATGGCCAGCACCACCGTGCCCGCGACGATCAACGCGATCATTTCCGTCGACGGCAAAATGCTTGCCGACAAAGCCGCTACCAGCAGGATCACCCCAACCATGGCGGCAATCGGCAGGATCTCGGCCACCACGCGGCGCACCTGAAGCGTATACCGGCCGGTCAGGCTCGGCGGCACCGACAACTCGACGAGCAACAGCGAGAGCGACTTGAGCTTGCGGTACACCGCAATCAGGAACGGCAGCGACAGCACCAGCGCCGCCCCCCACACCACGGCACTTTGCAGGCTCGGGTCGCGCACCCAGGGCGACATCAGGTCGGCCAGCCGACGGTAGAAGAACGCGCCACCGAGGAAGATCGTGACGACCAGCGCCAGATTGATGGCAACGCTCACCACGATACGCCGCACGATCGTGACGAGCGCAGCACTGTCACCGGTCAGTTGAATGCTCTGCAGCCACTGCGTGTACTGCCCCAACACGTAGGACAGACGTCCCGGCATCGCCCGGCCAAGCCATCCCGTCACCGGATCGGCGCTCTTGATCAGATACGGCGTGAGCAGCGTCGTGATGACCGACACGGCCACGGCAATCGGATAAAGGAAGTCGCTCGTCACCTTGAGCGAAAGTCCGAGCGACGCGATGATGAACGAGAACTCTCCGATTTGCGACAGGCCCATGCCCACACGCATCGACGTACGCCCATCCTGCCCGGAGAGGTACGCTCCCAGACCGCACGACACGATCTTGCCGATCACCACCGCCAGGGTGATGACCAGAATCGGCCAAATGTATGTGACGAGGACATGCGGGTCGAGCAACAGGCCGATGGTGACGAAGAACACGGCGCTGAACATGTCGCGCAGCGGTGCAACCAGCCGCTCGATCGTATGCAGCTCACGCGCCTCGGCCATGATGGCGCCGATCAGGAACGCACCGAGCGCCACGCTGTAACCCATCTGGATGACCAGCAGGCAGAAGCCGAAGCACAGACCCAGCACGACGATCAACAGCATTTCGTCGCTCTTGAACTTCGCCACGTACGCGAGAATGCGCGGCACGAGCAGAATGCCCACGACGAGTGACACCACCATGAACAGCAGCAGCTTGCCCAGCGTAAAGGTGGCTTCACCGGCATCGACCGAGCCGCTGATGGCAATGCCCGAGAGCAGCGCGATCATGCCGATGGCGAGCACGTCTTCCACGATGAGCACGCCGAAGATGAGCTGGGCGAAACGCTCGCGCTTCATGCCGAGTTCGTCGAGCGCCTTCACGATGATGGTGGTCGACGAGACGGCGAGCATCGCGCCGAGGAAGATCGAGTCCATCGCCTTCCAGCCGAAGAATCGTCCGATCTCGTAGCCCAGCCAGAGCATCAGTACGATCTCGGTGATCGCGGCCACGAATGCCGTCACGCCAACCCGCGCGAGCTTGCGCAAGCTGAACTCCAGCCCCAGCGAGAACATCAGGAACACAACACCGAGTTCGGCCAGGATGCCGATGGTCTTCTCATCATGTATCAATGCGAACGGCGGCGTATACGGGCCGATGATCACACCCGCCACGATATAGCCGAGCACGACCGGCTGCCGGAACCGGTTGAAGATGACTGTCACGATGCCCGCCAGCAGCATGATGACGGCCAGATCCTGAATGAAGTCGATGGCGTGATGCATCCGATACGTTCTCCCCGCGGCGTTTTACGCCGATATTGCTGTTCTTGACTCCACGCCGGTCGCACGCCGCGCCCCTGCCGGGCCGCAGCGATTAACACAAGACGTGATGCTTGATGAAGGTGGGAAGCCGGCCGCTTGCAGCCGGCTTGATAGACGTTGCGTTCGTTCGCCCGGTCGCCCATGGCGAACCCGCCGCCGGGGGCGCTGGCCTGCGCATCCCCGAAAGGGCTCCGGCACGACGGCCGAATTGGCAATACCAGACGAAATACCGGCCGAAAACTGGCGCCAAATCAATATACGCGATGGGCGAACACGCGCGCAACCCAAGATTGACGGGGCTTTTCATAAAAAATTCCCGTTTTTTGCCACTTGCGACGAAATTTTTCTTCTTGCTTTTTGTCTCGTCGACCTGTGAAATATCACAACAATATCAATCGAGTGTCACGGAGATTGCCGGCTATGCGTTTTTATCCGTCCTTCAGAGGGAACCGTGACGGCATCGATACGACCGTCGATGCGGCCATCGCCACGCAGCCCATCACCGGCTGACGCCTCCCCAACAGATGCCCAACGACACGCCCTTCGAACCCGGCCACGCCACAACGGCAACGACCAGCCTCGCCGATTCGCCGGCGATCGCTGACGGGCGCAGCCTGACGCAGCGCGCTTACGAAGCCATCAAGCACGACATCATCACGTTGCGTCTGCGCCCCGGCGAAACGCTCAACGAAGCACAGTTGATGCAGTCGACGGGACTGGGGCGCACCCCTGTGCATCAGGCGATGCACCGGCTCGCGCTTGAGGGGCTACTGGTCATCCTGCCGCGCAAGGGCGCGATGGTCGCGCCCGTCTCGCTCAACGACGCACTCGAGATCATCGACGTTCGCATGATCAACGAAACGTACTGCGTGGAATTGGCTGCGCGCGCCGCCACGCCCGACGACCTGGCGACCATCGAAGCGGTGCTGGCTCGCTCGCGCGAGGCGATTGCCATGCGCGATGTCGCGGCGACGATGTGTATCGACCGCGACTTCCATCTGGCGATCTCGCGCGCTTCGCGTAATCAGACGCTCGCTGAGCTGTTACGCGGACTGCACGAGCGCTCGCTGCGCTTCTGGTTTCTCGCACTGTCGACGCCGAGCCATCTGGAAGGCGTGTACGAGGAACATCTCGAACTGTTCGAAGCACTCGCCGCGCACGACGCCGAACGCGCCCGCCGCGCGATCACCCGTCATATCGAAGAATTCCGTACCCACATCCTGAAAGCGATCTGACCATGAGCACCGACGCCATCGATCTGCAACGCCCCCTGTCCGAACTCGCCGCCGCGCTCGACGCCGGGCGCACCACCAGCCGTGCATTGACCGAGCAAGCGCTCGCCCGTATCGCCGATCCCGCCGGTCAGGGCAACGTCGTCTTCACGCAATTCGACGCCCAGGCCGCGCGTCACGCCGCCGACGGCCTCGACGCCCTGCGCCGTGCAGGCGCGCGCCTGTCGCCGTTGATGGGCATTCCCGTGTCGGTGAAGGATTTGTTCGACGTGGCCGGGCAAATCACGCGCGCGGGCTCCAAAGTCCTGTCCGGCGCCGCCCCGGCCAAGCACGACGCCCTCGCCGTGGCACGGCTGCGCCAAGCGGGTGCAGTGATCGTCGGCCGCACCAACATGACCGAATTCGCTTTCTCGGGTCTGGGCCTGAACCCGCACTACGGCACGCCGCGCTCGCCGTGGCAGCGCGAGGCGGGTCATATTGCGGGAGGTTCGTCGTCGGGGGCGGCCGCATCGGTGGCCGACGGCATGGCTGCTGTCGGACTCGGCACCGATACGGGAGGCTCGATTCGCATTCCGTCGGCATTCTGCGGTCTGACGGGATTCAAGCCGACGGCCGCGCGCACGCCACGCGACGGCGCGCTGCCTCTCTCGACGTCGCTGGACTCGGTCGGCCCCATCGGCCGCTCGGTCGACTGCTGCGCCTGGGTTGACGCCATCCTCAGCGGCAACACCATCGACGAGACCCCGGCCGCACCGCGTGACGTGCGCGGCATGCGCTTCGGCATCTTGACGAACTTCGTGCTGGATGGCGCAGAGCCCGCTGCCATCGCGATCTACCAGCGGGCACTCGCCGCGCTCGCCAAGGCAGGCGCCACGCTCGTGGAATTCAGGTTCTCGCCGTTCGACGGCCTGCCCGCAATGAACCGCTTCGGCTTTTCGCCCATCGAGGCTTATGCATGGCACCGCACGCTGCTCGCCGAACGCGCGCAGGATTACGATCCGCGCGTGCTGGTGCGTATTCGCAAAGGTGAGCCGGCCAGCGCCGCCGATTACATCGACCTGCTGAACGCGCGCGCCGCGCTCGTCGCAGCCGCAACCCCCGTTTGGCAAAGCTTCGACGCCGTGCTGTGCCCGACGGTGCCGCTCACGCCGCCGGCCATCGCGCCGCTCGAAGCGAGCGACGACACGTTCACGGCGACCAACGCCTTGGTTCTGCGTAACCCCACGGCCATCAACATGATCGACGGCTGCGCGTTTTCGCTGCCGTGTCAGGGCGCAGGCGAAGCCCCCATCGGCCTGATGGTCAGTGCAGCGGCGGGCGACGACGCGCGCCTGTTCCCGGTCGGACGCGCCATCGAGCACGCCCTGCGCTCGGCACATCTTGGCGGTTGATGCCACGCGTATCACGCGTTTAGGCACCGGCCACGCGCGCGCGCGCGGCTGCACCGCCTGCGCGCTCGCGCAGAATGGTGGTTTGCGCTTCCCCCCACCGCACGAAAGCGTCTGATTTTCGAGCAAAAAGTTCCGTAATTTTTCGACTCACGCACGAATCGGGCAGGGGTTACAATGCCAGCCCAAGTGCCTGCCGCCCAGCGTCATGCGGGTTTTGCGGGATTCGTGATCGCCCACCGCCCGAAGTGAAATGAACGCTCAAATCGACCCGGCCCTGCGCCGCGAACGCCGGCTGTACCTCCTGCTCACCGTGGTCAGCCTCGCCCTGCTGGGCGGCGCGCTGTATTTCCAGTACGTACGTCACGAAGACCCATGCCCGCTGTGCATTCTGGCGCGTTACGCACTCGTGCTGATCGCGATCTTCGGTCTGGTCGGCGCAGCCTCGCGCAGTTGGGCTGGCATTCAGTTCGCACGCGTGCTTGCTGCTTTGTCGGCCATCGGCGGCATGGCCGCTTCAGGCTACCTGATCTACGTGCAAGCCAATCCGCTGGTGAGCTGCGGATATGACGTGGTCGAAGCCTTCGTCGATGCCTTACCGACATCGCGCATGCTGCCGCAGTTATTCCAGGTGCAGGGAATGTGTCAGACGGTGTACCCGCCGATCCTCGGCCTCACGCTGCCGATGTGGTCGCTTGCCGCGTTTGTCGTGATTTTCCTGTCGCTGGCGCTGCGTCGTCCGCGTCGCGTGATTTCGTTGCGCTAAGTCGTTGCGCTAAGACTTCGCCGAGCATGACTCGTGTCACCGGCCGTCTGCCTCCGGGCGACGGTCGCGTCCCTCCCGCCTGCGTTCCCTCAGGGCCGCGCCAGTGCAGGCGCTTCCGCCCCGCCACCGTTCGCAACGTCCAGCTCCGTCGCCACATCCGCCACTCGCCTGCGCAACCACGTCACCTCCGGCGCGGCATGCGTGCGCTCGTGCCATAGCTGATAGAAGCGCATCGGCGGAAAGGCAAAAGGGGACGGCAACACACGAATCGGCAAATACCGTGCGTAGTGCTGCGCGAACTGCCGCCCCGTCGTAAACACCAGATCGGTGCGCATCAGTACATACGGCACGAGTCCGAAGTACGGCATCGTCATCTGGATATTGCGACGCAGCCCCTGCTCCGCCAGACATCCGTCGATAAAGCTCTGACGCTCGGCCACGTAAGGCGTGGGCGCCAGATGCGGCAATTCCAGATAATGCTTAAGCGAAATGCCCTTGCTCGCGAGGGGATGCTGCGCGCCGAGCATGCAGACCACTTCATCGTCGAACAGACGCGACATGTGCAGTTGCGGCGGCGGCTCCAGCCAGTTACCGATGACCACGTCGAGCGAGCCGTTTTCCAGTGCGCCGGCATAGTCGAAGCCCGCGTTGATCGGCTGCACGTGCAGCCGTGCCGAGGGCGCGTCGCGACGCAGCACTTCAGCGATGTTGGGCAGGAAGACGGCGTCGAGATAGTCGGGCGCGCCAAGGCGAAACGCCCGCGTGGTGGTCTGTGGCGCGAATTCCGTGGTGGGATGCGTAATGCGTTCGATGGCGGCCAGCGCATCGGTCGCGTAGCCCAGCAGCTCCCGGCCGCGCTCGGTGGCCACCATACCGCTCTTGCCACGCACCAGAATGGCGTCGCCGGTGATCTCGCGCAGGCGGCGCAGCGAATTGCTGATGGCTGGCTGCGACTGGCCGAGCTTGAGCGCCGCACGTGAAACGCTTTGTTCGGTCAGCAGCGTATGAAGTACCCGCAGCAAGTAGGCGTCGATCTGTTCGCGGGGTCTTTGCATGGGTTGGGACGCTCTGGAGGCATGTTGAACGCCAGATGACGGCGGATTGAGCCGTAGTTTATGACAATGCCGGGTCATCGGGGCGCCCGAATAGGCATCATCATGGCCCCGAAATATTTACCTCCCCGGCCGGTGCTATCTTCGGCTCATCCCCACGCCGGCCAAGACCCGGCGCGCCTGCAATCCCACTGCACTACACTGAGAACCATGGAGACACAAGCCATCCGCTTCTATTACCGCGGCAAGGTGCACGAGGTCACTGGCGAGGCCACGACCCGCACCGTGCTTCAGTACACGCGCGAAGACCTGCATTGCACCGGTACCAAGGAAGGGTGCGCCGAAGGCGATTGCGGCGCCTGTACGGTCGTGATCGGCGAGTTGGCCGACGATGGCAACGTGGCCCTGCGGGCAGTCAACGCCTGCATCCAGTTCCTTCCCACGCTCGACGGTAAAGCCCTTTTCACCGTCGAAGACCTGCGTGCGCAGGATGGCACCCTGCATCCGGTGCAACAGGCGCTCGTGGACTGTCACGCCTCGCAATGCGGCTTCTGCACGCCGGGTTTCGTGATGTCGCTGTGGGCCATGTATCTGAATCGTCCGGCAAATACCGGCTGCCCGAGCCGCCGTGAGATCGACGACGTACTGTCCGGCAACCTGTGCCGCTGCACGGGCTATCGGCCTATCGTCGACGCTGCCCAGAAAATGTTCGACCTGCCGCGCCAGGCATTCGACCGCGCGTCGCTGGCGAAGCAGCTTCAGGCGTTGCAGCGCGGCGACACTCTGACGTACGAGCACGACGGCCACGTTTTCCATGCCCCGCGCACGCTGGCCGAAATGGGCCGCCTGCGCGCCGCCTACCCAGACGCGCGCATCCTTGCCGGCAGCACCGACGTCGGCCTGTGGGTCACCAAGCAGTTCCGCGAACTGAAGCACCTGATCTATCTCGGACAGGTGGCGGAACTACGCGAGATTTCCGAAGGTCCGAACGGCATCGATATCGGTGCGGGCGCCCTGCTGGGCGATGCTTTCGATGCGCTCGTCAAACACTATCCGGAACTGGCGGAGATGCGTCAGCGCTTTGCCTCGTTCCCGATCCGCAACGCCGGAACGCTTGGCGGCAACGTTGCGAACGGCTCGCCCATCGGCGACTCGATGCCGGGGCTGATCGTGCTCGGCGCCCGCATCGTGCTGCATCGCGAAGGCGTTGTCCGCGACATGCCACTGGAGGACTTCTACCTGGCGTATCAGAAGACAGCGCTCCAGGCAGGCGAATTCGTTCAAGGCATCCGCGTGCCGCTGCCGGGGGCAGCACAGCGTTTTCGCACATATAAGCTGGCCAAGCGCTTCGATCAGGACATCTCGGCAGTGTGCGCCGCGTTCGCGGTCGAACTCGATGGCGATACCGTGCGTTCGGCCCGCGTGGCCTTCGGCGGTATGGCCGCCACGCCGAAGCGCGGTAGCGCCGTCGAAGCGGCGCTAGTCGGACAGCCCTGGACCGAAGCCACCGTGCGTGCAGCGATGGCAGCGTTGCCCGCCGACTATCAACCGCTCTCGGACATGCGCGCGACCAGCGCCTACCGGCTCGCGGGCGCGCAGAATCTGCTGTATCGTTTTTTCCTGGAAACGCGCACCGATGCGCCGCTGGCGGCACACGAAGTCAACGCGTTCGCCAACGTCTAACCGGAGTTGCCCATGAACAAGCAAGTTGAAGACTTCATGACGCAGACCGGTGCCGCGAGCACGGCCGGTGCTCAGGTTGGCCGCTCGCGTCCGCACGAGTCGGCCGAACTCCACGTGGCCGGCGAAGCCACCTACACCGACGACATCCCCGAACTGCAAGGCACGCTGCACTGCGCCCTCGGGGCTTCGCCCAAGGCGCACGCCCGCATCCTCTCACTCGATCTCGACGCCGTGCGTCGCGCACCGGGCGTGGTCGCCGTGCTGACTGCGGCCGACATTCCCGGTGTCAACGATTGCGGTCCGGTCGTTCACGACGACCCGATTCTCGCCGATGGCGTTGTCCAGTACATCGGTCAACCGATGTTCGCCGTGGTGGCCGAGTCGCATGACGCAGCGCGGCGCGCGGCGCGTCTGGCCAAGGGCGAGTACGAGGACCTGCCCGCGATCCTCACGCCGCAAGCGGCCAAGGCCGCAGGGGCCGGCGTGCTGCCGCCGTATCACCTGCACCGCGGCGACGCCGATGCCGCACTGCAAGCCTCACCGCACCGGTTGACCGGCACGTTCGAATGCAACGGGCAGGAGCAGTTCTATCTCGAGGGGCAGATCTCATACGCGATTCCGAAGGAAAACGACGGCATCCACGTCTATTGCTCGACGCAGCACCCAACCGAAATGCAGGCCTTGGTCTCGCACGCACTCGGCTGGCACAGCCATCAGGTGCTGGTCGAATGCCGTCGCATGGGCGGTGGCTTCGGTGGCAAAGAATCGCAATCGGGCTTGTTCGCCTGCGTTGCGGCGCTGTGCGCGACACGTCTGAAGCGTCCGGTGAAGCTGCGTCTCGATCGCGACGACGACTTCATGATGACCGGCAAGCGTCACGGTTTTTACTTCGAGTACGACATCGGCTTCGACGACGATGGCCGAATTCAGGGCGCGAAGGTCGACATGACGCTGCGCGCAGGTTTCTCGGCCGACCTGTCGGGGCCGGTTGCCACGCGTGCCATCTGCCACTTCGATAACGCCTACTTCGTACCCGACGTCGACCTGCGTGCGCTGTGCGGCAAGACGAACACACAGTCGAACACGGCGTTTCGCGGCTTTGGCGGCCCGCAGGGCGCCCTCATCATGGAAGTCGTGCAAGACGCCATTGCCCGTCGTCTGGGCAAGGACGCCCTCGATGTACGCCGCGCGAATTTCTACGGCAAAACCGAGCGCAACGTCACGCCGTACGGGCAAGTGGTCAAGGACAACGTAATCCACGAACTCGTTGCCGAGCTGGAACAGTCGAGCGACTACCGTGCCCGGCGCGAGGCCGTAAAGGCGTTCAACCGCATGAGTCCGGTGTTGCGCCGCGGCCTGGCGCTCACGCCGCTCAAGTTCGGCATTTCGTTCAACGTGCAAGCCTTCAATCAGGCGGGTGCGCTGGTACACATCTATCGCGACGGTTCGATGCTCGTGAATCACGGCGGCACGGAGATGGGTCAGGGTCTGAACACGAAGGTCGCGCAGGTGGTGGCGCACGAGTTGGGCGTCGATCTCTCGCATGTGCGCGTGACGGCGACCGACACCAGCAAGGTGGCGAACACATCGGCCACGGCGGCATCGACCGGTGCCGACCTGAACGGCAAAGCGGCGCAAAACGCCGCCTGGCAGATTCGCCAGCGTTTGGCCGCGTTCGCCGCGCAGAAGTACGGCGGCTCGGCCGACGATGTGCGCTTCGCCAACGACATCGTCAGCGCGAACGGCCATGACATCGCCTTCCCCGATCTGGTGGAAGCGGCCTACTGGGCGCGCGTGCAACTATGGTCTGACGGCTTCTACGCCACGCCGGGCCTGTCGTGGGATGCCGCGACGATGAAAGGCAATCCGTTCTACTACTTCGCTTATGGCGCTGCCGTCTCGGAAGTGGTGCTCGACACGCTCACCGGCGAATGGCGCCTGCTGCGCGCCGACGTGCTTCACGATGCTGGCAAATCGATCAACCCCGCGCTGGACATCGGGCAGGTCGAAGGCGCCTTCATCCAGGGGATGGGCTGGCTGACGACGGAAGAGTTGTGGTGGAACAAGGACGGCAAGCTCATGACGCACGCCCCTTCCACGTACAAGATCCCTGCCATCAGCGATTGTCCGGCGGACTTCCGCGTGGCGCTGTTCGAGAATGCGAACGTCTCGGACTCGATCCATCGCTCGAAGGCCGTGGGCGAGCCGCCGTTGCTGCTGCCATTCTCGGTGTTCAATGCCTTGCGCGACGCGGTGGCGAGCGTGAACGACTATCGCGACGAGCCGGTGCTCAATGCACCGGCAACCTCCGAAGCGCTGCTCATGGCGATCACCGAACTGCGCACACGGAGCGCCACCTGATGCATCGCTGGGTCGACGCCGCCCACAAGCTGCTGGTCCGCGGCGAGGCCGCGGTATTGGTGACGATCGCACGCGTGGAAGGCTCTGCGCCGCGCGAAGCTGGCACGCATTTGCTCGTGACGCGTGAGCATGTGTGGGAGACCATCGGCGGCGGGCATCTCGAATGGCGGGCGATGGACGTCGCCCGCCAGTTGCTGCGCCAGTATGGGCAGCAAGGCGCACGGCACGTCGAGCGTTTCGCGCTGGGCCCGAGTCTCGGCCAGTGCTGCGGCGGCGTGGTGACCCTCGCCTTCGAAGTGCTCACGCTGACCGATCTCGCGTGGGTGAGCGCACTGCACAAGCGGCTCGCGGCAGGCGAAGCGAGTCTGCGCAGCGTGGCATTCGGGGCGCCGGGAGCCGACGCGGCAGCCAGTCAGCACCAGGGCGGCCCCGTCCTGCTGACCGAACTCGGCCCGAACGAAGCGCTGGCGCACCCGCACACCCTGACCCGCGATGCCGACGACGCCGCCTGCTCGTTCTGGCAAGGCGGCGATGGCTGGCTCTGGCTCAGTGAGCGCCTGGCACCCAGCGACTTCCATATCGTGTTGTTCGGCGCCGGACACGTCGGGCAAGCCCTCATACAAGTGCTGGCCACGCTGCCGTGCCGTGTGACGTGGGCTGACGAGCGCACCGAGACCTTCCCGGAAACCGTGCCGCCGAACACGATGGTGGAATCGACGGACACGCCCGAGGCCATCGTCGCCGAAGCACCGCCGAGTACGTATTTCCTTGTCATGACGCATAACCACGCGCTGGATCAGCGGCTATGCGAAGCCATCTTCAAACGCGACGACTTCGCATACTTCGGCCTGATCGGGTCGATGACGAAACGCCGTCAGTTCGAGCACCGCTTACGTGATCGCGGGGTGCCGCCCGAACGTTTCGAACAGATGATCTGCCCCATCGGGGTCGCAGGTATCACCGGCAAGGCGCCTGCCACGATCGCCATTGCGGTCGCGGCGCAACTGCTGCGCGTGCGCGAGCAGCAGGTGCGCCAAAGCGCACCGGTATCGCCGCAGGCCACCGGTCTACCCGTCTGAAAACGGCGCGGCGGGCGGGCGCATGCGCTCGCGCGTGACCGGCATTCGCTCACAACGGTAGAATCCCGCCCATTCCCCCACGACAAGACCTATCCATGCCACTCACGCCCGAACTCGCCAAGACCCTTTGCGCCATGCCCAAGGCCGAGTTGCATCTGCACATCGAAGGCACGCTGGAGCCCGAACTGATCTTCCGGCTCGCGCAGCGAAATCGCGTCACGCTGCCGTATCCGAGCGTGGAAGCGCTGCGCGACGCCTACGCCTTCACCGATCTACAGTCGTTCCTGGATATTTATTACGCGGGCGCGAGCGTATTGCTCACGGAAGACGACTTCTACGACATGACGCGTGCCTATCTCGAGCGCGCGGCGGCCGACAACATCCGTCACACCGAGATCTTCTTCGATCCGCAGACGCACACGGTGCGCGGCGTATCGATGGAGACCGTCGTCAACGGCATCGAGCGAGCGCTGGCCGAAGCCGAGGCGCAACATGGCATCACCAGTCGCCTGATTCTGTGCTTCCTGCGTCACTTGCCCGAAGAAGACGCCCTGCTGACACTGGAAACCGCCCTGCCGTATTTCAACAGCCACGGACACCGCCTCGTGGGCGTGGGGCTCGACTCCTCCGAACAAGGGCACCCGCCCGCCAAATTCGCACGCGTGTTCGAGCGATGCCGGGCGCTGGGGCTGCGCATCGTGGCGCACGCCGGCGAAGAAGGTCCGCCCGAGTACATTCACGAAGCGTTGGACATGCTGCACGTCGAGCGTGTGGATCACGGCGTGCGGGCGATTGAAGACGAAGCGCTGCTGGAACGTCTGGCCCGCGAGAAGATCGCGTTGACGGTGTGCCCGCTATCGAACGTGCGTCTCAAGGTGTTCGACGACATGGGGCAGCACACCCTGCACCAGTTGCTCAAACGCGGCCTCGCCGTGACGATCAATTCGGACGACCCGGCCTATTTCGGCGGCTATCTGAACGAGAACTTCCTCGCAACGTTCGATGCGCTGGATATGACGCTCGACGACGCTTACACCCTGGCGCGGAACAGTTTCGAAGCCTCGTTCATCGACGACAGTGAGAAACGCCGTCTGGTCGGCGAACTGGAGCGTTTTCGCGCTGCGCAAGCGGCGTAGCCCCCCGTAATTCCTGCAAATACCGGCAAGCCCCGCCTTCGCCCGGCAACACGCAAAACGCCCGAGATCTTTCGGGCGTTTTTTCAGCGAACGGCCGCCGACGAGAACGGGGCGAACATCCCCCCATCGCGCCACATTACCTCGCGATGATGTGGAACATTCCGCATGGGGAATATTTTCACCGGGACCCGATGCTATTTTTTGTGCGTGCCCGAATAGGCGTCATGTGGTGCCCCCACACCTGCGGCGGCGAGCGCACAAAACACCTTAGAACATCGGAGACAACACCCCATGGACTCATCGCTCAGCCCCCCGGCGGGTACTGCCGCACCCGACGCGGCTCACGACAGCACGCGCGTGGCGGGCGCGCAACCTGTCTCGACGCTCGACCGGTATTTCGGCATCACGGCGCTCGGATCGACGTTCCGTACGGAAGTCATTGCGGGTATCACGACATTCCTCGCGGCGATGTACATCATCGTCGTCAACCCGGCCATCTTGTCGAAGACCGGCATGGCGTTCCCGGCGGCACTCACCGCCACGGTGCTCATCAGCTTCTTCGGCAGTTGTGCGATGGGGCTCTACGCCCGCAATCCGGTGCTGGTCGCGCCGGGCATGGGGCTCAACGCGCTGTTCGCGTTCACGATGGTGCATGGCGTCGGCATGCCGTGGCAAACGGCATTGGGCTGCGTGTTCTGGTCGGGCATTCTCTTCGCGTTGCTCGCCGCACTCAACGTCCGGCGCTTCGTCGTCGAGGCTATTCCGGCGAACCTGCGTTATGCCATCTCATGCGGCATCGGCCTGTTCATCACGGTGATCGGCCTGGTCAATGCCAAACTGGTGATCGGCGATCCGGTCACCGTCGTGCGTCTGGCGCACTTGTCGCCGCCGACCGTCACGTTCCTCATCGGTCTGGCGCTCACGACCGTGCTTGTCGCACGCCGCGTGAACGGTGCGTTGATGATCGGCATCGTGCTCACCACGCTCATGGCCATCCCCATCGGCCGCTTGTGGGGCGACGGCACGGCGTATTTCCCCAAGGAGATCGCCACCGCTACGCTGGTGAACTTCCACGGCTTCTTCGCCGCGCCCGATTTCTCGGGTATCGGCCAGCTCGACCTGCTGGGCGCGCTGAAGGTGGCTTACCTGCCGTTCATCTTCGTGATGCTCTTCACGGCGTTCTTTGATACGCTCTCGACCTTCATGAGCATTGCCGAAGCCGGTAACATGAAGGATCGCGACGGTAATCCGCGCAACATGCGTCAGGCCATGATCGTCGATTCGTTCTCGGTGCTGATTTCCGGCCCGCTCGGCACGAGCCCGGCGAACGCCTATATCGAATCGGCCGCCGGCATCGCACAAGGCGGACGCACCGGACTGACCGCACTGGTCTGCGCACTGTTGTTCCTGCCGTTCCTGTTTCTGTCGCCGATGCTCTCGCTGGTACCTGCCATCGCGACGGCCCCGGCGCTGATTCTGGTCGGTGTGTTTATGATGGAATCCGTAGCGCGTATCGAATGGCACCGCCTGGACGAAGCCATCCCGAGCTTCATTGCAGTGGTGATGATTCCGATTTCGTACTCGATCACCGACGGTATCGCCTACAGCTTCCTCGCGTTCGTCGTGCTCAAGCTGTTCACCGGGCGTGTGAAAGAGATCAAGCCCGCGATGTGGATCGTCGCCGCGCTGGCAGTGCTGCTGCTCACGCAAATGTAACGATAGAAGGCCCCTGCACATGTCCATCACAAACCAAGCCCTGCGTGCCGTACGCGCGCAACTGGTCTACTTCACGCACGATCCCGCGCGGGCCTATCTCGACGGCGCGCCCGGCACCGTGCACCATACCGACGGCATTGTCGCCTTCGAGAACGGCCGCATCGCCGCCGTGGGCGACTACGCCAAGGTAGCCCCCACGCTGCCCGCCGGCACGCCTATCGAAGACTTACGCGACAAGCTCGTCACGCCCGGCTTCATCGACACGCACATCCACTATCCGCAGACGGACATGATCGCGTCGCCCGCTCCGGGGCTGCTGCCATGGCTCGAGAAGTACACCTTCCCGACCGAGCGGCGTTTCGAGAATCCGGAGTACGCGGCCGATGTCGCCCAGTTCTTCCTCGACGAACTGCTGCGCAGCGGCACCACGAGCGCGCTGGTGTACTGCACGGTGCATCCGGGCTCGGTCGACGCCTTCTTCAAGGCGAGCGACGCGCGCGACCTGCGCATGATCGCGGGCAAGGTGATGATGGATCGCAACTGCCCGGCATTCCTGCGCGACACGGCCGAGAGCGGTGCGCGCGACAGCGAGGCGCTGATTCAGCGCTGGCACAACAAGGGGCGCCAGCTCTACGCGCTCACGCCGCGTTTCGCGCCGACATCGACCGAAGCGCAACTGGGCGTATGCGGCGAACTCGCCGGGCAATATCAGGACGTGTTCATTCAAAGCCACGTGGCCGAGAACACCGACGAAGTCGAATGGGTGCGCTCGCTGTTCCCAGGCCATCGCAGCTATCTCGATGTGTACGACCACTACAAGCTGCTGCGCAAGCGTGCCGTGTATGGCCACTGCATCTGGCTCGACGAGCATGACCGCCGCCGCATGTTCGAAACGGGCAGCGTCGCCGCGCACTGCCCGACGTCGAATCAATTCCTGGGCAGCGGCCTGTTCGACTTTGCCGCCGCCGAAGCGAGCCGCATGCCGGTCACGCTCGCGACCGACGTCGGTGGCGGCTCGACCTTCTCAATGTTGCAAACGATGAACGAAGCGCACAAGGTCGCGCGTCTGTCGGGCTATCACCTCTCGGCCGAACGCATGTTCTATCTGGCCACCGAAGGCGCTGCACACGCCCTCGATCTGCACGGCACCATCGGCACGCTGGCCGTGGGAGCCGAGGCCGATTTCGTGGTGCTCGACCCGAAGGCCACGCCGCTGCTCGCACGCCGCACGGCACTGGCCGAATCGCTCGAAGAACTCTTGTTCGCGTTCGCCATGCTTGGCGATGATCGCGCCATCGCCACCACTTACGCCGCAGGCAAGCCGGTGCATCGCCGCGCGGCACACTAAGTGATCAGCACATTGACCTGCTGTCTCAGCGCGGCAACGTGAGGCATTGCTTTCGCGGGGAAATGGGTGCCGTCGCTCCGGCACGGCGCACATTCTCTCGCGGTCACCGGCCGTGCGCAAGGGACATGCGGCCGGAGATCTCCTTGGGCGGCCTGCCGGCTGCCCTTTTTTGCCAGACCGCCCCCACGAGCCCACTTCATTTCCAAACGGCGAATATGCTATGATCCGTTTCCTCATTGGGGAGTAGCCGCCCTGTCATAGACATCAGTCTTCGGCAGGGGCGTACGTCAACAGACTTGGCCGGTTCCGGCTATGGCGTGCGCAGCCTTCAGGCCTGGCGAGACCGATGACGATGCTTCCGCCAACCGGGCCGGGATGCATTGTCATTGGTTCGCATCGACACGGCCCGGCGGAGAAATCACAAGGTGTCCCCATTCCTCATCTCGACCGGCGTCGTCGGTCTTGCCGAAATCGGCGACAAAACCCAACTGCTGGCCCTCGTACTCGCTGCGCGCTTCAAGAAGCCCGTGCCGATCATTCTTGGCATTCTCGTCGCCACGCTGGTCAATCATGGCTTTGCCGGGGCACTCGGTGAATGGCTGTCCACTGCCATCAGCCCGGCAATCATGAAGTGGGCCATCGTCACGTCGTTCCTCGGCATGGCGATCTGGATTCTGATCCCCGACAAGGTCGACGACGAAGACACCACCACGAAGCGCAAACTTGGCGTGTTCGCCACCACGGTGCTCACGTTCTTCATTGCCGAGATGGGCGACAAGACGCAGATCGCCACGGTCATGCTCGCCGCGCGCTATCAGGACTTGTTCGGTGTGGTGGCAGGCACAACGCTCGGCATGATGCTCGCCAACGTGCCGGCCGTGCTCGTGGGCCACAAGTTCGCCGGCCGTCTGCCGACGAAGGCCGTGCATGCGGCCGCCGCCATCATCTTCGCCATCCTCGGCATCGTCACGCTGATGCAGTAAACGAAAAACGCCGGAGCGAAGCGCGCGTCCCGTTGACGCACCGCTTCGCTCCGGCGTGGCGCGACGGCCGGCCGCGACTTGCCGTCCGCCCTACTGTCCGACCTTCTGTTGCACGTTGACCGTGCGTCCGCTCGGGAACGGCAACTGCTTGAGCGCGGCGTCGATCAGGAACGGCATGGCCGAGGCGAGCGACGTGCCGCCGTCACTGGTATTGGCCTGCACGCGGTATACCTCCTTGCCGCTCGCGCGGTCCGTGAAGCGCAACTGCAAGCCGGCGAGCGCATACGGATAATCGCGCTCGATGTAGGCCGGCGGCGCGCCGTACGGATAACCGTACCAGCCCCACGGCCGTCCCCACGGCCCCCATGGGCCCGGTGCGAACATCGGGTCATACGCCGGTTCCGCCACCCGCATCATCTGCTGGGTGATGCCGTAACTCATGCCGATCAGGTAGTGCGCGCTCGACGGGCTCTGCTCGCTGAAACCGTCTCCGGCCAGACGCGTGCGCAGCCATCGCTCGTAAGTCGCGTGTTCCTGATTGTTCTGCTGCTCGGCAGTGCGCGTGAGCGCATAGGTTCGCGGGCCTTCAAAGCCCGGCGAATCTCCGAACGCGGTCACCTGACTCGTAACCGTGCTGGCACAACCTGCCAGCAAGACGCTGGCGACGGCCAACGTCGCCATTGCCCATCGTTTCCACATGATTGACTGCTCCCGAGAAAGGCTCGGCGCGCCGATGCGCACCGCTCGCGCCGATTTAAGCATAGGAGGGTGCTTCGCGCACCTCCAACAGATTTGACGGACGCGTTGAGGCAAAATTCAGCAAATTTCTCGCAAGAACGCGAAGGTGCCGCCACTCCGTTACAATTTAGAGATTCTTGGCCGTCCGCAAAATACCGTCCATGCTCAGAACCGACCTCGCAGGTGTCATCCAACGCTCCGACTATACGCCTCCGGCGTATCTGATCGACACCGTCCAACTCGACTTCGACCTCGCCCCCGATGTCACCACGGTCACCAGCCGGTTGCGTGTACGCCGCAACCCGGCCGGCCCCGGCGGCGACCTCGAACTGGTGGGTCAGGGTCTGCAACTGGTGAGCCTCGAACTCGACGGCAAACCCTGGGCCGGCTACCGCACGGGCGAGGAATCGCTCACCGTCGAAGCCCCGCCCGACGCCTTCGAACTCACGCTCGTCACCCGCTGTCGTCCGCAGGAGAACACGTCGCTCATGGGGCTATACGTCTCGGGTGGCAACTTCTTCACGCAGTGCGAAGCCGAGGGGTTTCGCAAGATCACCTACTTCCTCGACCGTCCGGACGTGATGGCCACATACACCGTTACGCTGCGCGCCGACCGCGAAGCGTATCCGGTGCTGCTGGCCAACGGCAACCTGATCGACAAGGGCAACCTGCCCGATGGCCGTCACTTCGCCATCTGGGACGACCCGTTCAAGAAGCCCAGCTATCTGTTCGCGCTGGTCGCCGGCCGTCTGGTGTGCCGTGAGGAACGCCTCGTTGCCGGCGACGGCCGCGAGAAACTCCTTCAGGTCTGGGTACAGCCCCAGGATCTGGACAAGACCGAACACGCCATGCACTCGCTCGTCAACTCGATCCGCTGGGACGAGGAGCGCTTCGGACGCGTGCTCGATCTCGACCGTTTCATGATCGTGGCCGTGAGCGACTTCAACATGGGCGCCATGGAGAACAAGGGCCTGAACATCTTCAACACGAAGTATGTGCTGGCCGACGCCGCCACTGCCACCGACGACGACTTCGGCAACATCGAAGCCGTAGTGGGCCACGAGTACTTCCACAACTGGACGGGCAATCGCGTGACCTGCCGCGACTGGTTCCAGTTGAGTCTGAAGGAAGGCCTGACCGTGTTCCGCGATCAGGAATTCTCTGCCGACATGATGGGCTCCGAGTCGGGCCGTGCGGTCAAACGCATCGACGACGTGCGCGTGCTGCGTCAGGCGCAGTTCCCCGAAGACGCCGGCCCGATGGCGCATCCGGTGCGCCCCGAGAGCTACGTCGAAATCAACAACTTCTACACGGTCACCGTCTACGAGAAAGGCGCCGAAGTCGTGCGCATGTATCAGACGCTGCTTGGGCGCGAGGGCTTCCGCCGCGGCATGGACCTGTACTTCGAGCGCCACGACGGTCAGGCAGTGACGTGCGACGACTTCCGTGCCGCCATGGCCGATGCCAATCGTCGCGACCTGACGCAGTTCGGCCGCTGGTACAGCCAGGCCGGCACGCCGCGCGTGACGGTCGACGCCGCCTACGACGAAGCCGCACGCACCTACACCCTGACGCTCACGCAGCGCTGCCCGAAGGTCGGCGTCGAGTTGCAGGACAACCAACTCGTCAAACAACCGTTCCATATCCCGTTCGCCGTCGGCCTGCTCGATCGCGACGGCCGCGATCTGGCGCTGCATCTGGCGGGGGAAGCCAGCGATGCGCCCGGCGCCACCACGCGGGTACTCGACTTCACGCAAGAACGTCAGCGCTTCACGTTCGTGGACGTGCCGCACAACCCGATGCCGTCGCTGTTGCGCGGTTTCTCGGCACCGGTAATCGTCGAGCACGAGTACACCATCGACGAACTCGCCTTCCTGATGGCGCACGACAGCGACCCGTTCAACCGCTGGGAAGCCGGTCAGCGTCTGGCCACGCGCCAGTTGCTCGCGCTCGTCGAGTCCATTCAGATGGGCCAGTTGCCGAGCGTGGACAGCTACGTGCTCGAAGCCTTCCGGCAAGTGCTGCGTGACGAAACGCTCGACCCGGCATTCCGCGCGCAAGCGCTCACGTTGCCGGCCGAATCGTATCTCGGCGAGCAGATGGCGGAAATCGATCCGGCGGCCATCCACGCCGCGCGTCAGTATCTGCGCCAGCGTCTGGCAGCCGCGTTGCATACCGAGTGGCTTGCGGCGTATCACAATCATCGCGTGCCGGGTGCGTACCGCCCGGACGCCGCCTCCGCAGGCGAGCGCGCGCTGAAAAACCTTGCGCTGTCGTATCTCATGGAACTGTCGGACGCCGGCGCGGCGCAAACCGCCCGCACGCAGTACGACGCGGCCGACAACATGACGGATCGTTTCGCCGCGCTCACCGCGCTCGTGCAACGCGGCGGCGCCGCCCGCGAGGGCGACACGGCGCACGGGCAGAACCACGCGGCCGAAGCGCTTGAGGACTTCTATCAACGCTTCGAGCACGAGCCGCTGGCCATCGACAAGTGGTTCGCGCTGCAAGCCATGCAACGCGGCGACGGCAGCCATTGCGTGATCGACGCCGTGCGTGCGCTCATGCGTCATCCCGCCTTCACGCTGAAGAACCCGAACCGCGCGCGCTCGCTGATTTTCAGCTTCTGTGGCGGCAACCCTGCGCAGTTCCACGCAACCGATGGCTCCGGCTACCGGTTCTGGGCCGAACAGGTGCTCGCGCTCGACGCGCTCAACCCGCAGGTCGCCGCGCGTCTGGCTCGCGTGCTCGATCGCTGGCGCAAGTACACGCCGTCCTTGCGTGAGCACATGCACAGCGCTTTGCAGAGCGTGGCGGAACACAAGGCGCTGTCGAAGGACGTTCGCGAGATCGTCGAAAAAGCACTCGCCTGAGCGATCTTTCGCCGACCCGCGAAAACAAAACGCCGCCGATGCACAAAAGCATCGGCGGCGTTTTTCCGTGGGCGCCTATGTACGCCGACGCACCCGCATGCGGATGTCAGGCAGCCCGCGCCTGCACTCGCACGTGAGTGCCCGCGAGACGCTCACGCACGGCATTGGCGGCAGCGACCATGTTGGTCAACGCGCCGTCGACCTGCGCCCAGTCGCGCGTCTTCAACCCGCAGTCCGGGTTGACCCACAAACGCTCGGCCGGAATGCGCGCGAGCGCGGCCTCGATCAGATGTTCCATCTCTGCCTGCGACGGCACGCGCGGCGAATGAATGTCGTACACCCCCGGGCCGATCTCGTTCGGATACTCGAAGGCTTCGAAGGCGCCCAGCAATTCCATGTCGGAGCGCGTGGTCTCGATCGAGATCACGTCGGCGTCGAGTGCGGCAATCGACGGCAGAATGTCGTGGAACGCCGAATAGCACATATGCGTGTGGATCTGCGTATCGTCTGCCACCCCCGATGAGCACACACGGAACGCGTGCACCGCCCAATCGAGATACGACGGCCAATCGCCCTCGCGCAACGGCAGCCCCTCACGCAGCGCAGGTTCGTCGATCTGAATCACCCGCACGCCCGCCTTCTCCAGCGCCGCCACTTCCTCGCGCAACGCCAGCGCAATCTGCAACGCCGTGCGTTCGCGCGGCTGATCGTCGCGCACGAACGACCATTGCAGCATCGTCACCGGGCCGGTCAGCATGCCCTTGACCGGCTTGTCGGTCAGTTGCTGCGCGTAGGCGCTCCATGTGACGGTCATCGGCTCGGGCAGATACACGTCGCCATAAATCACGGGCGGCTTCACGCAACGCGAGCCGTAGCTCTGCACCCAGCCATGCTCGGTAATCATGAAGCCCCAGAGCAGATCGCCGAAGTACTCGACCATATCATTGCGCTCGGCCTCGCCATGCACCAGCACGTCGAGCCCATAGGCTTCCTGCTTTTCGATAGCCAGACGTATCTGTGCACGCATCGTCTCCAGATAGTCCAGATGCGACATGGTGCGGCGCTTGAAGTCGGCGCGTGCCGTGCGAATGGCCGCCGTCTGGGGGAACGATCCGATGGTCGTGGTCGGCAGCGCAGGCAGCTTGAGCCACGCACGCTGGGCGCTGGCACGCGCCGGATACTCGGACGCACGGCGTGCGTCGGCTTCGGTGAGCGCCGCCAGACGCTTCTGCACTACGCGGTTATGAATGCGCGGCGACGCACGGCGCGCGGCTTGTGCAGCGCCATCGGCAGCGAAGGCGGCCTGCACGTCGGCCGTGGCGAACGCGGCGGCGTCGAGCGAACGGCGAAGCAGCGCCACCTCGCCCAGCTTTTGCACGGCAAACGCGAGCCAGGTGCGCACTTCCTTGTCCGGCCGCGCCTCACTTGCGAGATCGACCGGGCAATGCATCAGCGAGCAGCTCGACGCCACCCACAGCCGGTCGCCAAGCGTCTGCGCCAGCGGCATGAGCAACGCGCGGGCGCGCGTCAGGTCGCAGCGCCAGACGTTGCGCCCATCGACTACGCCGGCAGACAGCACCTTGTCCTGCGGCCATTGCGCCGCGAACGCGTCGAGTTGCTGCGGCGCACGCACACCGTCGACATGCACCCCGGCCACGGGCAACGCCGCCAACAGGGCCGCGTGCTCGCTGACGTCGCCAAAGTACGTGGCCAGCAGCACCGACGGTGCAACGGGCGCGAGACGCCGGTAGACAGGCGTGAAGGCGTCGCGCCACCGCTCGGGCAGGTCGAGCGCGAGAATCGGTTCGTCGATCTGCACCCACGTCACGCCCTGCGCCCTCAGCCGCGCCAGCACGCGCTCATATTGGGCGAGCAGTTCGGGCAGCAACGAGAGACGGTCGGCGAGCCCCCCCTTCTCCTTGCCGAGATACAGCAGCGAGAGCGGCCCGAGCAACACCGGCTTGACCTTCACGCCCTCTGCCAGCGCTTGCGCAACGTCTTCGAACAACCATTGCGTGCCCGTGCCGAAGCGCGTCTGCGGCGAGTATTCCGGCACGAGATAGTGGTAGTTCGTGTCGAACCACTTCGTCATTTCCATCGCGCCTTGCTGCGCATTGCCACGCGCGGCGGCAAAGTAGTCCGCGAGCGTGAGTGCAGCGGGCGCCGCGCAGAAGCGTTCCGGCAGCGCCCCCACAAGTGCCAGCGTGGAAAGCACTTGATCGTACCAATGGAAGTCACCGACGGTGATCCAGTCGAGCCCTGCCTCGCGCTGAGCGAGGCGGTTGGCCGCACGAATGCGCTGGCCAGTGTCCTGTAATGCCTGCTCGCTCATTTCACCGCGCCAGAAGGCCTCGACGGCGAATTTGAGTTCACGTTGCGCGCCAATGCGCGGCAATCCGAGTACGTGGGCCTGAGCCATGAGCGTTGTCCTTTCGGGAGCTTGCGTAACTGCAAAGTCGGTGTCTGCGGACAATGTCCGCCCAGGCTGGCAGTATCCCGGCCGCACGTGTATTATTCAAACGAAAGTTTTTGCTAATTATTATTAATTTTATTCATGCAACGCACGCCTATCGAACTCCGCCATCTGCAAACGTTGCTCGCGCTGCGCGACACCGGCAGCGTTTCGCGCGCGGCGTTGTGGCTGCATTTGACGCAGTCCGCTCTGTCGCATCAGATCAAGGCGCTGGAAGATTTCTATGGCCTGCCGTTGTTCGTGCGCAAGTCGTCGCCGCTGGTCTTCACTCCTGCGGGCAAGCGTTTGCTCGCGTTAGCCGAGGAAGTCGTGCCGGCGGTCGACGAAGCCGGCCGCGACCTCACACGGCTCGCGCAAGGCACGCAGGGCACGCTGCGCATCGCGGTGGAATGTCACACGTGCTTCGACTGGCTGATGCCGGCGATGGACGCCTTTCGCATCCGTTGGCCGGAAGTCGAACTCGATATCGTGTCGGGCTTTCACGCCGACCCCATCGGGCTATTGCATCAGGACCGTGCCGATCTGGCGATCATTTCCGAACATGAGGAAGGCGAAGCGGTCGACTTCCATCCGCTGTTCCGCTTCCAGATGATGGCGCTCATGGCCAACGATCATCCGCTCGCCGGCAAGCCTTATCTCGACGCCGAGGACTTCCGTGACGAAACGCTCATCACCTATCCCGTGCCCGACGACATGCTCGATATCGTGCGTCAGGTGCTGCGCCCCGCCGGGATCGAACCGACGCGCCGCACCACCGAGTTGACGGTGGCGATTCTGCAACTGGTCGCCAGCCGCCGCGGGCTGGCTGCCCTGCCGCTGTGGGCCGTCACGGGGTATCTCGAGCGACGCTATGTGAGCGCGCGCCCGATCACGCCGCAGGGGCTCACCGCCGAACTCTGGGCGGCGACGTTGCCGGCGATCACGGCGCGTCCCTATATCGGCGAATTCGTCTCGCTCATGCGCGAGACGAGCCTGCTCACGCTACCGGAAATCGAATTGCTCTGAGACCCGGCTGCCCCGGCTGACCCGGGGCATTGGGCGGTCAACGGCCACGCCCGGTGTCAGGCCGGGCGGCGCACGATCAGGCGGCACACTCGCTTACCGGAACTGGCGCTGGTCACGTCCTCCTCGTGCAGGACAACGCCATCGTGAAGCGCAGCGCGCACCACATCGGGCGAGAAAGCGCTGTAGAGGCGCCCGTCCTTATGGCGAAGATCGTCACCCTCGGTGACACGCCACGAGACGTAAAGCACGCCCCCCGGACGCACGAGCGTCCAGAGCCGGTCGGCCGCCTGCGGCACTTCGTCTGCGGGCAGATGCATCAGCACGGTCTCGCAAACCACGTTATCGAACTGCGCCGTCACGCCTTCCAGTGCCGGGAGGCGGCCGACGTGAAACGTCACCCACGGGAACGATTGACGCGCCAGTTCGACAAGTGCGGGCGAACTGTCGTAGCCGATCACATCGAAACCTTGCTGCGCGAGCCAGGCGGCATCGCGTCCGTTGCCGCAGCCCACATCGATCGTGCGCCCGCCGGTGACGAAATGGCGCATCAGCAGTGCGTACATGTCGTCCGGCGGCGGCTGGTTGCGCCAGTCCTCGTTGTAGCGAACGGCGTTGGCCTCGTAGGCCGCTTCGGTTTGCAGATCCGTCATGATCAGAGTCTCCGGAAGAACGCGGGGAATGACCGCGCCGGCGCGCGGCCCTATGCCTTACTGCGAGATCTTCTCCAGCGCGATGTCACGCGTGCGCGGGCCCATCAGGCCAATGGCGAGCATGACGACCAGCATGGCGCACGAGATGAATGCGAACACGCCGGTCACCCCGAAATTGCGCAGCACCGACGCGATCAGGAACGCCGTGAAGATCGCCGAGAAACGACTCCACGAATAGACGAAACCGACGGCGCGTGCCCGAATGCCGGTGGGGAACAGCTCTGTCTGATACGCGTGATAGCTGTACGACATGATGTTGTTCGCAAGGGTGAGGCCAATGCCCATGGCGACGAGCAGGAACGACGACGTGACCTGCGAGAACACCAGCCCGCACACGATACCGACACCGGCCGTCCACACGATAGCGTGCTTGCGCTCAACCTTGTCGGCCATCCACAGACCGATGAGCGGGCCGACGGGCGCCGCGAGCGCGATCACACTGGAGTAGGCGAGGCTCGTGGTCACGGTAACGCCCTGCTTGATGAGCAGCGTCGGCACCCAGTTGGCGAAGCCATAGAAGCCGACCGTCTGGAAGACGTTGAACAGAATCATCATGATCGCGCGCTTGCGATATGGCGGCACCCACATCTCGCGAAACGCACGCTTCGGCACCAACGGCTCCGGCTCACCCGGCGGCGGCAGCGGTTTGCCGTATTCGCGCGCAACCTTCGCCTCCAGTTCGCGCAGCACACGATCCGCCTCGTCGAGACGCCCCTTCTGGGCGAGCCAGCGCGGACTCTCAGGGAGTGCACGGCGAATCCACCAGACGAACACTGCGCCATGCGCGCCAATGAGCACCACCCAGCGCCAGCCCTCCAGACCGAGGAATTCGCGCGGCACAAGCCAGTAGGCAAGCAATGCGACGACCGGCACGGCGGTGAAACCGACCGCCTGCTCACACGCGAACGCCCGGCCGCGAATCTGTTTGGGCACGAGTTCGGCGATATAGGTGCCGATCGTCACCAGCTCCACGCCGATGCCGAGCCCCACCACGAAGCGCCAGAAGTTCACGCCCGTGGCCGTCTCCTGAAACGCCATGATGACGTTCGCCACCGTGTACCAGAGCAACGAGCCGGTGAACACGGCACGGCGGCCGAACCGGTCGGCAAGAAAGCCGCAAGCGATGGTGCCGACGAACAGCCCGGCGAACAACGCTGCAATGAAGCTCGCCACACCGGTCGTGCCGAACAGGCCCGGCGTCGTTGGCGTCAGAATGCCGCTCTTCACCAGCCCCGGTGCGATATATCCCGTGTAGAGCAGATCGTAGAGTTCGAAGAAGAAGCCGAGACTAAGGAGTACGACCAGTTTCCAGACAGTGCGGGTTGGCGGCAATCGGTCGAGACGGGCGGAAATGTCGCCGGCGCTCAGGCGGGTTGCCGTAGCGCGGGCCTGGGTGGCCTGACTTGGGGAAGGCATGGAAGGCATTGAAACGTCGGGGGATGGCATGGAAATCGTCTCCGGGCCGGTTCGGTCATGGCCGAACTGGTCATTTGCCGACGTCTCTCAAACCACCTGCCAGCATTTGCCATGCATTTGCCAGCGGTGGCGGGATACGCCGGGTACACCATGAATCGACAGGCTCGGGGCCGAAATTGTGCCACGAATGGCGCCGCACCTGCCACCTTTGCCACGCACTACGAGAAATTGCGATATTCATCAATGACGGCACGGCGCCACTGCGAAACGTGTGCACCACAGCATGACGCGCCGCACAGCTTGCGCCTGCCGGCATCTCCATTTCCCGCGAACATTGCCCGCCAACCCCGGCGAGTCCGCGAATTACCGCCCCCCGGCCGCGACAGACGCGCGTAACTCGTCAAAGCCGGCGATGCGCCCCGCCAGTGCGCTCGCGGCCACTGTGTACGGACTCGCGAGCCACACGCTGCCCGGCCCGGAACGTCCGGGGAAATTGCGGTTGATCGCACTGATCGTGACCTGTTCGGCTGACGTCGACTGGCCCGGCCCGCAGTTCGCGCACGCGCCGCAGCCCGGCATGACGAGTGTCGCGCCCGCCGCTTCGAACGTCTCGAGATAACCCTTCTCTTCGCAATAGGCACGCACATCCATCGTGCCGAACTGCAAGAACAGCGAGCGGCCCTGCGCGACGCGCAGGCCGTGCGCAACGCCCCAGGCAAGCACGTCGTGATAGGCGTCGAAGTCATCGCGTTTGCCCGCGGTGCATGAGCCGCCATAGGCGATATCGATGGCGACGGGACACGCCAGGTCCGCAAGCGCCACGCCGTTGCCAGGGTCGCCGGGGCGCGCCAGCATCGGTGTGAGCAAGCCCGCATCGATGCGGATCACGTCGCGATAATGCGCCCCCCCGTCGCTCGTCATCCAGGGTTCGACGACGAAGTCGACACCGCGGCGCGTCTTCAGGAACGCCACGGTTTTCTCGTCCGGCGCCACGATGCCGGTGAAGCCACCGAGTTCGGCGACCATGTTGGTGAGCGTTGCGCGTTCGTCGACCGACATCGCCCGCACCGCGCTGCCCGCATATTCGAAGACGAGACCGATGGCGTCGCCCCGGCGAATCGTGTCGAGCCGCAGCAGGTGGAGCACGACGTCCTTGGCCGTCACGCCGGGGGCGAGCGCCCCCTCGATCTCGATGCGCAGCGTCTGCGGCACCTTGCAGCGGACATAGCCGGTCACCCAACTGTTTGCGATGTCGGTCGCGCCTGCGCCGAACGCCAGGCAACCGAGTGCGCCCGCGTGCGGCGTGTGCGAGTCGGTGCCGATCACGATTTGCCCTGGCAACGCGTAACGTTCGGCCATCAGCGCGTGGCAGATGCCGTCCGCACCCTCGTCGTCCGTCGCCAGTTCGCCGTGGGCGAGCACAGGATAACGCGACACGAAATCGCGATGTCCGGTCGTCAGATGAGCCACACCGGGCAGCAGCCCCTGCAAGACGTGCGGGTGGCTCTGCGCGGCGAGCACCAGATGATCCTGAAACGCGATGATGCGCGCCGGGTCGTACAGCGCCGCCGGTTCGCCAAACGCGCGATGCATCAGATGCGCGCACATGCCCGTGAAGTAATCGTGCGAGAAGCGCCAGTCGACGCGCACGAACACGCCATCGCCGTGCTCGACGCCGGGCGTCGCCGGATGCAGGCGCCGCGCCATGATCTTCTCGACCAGCGTGCGCGGCGGCGTGCCGGTGGCATTCGACACGCCGGCTTGCGCCACGGGCACCGGCCAATCGGCGAACTTGCTGAACGCGAGCAGACCGCCGCTGCGGATGATTTGCTGCGTGAGGGCGTCGCGTCCCTTGAGGAATTCCGTGATCGGGATGGCTTCCCCGGCTTGAATGCGCCCGAGCACGCCGAAGTCGGTGGTCGTCAGAATGCCGATGTTGTCGCAGTTCTGCTGATAGATGCGCTCGAAGCTCTCGGCGACGATCAGGCGGATGCCGGCAGAGAGTTCCGCGAGCGGGCTCGACTCGCGCGACGACCCTTTGCCGTAGCGCTTGCCTGCCACCGTGATCTGAAAACCGCCACGCCGCACGTCGTGCTCGCCGATAGGCGTTTCGTTTCCCGCTTTGAAACCGACGTAGGGATAGCGCCCGAGCCGCTCGTCGTAGGTGAGCATGACGGTGACGGGCGTGATTTCGTCAGTCGAAACGTTATCGCGCAACGCGCCGGCCTCGGCGCGGGTGACGGGCTCGCCTGCCAACTGACGGCGCACGATGGCCGGGTCTTCGGACAGGAACAACATGCGGCCGTCGAAGCGAATGGTGTCTTCCATGCGAGGGAACCTCCTCGCGAAAAGCATAGCCGTGGACACCCCGCCCCGTCGTGCCGTCTGAGCAAGGTCGCCGTGACAGATTGCGATGTCTGCGGCGACCTGATCCACGCCCGCCTGTTGTGCGCCCCGATCTAACGCACCCAACGTACTTTGGGAAAATTCCGAAATATCAGTGTTACAAATCGCGCGGATGCGTATGCCACCGGGAGACGGCCATACGCTCCGCAACAGGGCACGTTGGGACAACTAAATTGCAAGGACGTCACTGGTGAGGGCAATTGCATACCGATGACGTACGTGCGACATGCGGACCACCCACCGACCACGGGGGTCACAGGTTCGTATTGCGTGCGTGGTTGCTTCCATCTTGGCGCGTACGCGGCCCGCTAGCAGCGATTGCGCGTCATTTTCAGAGGAGAAGTGCCATGGCGTTCAACAATGTAGGACCGCTGACCTTCCTAAACCCCAACCAGTCTGCCTACTGGTGGTATGTCCGCAGCGGCGGTGAAGACTTCGGCACGCAATTTGCAAGCGCCGATGTCAAAACGCCGAATTCCGGGGGTGTTCATCGCGCCGACAATCAGCGCAAGGAGAAGGACAACAACGGCCATACGACGTACTACGTCACTATCACGAATCTTGGGCCGGGCGGTGCCTGGCATAACTTGCAAGGTGGGGGGGTGGTATGAAAATGATCGTCATCGTCAACAAGCAAGGTGAGCTTGTCGCCGCGCAGCAAAGTGACGGCGGCATACGCGGGCAAATGGCCGGGATCGCTGCCGGCCCCGATCAGCAGGCACACATCGTCGACGTACCGGATGACGTGATCAAACTGGCCGATCCCGAGGCGTTCGCTGCACGCATCAGATCGCTCGTGCCACGCGTTTGAAGCGGTGCCGCTAACGGCAACGCCTTGCCGCTCCTCGAGTATCGGGCAGCTTTTTCGGGGAGCGGCAGGTCGCAGGTAGGCGAACCGGGCATTTCATCGCCGGATCATTCCTTCTGCGCGAGGAAATTCACGACGGCCGACGCCGTGGCGCTCAATTGCTCACGTGACGGGAACACGAGCCAGAGCTGGCGATGCGCCCATTCGTCCGTCAGCGGGCGCACAACCACGTCCAGCTTGCCCACATATAACTGGCCGACTTGCTCGGGCGCGATGGCAATGCCGAGGCCCGCGTGCGCCATGCGGCACAACGCGTCGAGACTGGACACGCGAATCTTGATCCGCAGCGACGCCCCCACCGCACTCGCCTGCTGGCGCAGCAACTGCGTAAGCGCGCTGTTCCCCTGAAGGCCCACCAGCGTCTCGCCGGCACATGCCGAGAACGGAATCTCGCCCGTGCGCGCCGCCAGCGGATGACCGACGGGCAGAATTACGGCGAGCCGGTCGCGCCGGTACGGCACCATTGTGAAGGCCTCGATCCCCTCGACGGCGTTACAGATCCCCACATCCACCGCTCGCTCGCTCACGCGCTGCAGCACTTCGTTGCTGTGCTGTTCGTCGAGTTCAACGTCCACGGCGGAAAACACGCGGCCAAAGGCGGCGAGATCCTCCGGCAGGAACTGGACAATGGCCGACAGGTTCGCCGCGATGCGCACGCTGCCGCGCGCGCCTTCGTGGAACTGAGACAGCTCTGCGCCCAACGATTCGATGGTGCCGAGAATGCGCTCGGCATAGCGACGCACCGTCTCGCCGACCGGCGTAACGGTAATACCGCGCTGATGACGCTGAATGAGGGGGAGTCCGACGATCGCCTCGATGTCGGCAATGCGCCGGCTGATGGCCGAGGGCGCGATGAATTCACGCTCGGCGGCACGCGCCATGCTCCGCTCCTGGCACACGGCCACGAAAAGGCGCAAAGACGTGAGATCTAGCTTGCGGAGAAGGTTTTCCATACCCGTACGGCAATACACCGGAAATGCCGGAAACGCCCGGCTGGCGCGGCCCCACGCGGGGCACGTCTTTTGCTGGACAAACAGCGAATCGACGCCTATTATACGCATCGCGTACACAGCCCTGCCGACCCGACCATGAGTGCACAGCAGACATTCCTGCGCGACGCGATGCGCCGCCTGAACATGACCCGCGACAGCTTCGCCGAGCGCATCGGCGTTCGCCGGCGCGCCCTTGACACCTGGCTGTTGCCTGAGGATTCGAGCGAATATCGCACGATGCCGAGCATCGTGGAGAAATTCGTCGGCGAAATCCTCGGCCGCGAAGCACCGTCCGCAGAATCTACGCAAAGCGCACACAAACCCTTGCGTGAACGCATGGGCCTCGACGGCAAGCCGCACCTGATCTCGGTCGACCAGTTCTCGCGCGACTCGCTCGAAGAGCTGTTCCACGTCGCCGATATCATGCAACCGATTGCGCGCCGCCAGAAGATCTCGCGCGTGCTCGAAGGTGCCGTGCTCGGCAATCTGTTCTTCGAAGCCAGTACCCGAACCCGTGTGAGCTTCGGCGCCGCCTTCTGCCGTCTTGGCGGCTCGGTGTGCGACACCACTGGCTTCACGTTCTCGTCGATGGCCAAGGGCGAATCGATCTACGACACGAGCCGTGTCATGAGCGGTTACGTCGACGCGCTCGTCGTGCGTCACCCGGAAAAGGGCTCTGTCGCGGAATTCGCGCGCGCCACGAACATTCCCGTCATCAACGGCGGCGACGGTCCGGGCGAGCACCCGAGCCAGGCAATTCTCGACCTGTACACCATCGGCCGCGAGTTCTCCCGGCTGGGCAAACTGGTCGACGGCGCCCACGTCGCGATGGTCGGCGATCTGCGCTACGGCCGCACGGTGCACTCGCTCATCAAGTTGCTGGCGCTGTATCGCGGCCTGAAGTTCACGCTGATCTCGCCGCCGTCGCTGGAAATGCCGACGTACATTCTCGACCAGATCTCGCAGAACGGTCATGTGATCGTGCAGAGCAACTCGCTCGCCGATCTGGCCGGTGCGGATGTGGTCTACGCCACGCGCATCCAAAAAGAGCGCTTTGCCGACGAAGCCATCGAAGGTTATACGCCGGACTTCCAGATCAACGAAGCGCTCATCAACCAGTATTGCGACGCGCGCACGATCATCATGCATCCGCTGCCGCGAGACAGCCGGCCGGGCGCCAACGATCTGTCGACGGATCTGAACCACGACCCGCGACTGGCCATCTTCCGCCAGACGGACAATGGCATTCCGGTGCGCATGGCGATCTTCTCGATTCTGCTGGGCGTGGACAAGCAGGTGCAGCACAGTATGCGCGACGCCACCTGGCGCGCACCGTCGCACATCGGTCCGGATGACGCGCTGTTCGACGGCCTCGACTGACCGGCTGTGTCTCGGAAAACACCGAGACCTACCTCAGCCACCCCTGAAATTGCGCTGCCCCCAAGGATTTTTCGCGGGGGCAGCGTGCCTTTACGAGTAAAATTGCGACCAAATCGAATCGGTACGCTTTTTTTGCTTTCCCGGAGGCCCACATGCGGCGCAAGACCCTTACCCAATATCTCATCGAACAGCAGCGGGAGTTCAACAACATTCCTGCCGAGCTGCGACTGCTGATCGAAGTTGTTGCGCGCGCGTGCAAGACGATCAGCCATGCTGTGTCCAAGGGGGCGCTGGGTGGCGTGCTGGGCAGCGCGGGCAGTGAAAACGTGCAAGGGGAAGTCCAGAAGAAGCTAGACGTGATCTCCAACGAGATCATGCTCGAAGCGAACGAATGGGGCGGCCATCTGGCGGCCATGGCGTCGGAAGAAATGGAAGACGTCTTCCACATTCCGAACCGCTATCCGCAGGGCGAATATCTGTTGATGTTCGATCCGCTCGACGGCTCGTCGAACATTGACGTGAATGTGTCGATCGGCACGATCTTCTCGGTACTGCGTTGCCCGGAAGGCGTAACGGACCCCACGGAGAAGGACTTCCTGCAACCGGGCACGCAACAGGTCGCGGCCGGTTATGCGGTGTATGGTCCGCAAACGGTGCTGGTGCTCACGACGGGGCATGGCGTGAACTGCTTCACGCTCGATCGCGAAATGGGTTCGTGGGTGCTCACGCAGGAAGGCATGCGCATCCCGGAGGACACGAAGGAGTTCGCGATCAACATGTCGAATGAGCGGCATTGGTATCCGCCGGTGCAGCGCTACGTCAGCGAACTGCTGCAAGGCAAGGAAGGCGTGCGCGGCAAGGACTTCAACATGCGCTGGATCGCCTCGATGGTGGCGGACGTGCATCGCATTCTCACGCGCGGCGGCGTGTTCATGTACCCGGCCGACAAGCGCGATCCGGACAAGCCGGGCAAGCTGCGCATCATGTATGAAGCCAACCCGATGAGCCTTCTGGTGGAACAGGCGGGCGGCGCGGCAACGAACGGCATGCAGCGCATTCTGGATGTCCAGCCGCAGAAGCTGCACGAGCGGGTGGCCGTGTTCCTCGGCTCGAAGAACGAAGTCGACCGTGTGACGGCCTATCACAAAGAAGACAGCGCGAAGTAAGGTCACAAGAACGTCGTCGCGCCAGTGAATACGTCGCGACGACGAAAGCGCAGGATTTCTGCAATTTCAAGGATTTACGCGTAACTTACGCAGAGACAGCAAAAAATCTTTGAAAAAAGTCGTGACAAACGTAGAAAATCTGCTATTATCTCACTTCTTCGCAGCGCCGGAGTAGCTCAGTCGGTAGAGCAGCTCATTCGTAATGAGAAGGTCGGGGGTTCGATTCCTCTCTCCGGCACCAGCGACTTAAATCGTTGGGTATGACGAAGTCCTAAAAACCCGCATAAGCATTAGCTTTGCGGGTTTTTTGTTTTCTCGCGAGGTACCATGCAATGCCCCCTAATCTCGACCAATCTGGGGCATTTTGGGGGGGCATAACTGAGCCTCCCGCGACCGATAACCCCAACAGCATGGCGTCGCAATCATGGCACTTACAGACGCCGAAGCTCGCACAGCAAAACCAGCACATAAAACGTATCGACTTGCCGATGGCATTGATCCGGGTGAAGCAAGGAAAGCGGAGAAACGCACTGCCTGCCGGAACTCCGGGAATTGCTTCGAAGTCGTGGCGCGTGAATGCATGCAAGATTCGCGTCGAACTGGACAGACGGCTACGCGCAAAAAATCCCACGCCACTTGTCGCCTTATGCTTTCCCGCGGATTGGTGGCCAGCCGATCGCCGAGCTGGAAGGGTTGGAGGTGTTGGATGCTTTGCGCCGCGTAGAGAGGCAAGCTGGAAACCGCGCATTGACTTCGCGTCAACATCGGTCAGGTGATGCGCTACCCCGTCGCTACAGCACGAGCTAAGCGGGCCGTTACCGTAGACCTACGCGGCGCTTTGTCACCAATCAAGACAAAGCACTTCGCCGCCATCACGGATCGGACTGAGCTTGGCCACCTGCTCCGAGCCATATACGCCCCCCTCGTCCTGACGACCGCGCGCCGGGCAGATCGCACTATTTTTCGCGCTGACCGCTCGCCACAACGCGCATTTGCAACAATCCCACTGCGGAGTCGAATTACGGAGATCAGGAGAAAGCAGCGCCGACGCACGCCAAATCCCAATAGACGACTCAGACTCAGATCAGCACTTTGAGCCCCGTGGATAGCAACACCAATGCAAGGGCCACCTGCAGCCATCGGCCCGACACCCTTCCCGCCAACTGACTGCCAATAATAACCGCCGGAATCGAGCCAACCAGCAGACTGGCGAGCATCTGCCAATCCACAGCACCGGCAAACAAATATCCCATTCCGGCGACGACCGCCAGTGGAATGGCATGAACGAGGTCCGTGGCGACCAAACGATGCGGCGTCATGCGGAGCGGATATAGATTCATCATCATGACGGTGCCCAAAGCACCAGCTCCGACGGAAGTAAGCGCAACGCACACACCCAGCGTCGCGCCGACCAGCACCGTCAGACCGGGCTGCATCGCCTTGAACCGATCAGGATTGCTCAGTCGTCGACCACGCGCGGCCGCGGATAGGCGAGGTGCGAAAATCAGGCCAAAGGCAGTCAGCATCACCACCCCAACAACAATGTTGGTGAGCCATTCCGCCTTGGCAACCACACCACCTGCGCTCACCAGCAAGACCACGCCAAGGGAAACGGGCAAACTGCCTGCCCACAATCGCCTCACCACCTGCCAATCAACCTGACCCGCACGGTAATGAATCCGGGCACCAAACAACTTTGTGATGGCCGCGAACCAAAGGTCTGTCGCAATTGCCGTGGTCGGAGCGATGCCAAAGACGAAGAGCAGGATGGGAGTCATGAGCGCCCCGCCACCAACCCCGGTCAGCCCCACAACGAAGCCTGTAACTGCCCCCGCCAGGACGAAAGTCGAGTCGATCACAGGCACCTCAAATCCGAGAGCGGGACGGAAGCCGCAACCGGCGAGATGAAACGGGGGGGCAACTCAAACATCGTCGGAGGATACGCATCTGCATTTGGCTCCATGAGCTCATGACTCAGACGAGCAGCTTCGTCAATCGAGAGCGCAGAAGACCCCGACGGCACTCCTGCCCCAGCCAACCTGACAATTTGAATCAGACGTCCCGCCATGATCTGGGTTGCTCGTCGCATTATGTTCAATCGATGGATTATACTCACCAAGAAGTACTGAATAAGAAAAAAACACCGTGAAATTCCATCAATTTGAATATTGAGACAACGCGCATGACGACTTCTGTCATCTTTGGCCTTGATGCAGACCGGGTCTGGGACACCGAAACAGCCTTCCAGCATCTGCAATCACTGGGCGAGGTCAGTACCAAGCGCACAGCGGAACGACGCCTGCGTGACTTGCGTGTTCTCGCCGGGGAGCTTGGGGAGGATTCGTTGGAAGACGAACTGGGGCGGCCGGCAAACAACCTCGTGCTTGCCTGGGCGTTGGACAAATCCCGAAGCAAGCGCAAGCTCCCCCTCTTCGCGCAACTGCACGAAATGCCTAACGGCGTCACCAGCCTGCAAGCCAATGACGCACGTGGCGCCGTTTACTGGCTTCCTATCGATGCGCCCCTCGGCACCGCGATATTGCTTGCTGCCTTACAACGCATTCAGCAGCACGTGGGCAAAGAGATTGCAGTTTTCCCTCACGGCGAACTTGTCCGCTGGCTTCGCGAAGCGACCTCTACGCAATTGGTCACGCTCACGCCCAACGCATACCCGCCGATTGTGGCACCACTCCAGAGCGCAGTAGCGCCAAGGCGCTTCGCAGCAACACCGCACCTTAAGCGCCTGGAGGCTGAGAGCATTCATATTATTCGCGAGGCTGTCGCAGAAGCAGACAACCCCGCGATGCTTTACTCCATCGGCAAAGACAGCTCGGTTATGCTGCATCTTGCTCGCAAGGCCTTCTTTCCGGCGCCGCCGCCATTTCCGCTCCTGCATGTCGACACGAGATGGAAATTCCAGGAAATGTACTTGTTCCGTGATCGTCTGGCCGAAGTCAGTCGTCAGGATCTGCTGGTATATGTCAACCCCGAGGCCATCGCCAAAGACATTAATCCATTTGATCACGGGTCTGCACTTCACACGAATGTCACAAAGACAGAAGGGCTTAAACAAGCGTTGGACAAATACAAGTTCGATGTTGTTTTCGGCGGCGCACGACGCGACGAGGAAAAGTCTCGAGCCAAAGAGCGCATTTTTTCGTTTCGTACACAAACGCATCGTTGGGACCCAAAGCACCAACGCCCCGAGCTATGGAATTTGTACAACACCCAAAAGAGCCGAGGCGAAAGCATCCGTGCCTTCCCGCTGTCAAATTGGACTGAGCTCGATATCTGGCAATACATCCTCCAGGAAGATATCCCAATCGTGCCGCTGTATTTCGCGAAAGTACGCCCCGTGGTGGTGCGCGACGCCGCCATCCTTCTCGTCGACGACAATCGCTTCCGCCTGCTGCCCGGCGAAGAGATTTCAGAGAAAATGGTCCGCTTCCGCACACTCGGCTGCTATCCACTCACCGGGGCGATCGAATCGGATGCCACGTCGGTACCTGAAATCATTCTGGAACTAATTAATACACGCACTTCCGAGCGGCAAGGTCGGGCGATCGACAGTGACGGTAACGCCAGCATGGAAAAGAAAAAGCAAGAGGGGTACTTCTGATGAGCCGCATGCCAAACAAAACTCAGGACAAGTTGCGCCGGCCAAGGCAAGCCGAACAAGTCGGCACCATCGAAGCCTTTCTTGAAAAACAGCGCGACCAGGATCTGCTTCGGTTTATAACCTGCGGCAGTGTAGACGACGGGAAGAGTACGCTGATCGGCCGACTGCTATGGGAGGCACAGCAACTCTTCGACGACCAGATCGTCACATTGCGCTCAGAATCCAAGAAATATGGAACACAAGGTGACGAGGTCGATTTTGCCTTACTGGTCGACGGCTTGGCGGCCGAACGGGAACAGGGAATCACAATCGATGTGGCCTACCGCTTCTTTGCCACCAGCAAGCGAAAATTTATCGTGGCCGACACCCCTGGGCACGAGCAATATACTCGCAATATGGTCACCGGCGCATCCAATGCCGATGTAGCAATATTATTGGTGGATGCAAGAAGCGGCCTGCTCACACAGACACGACGTCACGCGTTCCTCGCATCTTTATTGGGGATCCGCCACGTGGCCTTGGCCATCAATAAAATGGACCTGGTCGGATTCAAGGCGGAAACCTTCCATGAGATCCGAGAAGCCTTCGATGCCTTCGCCAACCCGCTTGGCTTTGCGTCGATTTCTGCAATCCCCCTGAGCGCGCTGAGGGGCGACAACATCACCGAGCGGTCCTCGCAAACACCTTGGTACAATGGCCCCACCTTGCTGGGATATCTGGAAAGCATCACGGTATTACCGCGGCATTCGGATCGTTTCGCATTTCCGGTGCAGTGGGTCAACCGGCCAGATTCAAATTTCAGAGGCTTTTGCGGCACGATCGCCGGAGGGAGCGTGCGGGTCGGTGAAGAAATTCGCGTGACCGCATCCGGGCATAAGGCAATCGTCTCCGAAATCTTATCCATGGATGGCTCGCTTGACGCGGCGACAAGCGGCGACGCGGTGACACTTCGACTCGATCGGGAAATCGACGCTTCGCGTGGCGACGTGATCTCATCGAGCCAGTCGCCCTTGGAGACCACAGACCAATTCGAAGCCACGCTGGTCTGGATGCATGAGGATGCAGGCCTCACCGGTCGCAGTTACGATATTAAATTGTCTACCCAATCGGCATCGGCATCGATTACGACAATCAAGCATCGCATCGACATCAATACCGCATCCCACCAAGCCAGCAAGACGCTTGCGCTCAACGATATCTCGACGTGCAATATCGCAACGAGCAAACCACTGGTCTTTGACACCTACGATAACTGCCCCACTCTCGGCAGCTTCATTCTCATCGACCGCTTTAGTCACACCACCGTCGCAGCAGGGATGATTCGTCATAGCCTGCGCCGGGCGGAAAACGTCCATAGGCAACCGCTTTCGATTACGCGCGTTGATCGAGAGAGACTCAATGGACACGAAGGCAGGGTCATCTGGTTTACCGGCCTGTCCGGTTCCGGCAAATCAACGCTCGCTAACGCGCTGGAAATTGCACTCCATCAACGAGGGATGCGGACATACCTCCTGGACGGGGACAACATTCGGCAAGGGCTGAACAAGGACCTGGGCTTCACGCAAGGTGACCGCGTAGAGAACATTCGACGTATTGCCGAAGTCGCAAAGTTAATGATGGACGCCGGCATGATCGTGATGACCGCGTTCATCTCGCCGTTTAAACGCGAACGTGAAATGGCTCGCGACCTAATTGGCGCGGAGAATTTTCTTGAGGTATACGTAAACACTCCGCTCTCGGTATGCGAAGCGAGAGATCCGAAGGGTTTGTACAAGAAGGCTCGTGCGGGTCAAATCCCCAACATGACCGGGATCAATAGCCCCTATGAACCTCCGGAGCACCCGCAGCTCATCGTGGAAGGTCAGGATCACCCCACCGAATACGCGGTCGAAACGATTATAAAAACGCTCCTCGAACCCGCCTAATTGCAGGCCGTCTTCGTGTCTCAGGCATTCCCCCCCCGAGTCGACTCACTCAGTGCAAATGCCGGCACAATCAAGACCGCCAGCAGTTGTCATCGGTGAGCGCAGTGCCGTTCGGGTTCGCCTCGAAAAGCTGGAACACTCAAGTCGCGTGATCGCCGACCAAGTCCATCCCAGCAACCCTCTTCGGCGCCCCCGAACGCCGAAGAGCCCCCCCCGGCCAAGGCATTCGCCTTTAGCCGTGTTATTTCTGGCAAGCGCCAGAAACGGGGAAATGTCCGCGTGAGTTGGATGTCATCAGGAGTGCAAGCGTCTTTTCCGCAATCTCAACGACCTCCGATTCGCGCAGATCGGGGTAAAGAGGCAATCGCACCAATCTTGCTGACAGACTATCGGTAACTTGCATGCCCGAACCCAAGCGCCCGAACCGCCTTCCGGCGTCAGACGAGTGAAGCGGAACATAGTGAAAGACGGCGCTAATCCCGCTCGCTTTTAGACCTGCAAGTACCCGCTCCTGCTCATCAGGATCGCGTGTTATGAGGTGGAACAAGTGAGCGTTATGGGTAATGCCCTCGGCAACAGAGGGGAGTCTGATCGATTCATCAAGCCCCAAACCCTCACGAAACATCTCATGGTATCGATTCCAGATCGCCATACGACGATTGTTTATCTCATCAACGCTCTGGAGTTGAGCATACAAAAAGGCGGCCACGAGTTCGCTGGGCAGGTATGACGAGCCAATATCGACCCAAGTGTACTTATCAACTTCGCCGCGAAAGAACCGGGAGCGGTTCGTGCCTTTTTCACGGATGATTTCCGCGCGCTCCATGAATCTTGGATTATTGATGACAAGCGCACCACCTTCCCCAGAGACGATATTCTTGGTCTCGTGAAAACTGAATGCAGCCAAATCGCCAATCGTTCCGAGTTTCCGTCCATGGTAATCGCTGCCCAAGGCTTGCGCCGAATCCTCGATAACCATCAAACCATGGCGCTTCGCAATGTCCATGATCACGCCCATCTCACAAGCGACACCCGCGTAATGCACGGGAACGATAGCCTTGGTCCTCGGCGTAATCGCAGACTCGATCAAATTTTCATCGATATTAAGCGTATCCTCGCGAATATCAACGAAAACCGGAATCCCACCACGCAAAACGAAGGCATTCGCGGTCGAAACGAAGGTGTACGAGGGCATGATGACCTCGTCACCGGGCTGGATATCCGCAAGCAACGCGGCCATTTCCAATGCCGCAGTGCAGGAATGGGTTAGCAGAACTCCGGCAGCCCCCCCCAGGTAATTGAGGAGAAATTCAGAGCATCTCTTCGTGTACTCCCCATCTCCGGCAAGACGCCCCCGCTCAAGCACATCCTGCAAATACTTCAGTTCCGAACCTGCCAGGCAAGGAAAATTGAAACGAATCATTCTGACGCCCCGATATCCTTGGACCACTGAATATTATCGACAATCCGGTAAGCATTCGCCATCGCGAGCAAGCCTATCGTCGTCCCAGGTAAAGACGGGAACACCGACGTATCTACTATATGAACGCGCTTCCAAGCGTGAATCCTACCCAACGTATCAGTCTCCAAGCTGTCAACCGCCTCCGATCTCATAGGAAGCGTACCCCCGACATGATAGGCACCGCTATTCAGTTTTGCGAACGGAAATAGCGGCAAGCAACCAATTCGCCCAAACACCTTTAGCAGGCTAATGGCAGATGCCCACATCACCTTCGCCTGCGGGAATGATTTCCGCTGAACCGAATAAAGCGGGTTGGCAATCTCCGGATCTGCAGCGGCCGCAACGCTCAACTCGTAAGTCCCCGCATGGTCTGAATGATAGTTTACCAACAGCAGAAAAGTGTGTTCCGCGATAAAGCGCTTGACGCGGCTGACGAAGCCTTTCGTCTCCGCCGACACACCGAGCTTCTGCATCAGCAGTTCATTCTCAGTTGAGATTTGCACGTGCGCCCAGTGCTCAAGCCCCTTGCCTTTTAGTTCGAGGAAAAGACCTGGCTGAGTATTACAGTGTGGCCAGTTTATCGGCAATCGTCGCAAGCTAAACACCGGCAGTACAAAGCCGCCGCGGCTCTTGAGTTGCACTTTCCTATTGAACTCGCCCAACGAGTTGAGGACAATCCTGGCGCTGTTCACAGCCCCCGCCGCGACAAACACGCGATCGAACGCTTGCCTACGCAGTTCCCCGTTCCCATCGAAATAGCACACCGAAACATGCTCCCCCTCCTCGGCAAGCCCGTCGACCAGACACCCCGGGACGTAATCGATCTCCCCCCTATCACGCAGAGCCAGGATGTCGTGTGCAGCCTTGTAAATGGAACCGTAGACGCAACCAGACATACATTGACCACAATACCTGCAGCCCGCCCCTGCGCTGCCAGTTCCGGCGTCCACCAGTAGCCTAGCCTGCCCAAAGATAGTCTCCCCCTCCTTGAGCACCTTGGCCTTATGTAGCGCCGTCAGCAGTTTCTCTGAAGCCCGGCTAAGTTGAAGCGGTACGGCACTGCGCGATGACAGCGGGAAATTCAAACTCAGAGCGTCATCCGCAGCGGAATATGGCAGGTCCGCAAGGACTATTTCACAGTACCTTTGCAACTCATCCGCGCCTACCGGCCAGTCAGACAGGTCGCAGGACTGAGGAGGAAGCGCTGCAGCCCCCCATCCGCTACTGAGTCCTCCGAGCGCGTAACTGAACGGAGGCACGTTCCCTGTCGCCTTGACAGGGGCTTCAACTCGCGACGCCCCATAAAAATAGTCTGAACCGAATACGAGCTTTTTAGGGATCGAAGAGCCATCCCTCAGGGTATGGTTCTGATTCAGCCACTTCCTATCCGATGGAGTCCACGCCACGGGGGACGTAGCCGCCAATGCCTCGACCTTCTTTTCGCTGTCCTGATCCAGCCCTTCGCCCCAATCGAACACAGTCGGCCGAATACCCAGATTCCTCAATGCCTTTATCGCACCGACCGCCGCAAGGCCGCTGCCGATGATCGCGACACTCATGGTGTCAAGATCGCGGTTAGCCTTCTTTTGCATGCCCACGCTCTTGAAAATAGCCGTTTACAGCCATAACAATCCGCTGCATATCCGACTGACTGAGGTGTGGGAAACATGGGATGAATATCCCATTTCTATAAATACGTTGCGCTGTTTGCAAGTCGGCGCGGTTCGGATAGTCTTTCAACGCGCAAACCAATTCCAAGCTTGAAGTCGCGCTGTCAATACCTCGCTTTGCAAAGTAAGCTTGGGCTTCAAGCGCATTGGAAACTGGAAGAATCAACTGCCAGTAAACATTACGCGACTCCTGAGTAGTCTTTGGGAAATCATCAATTTCGCAATACGTTTTCAGGAACTCGACGTTTGCCACTCTCGCGGCGTCTTGAGCGATAACGCCCTTGATCTGCTCAATGCCGATCTGCGCTTGTACCGATGTATACCGACAAAACCATAGAAGCGGAAGCGTCGCAAGCCGTCCTTTGTCGCGATGCCCGGTCTGCTTGAGAGCAGCCTCCGGATCTCGCTGGCGAACGAGTTGCAGTGCCGGAAATGTCAGCAAGGAGAACACCGGCTCGCTTGTGGCGACATTACGCACGAGATTGACCCAGGCCTTCTTGATCAACGCCGTCCTGCGTGCAGGCATCAATCCAGCCTGCGCGTTCCTCAGTCTGTCGTGAATTACTTGGTCATCCGTGATCGCAAGCCCGCCTCCCAGTGTATCCAGGGTCTTGATCGACGAAGCGCTGTAAATCCCAACATCACCAAAAGTCCCAACGCGCCTGTTGTCGTATCGACCGTTCAAGCATTGCGAAAAATCCTCGATAACGAAAACACCATTCGCCTTGAGCAGAGCCACCATAGCGGATACGTCGGGCACCAAGCCGAACAGCGGCGTGATGATGGCTACCTTGACGTTTGGATTGAGCTTCTCGCGCAGTTGATCCAGTCGGAAATTGATCGTGTCAGCATCCAAATCCACATATACGGGCGTGAGACCGAGATCCACGACAACATCGACAATTCCCTTGATCGTGATCGGAGGAAGAATAACTTCAGCTCCCTTCGGCAAATCCAGGGCCTTCAGAACAAAATAAATTGCAGTTCTTGCAAACGGAAACGCAATGCAGTGCTTACGCTCACAATAACTGGCAAAGATGTTCTCAAACTCTATGACTTTCTCCTTCTTGTGAAGTGGAGCAAGCATAGAAGCAAGCAGATAACGAACGCTATCCGTTACCTTGTGATAAATAACACCTCTGGGAATTTTCTTTAAGAATGATTTCATTTCATCTTTTTTCATCAAAAGATTCTGGTTTTTTTTCATTCAAGACCAACAGAAAAACATCCGTGAGTCCAAAGATACTCTTTTTTCGGACAATCGAACCATATCTCATCAGCAATCCGATTTCGGCCTGCGGGGAAATTTTCGTTGCCGAATGCGCATTTGGTCGACCAAGAAGATATTTTCCTATTTTATTCATCCACCCCTGCCGGCTTATCCCAACAACCATTTTTATCTTTCTATTTAGATTGATTAATTCAATCAATAGATTCTCGAGACTCACCTCATCAAAACTATAAAATACCTGATTCGCCACAAGCACATCAAACTCAACACCCCGCCAATCGGAGACGTCGCTTAAATCTGGAATGATGTCGTAGCCCACCACCCCATCCTTCAGCAAGCGCTTCAACTCTCCGTTCCCGCAGCCGAAATCCAATATTACCAGACCTGGCTGCCTTAACTCGCCGATGCGGACGATCTGGTTTAACAAGTAACGAAAATAGAATCCGGCGACTCCGGAGTAACTTGTCACCCCTTTCATCTCACACCTCTTTTTACAATTAATAATTTTCCGGGCTTCATAAGATCCGATTCATCGACAATCTGAAATTACCGTCGACCATCTTCTTCAGTTCGCCCCCTGACGATTTTGCGTAGAAACGCACTCACGCGCTCCGTACTTGCTGCATCAATTGCGTAACTTATCGGCCCGCAAAGCACAATCGATACACTTAAAGCCAAGTACGCCATCATCGCGATCACATAGGAATTTTCGTGGCTATATCCCCAATACCCCAATAGATACGCAAACACCCCTTCGCGCAGGCCGACCCCTTGAACGGTAACGGGTATGAGACGGATCAGTTCCACCAACGTGGCTACCGCGGCCAACTGAGCCCACGAAACGGAAAAGCCGAATCCGTGGGCAATCACTTGGATGGTAGCTATCCATGAGAATATGCCAAGAAAGGTAATCCCCAGCATTGGCAACGCGCCTGTTGTGGTCAGCAGACCAAAGACAACCGAAATCCACCGCTCGAAGGCAATGAATCGCCGCCCGCCTTTAAAACTATGCAAAATAGTGATCGTACAATGCAACAAAGGCTTGGCAACAATGGGCAGTCCGAGAGCAACGATTGCGATCATGGCTCCATAAACGTACGGATTCTCGACCCACGCTGTACGAAATCCGGATTGGACCAGCAAGTAGGTATAGGCGATCGAAAAAACCAATATGTATCCGTAGAATCCAATAATCCGTTCGCGCAATAACAGTTTCACCAAATCCGCACTCGAAAGAGAAGGCCGCCTCAATTTCACCAGGCGATAAGCATCTCCTCCGAGGTTAGCGGGCGTGAATGTGTTCAAAAAATTGGCCCTGAAATAGATGGCGAGTTGCGACTGGAATGAAAGGCGCACCTGGGCAACTGACAATCTATGCCAACGGAACCCAAGAATAACGACGGTAAAAATATTGATGCAAATCGCGATCACGAAGCTCGCCAACGACCCTTCTTTGAGAGTTCGAAGCATCGAGTGAAAATCCAAAAGCGACACAGCAAAAACGACAAGTGCGACGCTAACTAAAAATTTCAGCGCCTGCTTCATATCGACTCGTTACACTCAATTCTTTTGTGATGCTCTCGCCAAACATCTATATCTCGCTGAAGAAACTTCTCCAATCGCAAGATGCTATCCTGATAGCCCGTCACCAAATCCCGAAAAGCCCGACCTTCATTTCCCTTCGGCACAGTGGCCGAATTGAATACTCTATGCAGCGCCTCGGGTACAACCGTGTCGTCCAATTCGAGCCAACGGTACAGCAACTGCACCTCCTGTAGATTACCTACGATCTCTTCGAAAATGACGACGCGAATCTGCTTGGCGTCAAACACCTTCAGATAGCTCTCGATATAATCAATATAATTTCCGCGCCGGCGGTAGGCGAACGGCGTCACTGAGGTGGAGAACTTTGCGCCCCTCAACCGCTCGGGCTCGGCAGCTAGAGCAGCACTGAAAGAAAGATCTTCTATTTTGTGCTCGACACTAAATCGATAATTCGAATAAGCCCTCGACACGGGATCACGCAAAATCATCAAAATTCTGGCGTCAGAATAAAACTGTTTTATCTTTCTTGCGACGTCATCTCTCTCGATATACGAGGTACTTTTTTCGCCCAGATAAATTGTTCTTGCATCACGATCCTTGAAGTATTCGCGCTCGTAATACTCCCGCCCCTTCAATACCAACTCGTCATTCAGGAAGAATTTTGGTTCTGGGCGAACCGGATGCGCCATACTCACACCCGGATGTTCGTCCAACAACTGATACAAGTAGGTAGATCCCGAACGCTGTGCGCCGACGATAAACAGATTTTTCATTGACGCACGGTCTCCCTGACCTCATAGCTACGCTGCGCGCCTAATTCACGCAGAATCCGGCCAAGATACTCTCCCATAACACTCAACAGGAGAATTAAAATTCCATTAAAGAAAGAAAGCAGAACTGCTAACGAGGCCCACCCCGGAGCTCTTGTCCCGTTAGCTATTGCCTGGATCAGAAAATAAAAACCAAGCGCGAAACCAACGGCGGAAATAACAAACCCCAATGCAGCGCAACAACGCAACGGGAGCACCGAATGATTAAATAGGATCGACGCAACCAATCGCAAAATTCGTCTCACCGTATAGTTGCTTTTACCTTCGGCTCTTGGTTGATGGCGAACCAATACATTACACCGACGTCCAGAGTACTTGAGAACGAGCCCAGGAATGTACGGTGCATATGAATTGTCTCGACAAACACGGTCGACCACGTCCCTTCTAATGATTCTGAAATTTGTCAAAATCAAATCATCGCTTACGTCGAACACCTTTCGATTAAGCCACCCGACGAACTGACTACCTATTCGGCGCACAATCGAATGCCGTTTGGCCTCAAACTTCCCAATTACGAGGTCATATTCGTCGCGCGCGGCATCGATGAGTTTCCCGATTTCACCCGGCGGATTCTGCAGGTCATCGTCCATCGTAATGACGTAATCCCCCTTTGATTCTCGAAAACCACACAGATTCGCGCTATGTTGCCCGTAATTCTTCAGCAAGTTTATTGAAACAATTTCGCTATATTTACGAGCGAGGTCACATATTACAGGCCAACTATTGTCCTTACTACCGTCGTTCACAAGAATGATCTCGAACGACCTTCCCGCAGTCAAAAAATACTCACGGACTTGCCTTACGGTTTCGGCGACAATGCCGGAACTGTTATAAACCGGTATGACAACGCTATATAACTCACTCATATTTCATCATCATTCATTATTGTAAAAACTGATGAATCCAACCTCCCGACCCACCGCAGCAACGCACTACAAATCAATTAAAAAATAGCGCCATTGCCAACAGAATTTTCCACAAACGGATATCCAGATAAATCACCAAATCGAATTCAATTCGCAAAGTTTCAGCGTCCCGCACAAACCCGGTCGTCGCGCGACACGACGATGTTCGCGCGCAATGATTGTGGATAGGGTGCGTTTGAATCTTTACGGCGAAGGCAAATGGAAGGCGCCGGCGACATGCTTGACGCCGGGCGTATCTGGAAAGGACGTGAAATCGGCTCGGGCGTGAGCGGCACTGAATGACACATCAAGACGTAGGCAGTGTCGACGGTGTGTACGGCACGAAATAGCACAGTACAACGATTACCGTGCGTCACACCCAACCGGCAATTCAGCCGCGCAAAGGGGCGGTGCCGTGACCTGACGAGACGCCCGGCGCGAGTTGGCGCTACGGGACCATCACCATCGTTGCTCGAAGCGGCCGACGGGGAAAGAAGGAGCGTAGCGACTGCTGTCGGCACTCGCTGGGCAGGAGTCTCACGTATCGGCTCACCGGCAACCGAGCGGCGATCCGCACCAGGGAACTGACCCACCTGACGACTCCCGCACGGCCCCTGCCCGTCCGTATCGCTCGAATCACAGATCACAAGCCCCCCCCTATCGTCAAACTCGATTTATGCAGCAATGTGCGGCCATTGTATCAAGCCTCATTTCGTTACGACACAACGAGGCCAACAAATGGCCGCAGCCGCTTAGGCGCGCCGCAGCTGGCGGCTTCCTCATTTCCCCCCCCCGGACGCCCCACAAGCGCTACGCTGATTCAGGCTCCCACGCCAACTCTACTCAGACGCACGTCCAGCACACGCCGCCTCAAAAAAAACAACGCGCACAGGAACAGCACAAAATAAGGCGAGGCCAACATGAAAATCGTGAAATAAGGCCTAAAAACAAACTCAACCGTATGCGTACCTCCCTCGGGAATCCGGACCCCCTGGAAAATCAAATTCGCCGAAATCAATTCTGCTGGCTTTCCATCTAAGTAAGCGCGCCACCCTGCGTAACTTACATTATTAAACACCAGCAACGCCGGGGAGCTCGTCACCACGGTAATTTTTGCCGAATTAGGAAAAATGCTGATTCTATCTATTCTCCCGGACACGGCATCGGCATATGCAGCGCCCTGGTAATTCTCGGGCCCCACAATCGGATGAAGCGGGGAATCCGATATCTGTCGAGCGAGCGCTTCCGCGTATGCGTTATCGCTCGAAAAATCGCGTCGACTTAATATTTTATCGACCCGCTCACCTTGCGCCAAAAACGCAATCTTAGCCAAAAACGCGTCATTCTTTACGTACCAGTAAATCGGATTACTCAGGTGATTATAACCATGCGCAAACGGCACTTTATTCAGCAACCAGTCCTCATCATCAAAGACATAGTCGTGCGCGGTTGAAAGTTTACGGAAATTTTCAGTAATTTCAACATTCACCTTTCGCCCCCCCATTTTCTCGAAATATCCAGATAAATCCGGAATTTTCGAGTACTTATAGTTCGGCATCGATTTAGGAATCTCGTGAAACGAAAATGCACTCACGCAAACCAAGCTCATCAGCAATACGTTTCTTAACAAACGATCGGACACTACGTTTAGCAGCCAGAAAAGCAAAGCAATTTCAGCCACAACGTGGTACTGCTCAATCGGCGTGTCGAGCGCAATGAAAATGAAAGCAACTGGAACCAACACCAGGCAAATCCGCGAGGTCGCTTGGCGGAGAGTAATACTTGATGACAGCGCATTCAACTTCAAAACTGCAAGCATGCAGAGTGCTATCGAACAGTAGTACCCACCCGCAAACCACCAGCGATTTGCTTTAAGTACAGGAATGTGCTCGATAATTTTATTAATGCCGTATCGATTACCGGTTGAATAAAGCAATGCAACGAAAAGCAAAATCAACCAAAAACTCTGACTTGAGAACACCTTCTTTTTCCAAGGCGTCGCCAACACGACAATCCACAAGACCCAGCCGGCACCATAGGGCCAGGCGGCCCGCATATCGGCCGACCAAATCGGATCATTCGCTGCAATGCGGGGATCGATCGCAGCCGCCACTGCATGAAAAATTGAGTTATATGAAAAATTCTCTGCGGGCAACAGACTGCGCAACCTCGGATCAGGCGAAACAAAATCGCCGTAGAATTTTCCATAATAACTACTAAGATTGATAATGCCAGGCAATATCAATCCAGCATACAGAACTCCAATTACTAAAAAGAACAATCCGAGGGTCAATGCCACCCTCCGCAAAACCATCCGCTGCTCGATGCTCGCCGCCCTCATGCGCGATAGATACATGCCCCCCGAAAACAAAAACGCGATAATCAAGTTGACAACGTTCAGCCACAGATATCCCGAAGCGATATACAAAACAAAAAACGCCGCCTGACAAACAACAACGTATGGGCGACGCGAGTTTCCGCGAATAATATTCAAACAAACGAGCAACAACCAGGGCAACGAACTGAATGAAAAAACGAAGACCATTTGCCCGGTAATGGGCAACTGAACGGCGAGATCGAACGCGACAGCGCCGAATAACGCCACCATTCGCCCTGCACCTTGCGCTCGAAACAAAGAATATGCCCCCAGGACACCGACAAGCATTGCGGCCTGGATCATGAACTCGTAGGATTGCAGGGGATTAATCACCCACGCAAGCACTATAAATATCAACTGAAACGGCGTATATAAACCCACATTATTGAAGCTTGGGAAAAAATTCCCAGATTGAATAAAATGAGTCCATAGCGGAACACTTCCACTCCTGAGCGCATCACTAAAATACGTGAAATTCACGAAGCTCCAGTCGTGCGTATCCCATCCCGTATAACTTTTTCCAAATAAATTCTCATAGAAAAATGAGAAATGCAAAAGCAAGAAAAATATTGCGATCGCAATATTTTTATAGCCCGAAGAATTGCAACTTTTCCAGTTGCAAGAGCTCTGGTATTTAGAAATTTTCATCTCCATATTTAAGCGAATCTTGTAAATCTAGCGTGAAGATCGTTTTTTATCTGCGATTAGCAGCGATACTTATGAACTGCGCCTTGGCGAGAGTCGTCATGCGTCCCGGCACCCTGACGGGGTTCGCCACTCGGTTGCCTGTGAGCCGATAGGTGAGATTCTCGCCCAGCGAGCGCCGAAAGTAGCCGCTACGCCTCCTCCATTCCCGTTGGCCGCTTGAAGCAATGGTGACTGCGGTCTCATTGCGCCCAATCGCGCTGAGCAAGCGTGGGCAGGACACGAGCGTCTCGCGCCCAAAGCCAAGTCGGACGGCGAAACGCCACCTGACAAACCGGAGACGCCCAACGAGGACTCGCGCGGCCAGAAACGCAGCAACGCCACGCAAGAATCGACGACCGATGACCGGGCGCGTCTGTTTCGCAAGCGCAAGGGGACCGGCGCCGTACTTTGCAATACGGGCGATGTGCTGAGCGATAACCGGCAAGAACCGGTGGCCAATGCGCAGGTCACATTGGCGGCGCACGGGACCGCTGAGCGCGATGCGGCGATCGAGACGCTTGCCGATGCCGCCCCCGCAGTATCGACGCCCATCGTGGTCGGCGCCGGCAAGAACCATGGCAAGACAGGCTTCGTGGCGGCCGGTCGCGCCCACCGTATAACGCCGCATGAGGCGCGGAACCACGCGCGTCGGGGCGCCTCGGCCATTGATGGCCGGACGACACGTTGGCCCGGCTAGGAGATAAACCAACGGAAACGCAAACGCATCGAATAAGTGTTTGGATAGCGCAGAACGGACGGTCGCATTCGGCAGGCGATGCATCGCGGCCACAAGCGGGTCGAACAGCGGTTTCCGCTTGCGCAGGCGGCGTACAACTTGACGCGCATGCGAACGCTGGCCTGCGCTACTGCGTAGCGGCAGAATCCAGGTCGACGGTGACATTACCTTTTGTCTCCGAATGAAAAGAATGGAGCGTCCATCGCTCGCGAAACCTCGACGAACGTCAGTCACGTTCGAAAGACGGCGCTATGACGACGCCTAATATGTCACTGGCCTGGTAGGCGACGTATAGTGTCCTTCAACCACGCTTCACACGCCCGCGCATCGCCATTGCGAGTCCTCCGCAGCGTGTTAGCGGCCGGGCTGGCGAGCTAAGCTCGCAATTGTACTTTCAATTCGCGAGGCGTCGCCCCGCCGCGCCTCGCCGCCGACCGCGAGGTGCTGCGTCATCAAGTATCCGCGCTCGGATCGCGTGGAAATGTGTTCGCCCCCAAAGGTTAGACGGGTGTCCGACTTTTTGGGTGCAGTTCACGCGACACCGCGCCCGCGGGTACCCCCGCCGTTCAGCGCTTCTCTTGGGCGCCATCAATCGCGCCGCCGATCGCATTATCGTTCGCCCCGTCTTCGTCCTCCGCCGTCTGCGCCATCCACGCGTGATAGCCCTTCACGCCCATCTGCCGCATCAGCGCTTCGTTGCGCGCAAAGATCGTCTCGGCCTCCGGAAACGCCTCCACCGCGCGATCGATACTCGACTCACGCAGCAAATGCAGAATCGGGTAGGGCGAGCGGTTCGTGTAGTTCTCCACGTCGTCTGGCGCCGTGCCTTCAAATTGATATTCCGGGTGAAAGCTCGCAATCTGCAACTCACCCTCGAGATGCAACTGCTTGAGCATGCGCTCTGCGAAAAACAGGGCGTCGTTGTACTCGTGAAAATCGAGCAACGCATGCGGCAAGATCAGCAATGTGGTGTCGACGGCTTGCGGGTCGGCCTCGGCCAGCCGCTGCAACTCGTGCTCCAGATCAAGCAGCGCGCCTTCCCTATCGCGGGCCGGGCTCACGGCATAGCGAATCTGATCCTTGACGTGCACCGCCTTCGCGAACGGGCAGAGATTCAGCCCGATCACCGCGCGCGTGAGCCAATGGCGCGTCGCCGCAATCACGGCCTCATGCTCCTGACGCGTCAACGATTGAGGCGTGGCATCGGTCACTGGGAAGGTTTTCTCCGGCATACGAAATGGGGCGGTAACTCATGAATACTGCATTGTAATTCCCCCTCGGCCCGCACCGGCATGCCCGCCATCGATAGCCTCGATGTGCGAATGCCAAAACCGGCTCGAAGTATCTGGGTAACCATGCGCCTTCCCTACCGCAATGCACCCGACACCACCAACGCCTATGCTCGGCTCAACCCCCGCCCTGTCTCCCGTAGCAAGTACCTCCGAGCGCCTCTCGCCCTCCCCCTCCGGGGCGGACCTGGGTCGCCGCGCCTACCGCACGCACCCCCCACCTTTGGACGCGATGTCGCGGCCCCAATTGCTCGATGCCCAGAGTTCCCGCCGCTATCGCCCGCAAGATATCTGGCATGCACTGGTCAATGCGCAGACCTATGCCAGCCGCGAGCTGCGAGCGATCTGCGAGCGCGCCTCGCCAAACGGGCCGCTGTTCGGTGAAATGGTGACGCTGCTCACGACAAGGGAAGAAGATCGTTCGTTGGACCGGTTGGCCGATGCCGGCATCTTTCTGGCCTCAACGCGCGCCCATCCGTTGCCCGCCGAAGACGCCGCGCTATTGCGAAGCAACGAAGGGCTGAAACTCTGGCTAGAGTACGCGGCAGCACCCGCGAGCTATCTGAACGTGTTCGACGGATCGGATGTGTTCAGCGAAACCGTCGCGGAAGACCGTTCACGCATCGACAGAATCCTCCGCGTGCTGGTCGCGTGCGGCCGCGACCGAACGGACGCGTCACCATTGCATCCCAGCGACACGATGCCCCGAAATCCACTGGCGCATCTGTGCAGTCAGATCGCACCGCAATGGCTGCGCCGATTGCTCGAACTCGGCGCCAAACCGGAGCAGACCAATAGCCGTGGCATGCCATTGACGGTCGTCGCCATGAGAGCGCAAGCGCTTCGCCTTTACATAGCCGGTCACGATCCGCTGGCCCCGCACGACTCGCTACGTCAGCTCGCGCAACTGCTCAAGCGGCGAGGCGCAGACCTGATGCAACCGGACCGAGAAGGCATGCCGTCCGTCACCTTGCTCACGCTTCACGGTCTTTGTGGCGCGGCCGAAGCCCTGCTGGCGACAGGGGCCGACCCGAACACGCCCGATCGGGGCGGCAACACACTCATGCACCACCTCGCCTACATCGTGCATTTGCGCAACGCCCCGGCAAAGGCCGATCGCGCCCACCTCGCGTACCTCGCCCATTACGTTCTCATCATTGCTTCACGCTATGGCGGCGACGTGACCCGGGTCAACCATGCAGGGCAATCCCCTCGCGCATGGCTGCCAGAGCCCTTCACCCTGGCCCCGCAAATCAGTCAGGCGTTCCTCGACACGGTTCGCAAGACGGCACTTCGGCGAATTCGATCACTCGTGTGACGGCAAGGTTGCATGGCACACGCCACCGGCCAGTGGGGCGCATACCGCTCGCTATCGCTCGATATATGACCCGACAGCGATCATACCGTCCGCCTGCGCCATTTCACACGCACACGTGAATTTCCCTTTCTCGCTTCCCCATGCTCCACTCCCCTATCACTGCACAACCCGCGCGCTCAAGCGCCGCCTCCCCGGTCCAGTCCGCGCCGGCCTCCGGGCCGGAGATCCCTCCCCACGCGTCTGCCGCCAGTCTGCCCCCTCTGTCCGGCATGACGATCAGCCAGTTGCTCCTGGCAAAACGAGACGGGCAATGCGCTTCGAAAGACGTCTGGGAAATGCTGATAAGCCTGAACACAACGGCAGGCCGCGAGCTACTCGACAGTTGCCGGATGGCGGCCGAAACCCATCACGAAGCCATGGCGTTTACCATGGCCACCCTGTTCTGCTCACCGGCGCAAGAGAGAACCCTCGCCGGACTGGACGAGGCAGGCATCTTCATCGACCCGGCGCGAAGGGAACATCTGCGCCCGTCAGACGCCGCCCTCCTCATGAGCGACGAAGGATTGCAGCTTTGGCTTCGCTTCGCGGCCTCACCCTCGGCCTATCGCAGCGTCTTTGTCGACTCGATTCTGAACGAGACGTCTTCCGCAGAACCGGAAGACTCGCTCGCGTCAGCCCTCAAGGTGCTGGTCATCAGCGGTCGCGACAAGACCAACGATGTGGCCGTATCGGAAATCCCGGGGAATTTTCATCTCCCGCTTTCTCATTTGTGCTGCCGGGTCGCGCCACAATGGCTGCCTTCACTGCTCGAATTCGGCACTGACCCCAACCAACTCACCGCAAACGGTGTTCCGCTGGTGGCAACCGCAATGGCCGCGCAAGCCGAACGTCTGCGTTTGACCGGCCACGATTTGCTGACCCCGCACGCGTCGCTCTATCAACTCGCCTCAATGCTCCGATCCCATGGCGCCCGCCTCTCACTACGCAGTCGCACAGGGGCACCGCCGGTCATGTTACTCGCGCTCAATGGCTATTGTGCGGCAGCAGAAGCGCTTCTCTCGGCCGGTGCCGACTGTAATGCCACGGCAGACAACGTGAACGGCAACACACTCATGCACTCTCTCGCCGCAGCGACGCATCTCGGGCCTCACTCCTTCTCCGCGTTCTTCCTGCTCACGCTGGCGCTGCGCTACGGCGGTGATTTCGACCAGCCGAACCACGATGGTGTCGCCGCACGCGCACTGGTCTCCGAAAGTCTCGCGCAGTACCTACGGGTCAGCCAAACGATGGTCGCGTCGACGCGCGAACGGGCGCGATGCTGCATATCCACCGCGCCGACACGCCATTCACGCAACGCCGGCAGCCACGTCCCCTCTTTCATCACCACCTTTGCAGCGGAAGCCAGCCGGCTGTGCGCGCGCGGCCACGACCCGCTGCTTCCCCACGAATCGCTGTTTCGATTGGGGATATCGCTCCAACGCAACGGTGCGGATCTCGGGCAACGGCATGCAGACGGCACGCCTCCGGTGTTGTGGCTGACCCGACGCGGATATTGCGGGGCCGCTGAGGTCCTGCTGGCGCTATGTCCGAATGCCAATGTCCCCGGACGAGAAGGCCATACGCTGATGCACGCGCTTGCCGCCGCGACGCGCGCGCCGGACGGTGCCACGCTCGCCGACTACATGCTGACAACCGCACTACGCTACGGCGGCGACCCAACCCTGACCAATCGGTCCGGGATAACCGCCCTGTCGTTCTTGTCCGCCGATCAAAGCCGCTTTGTGCGTGCGGGCTTCGCTCTGATCACCGCCACCCGCAAAAGCGCGCACGAAACCGTCTCCCGCCGCCACCCGCCCATCGTCCAGCCAGCCGACGAACCCATGCGACATTCCGCCGCATCCCTATAATATGCATTTAATTTACATCTTATAATCACCTCGCCGGTTCCCCGAAGTTGTAGTCGTGTTGTGAGCCCCATGGGGAACCGGCGACCGAATGCCACACCGCGAACCTCCGTACACGGAGATCACGCGGTGTCCACGAAATACCCAACAAGTGCGCCCAAAAAGATGCATTTAATTTGCATCTTATAAATTCAGGAGTCTTGCCATGCTTTCCGCCGCTTCCCGCCCCTACATCGACGCGAGCGTTCCTGTTCTGCGCGAACACGGTCTTGCGATCACGCGTCACTTCTACGCGAGCATGTTCGAAGCGCATCCTGAGTTGCGCAATCTCTTCAATATGGGGAACCAGGCCAGCGGTGCCCAGCAACAATCGCTCGCTTCGGCCGTGTTCGCGTATGCCGCGAACATCGACAACGCTGCGGCGCTCGGGCCGGTGCTCGAGCGTATCGTGCACAAGCACGTCTCGGTCGGCATCACGCCGTCGCACTATCCGATCGTCGGCCGCCATCTGTTGCGCGCCATCAAGGACGTGCTGGGCGACGCCGCCACGCCTGAACTGATCGCGGCATGGGATGAAGCGTATTGGTTGCTCGCCGGCGAACTGATTGCCGCAGAAGCGCGTCTGTCCGAACGCACGCACGCGCCGCTGGGGTCGCTGCGTGAACTGATCGTGGCCGACGTCGACCGCGAAACCGAGCACATCGTCTCGTACTACCTGCGCACGCCCGAGGGCGGGTCGCCCGGTGAATTCGCGCCCGGACAATACGTGAGCGTGTCGGTCACGCTGCCCGACGGTCTGGAACAACGCCGTCAATACAGCTTGTCCGACGCGCCCGACGCACCGCACTGGCGCATTACGGTCAAGCGTGAAGACGCGGCCGATGCCAAGCCCGCCGGTCAGATCTCGAACTGGCTGCATGCCAACCTGAAGGCCGGCGATCGCATTCTCGTGAGCCCGCCCTACGGTGAGTTCACGACCACGCTCGATGCAGCACGCCCACTCGTGCTGCTTAGCGCAGGCGTCGGCATCACACCGATGATGTCGATGCTCGCCGCGCTGGCCGCCAAGGGCTCGCGCCGCGAGATCCTGTTCGCGCACGCTGCCCGCGACGGCTCACACGTCGCGCTACGCCGCCATCTGGCTCATGCCACCACGCAGTTGCCGCACCTGCGTGTGGCGACATTCCTCGAAACGCCGAAAGGCACCGAACGCGAAGGCACCGGCGACACGTTCGCCGGCCGGATGGATATTTCGCGTCTGACACTGCCTGCCGACGCCGATTACCTGCTGTGCGGCCCCGTGCCGTTCATGCAGACCCAATGGCGTGCCCTGCGCGACGCCGGTGTGCCCGCCGAGCGCCTGCACCGTGAAGTCTTCGGCCCGGACGCGCTCGATCACCTGCTCTAATCTACCGCCCGAGCGGTAAACAACACGAGGCCCCCAATTGGGGGCCTCGTCGCTTCTCGATGTCTGGATGTCTTGATGCGGCACCAGCGCCGCAACACGAACGCCTCAGTCGATCAAGGTGCCCGCAGCGTCATAGAACGGGTGAGCGCCACCTGCATCGTCCACGAACGCGAGATGCGAGACGAGGCCTGTCTTCGGCGTGAACCGGTGCAGTTGAAACGACGGCGGATCGAGCACCCATGCCGACGGTCCGCCCTCACGCAAATCCAGGGCCACCTGATGCGCCGGTGACGGACACACGCTCGCGACAGTACCGGCAAAGCGCGTATGAATGGGCCGGTGCACATGCCCGCAAATCACTCGCTCGATGTTCTCGAAACGACGCACGACGGCCGCGAGCTTCGCAGCATCGTTGGCGTCGAGCGCCTGAATGTCCATGTGCTCGATACCGCAGGCAAACGGCGGATGATGCATGGCGATGACGGTCGGCGTCGCAGTATCGCTCGCGAGCGTCGCCTCCAGCCATTCGAGACGTTCGTCGCACAGCTTGCCGCCGCCATTGGGGGGGTCTTGCGTATCGAGCGCCACGAGCCGCAGCGCGCCGAACATTGCTGTGTACTGCACGAATCCGCCCGGTTTGCCGAGATACGTGTGCTCCGGAAACACGTCGCGCAGTGCATCGCGCCCGTCGTGATTGCCGATCACGAGGTAGTACGGCATTTGCAGCGGCGTGAGCAACCGGCGCAGGTGTTCATATTCCTCGCGTGCGCCGAAGTCGACGAGATCGCCCGTCAGGACAACGAAGTCGGGACGCGGCACCAGCGTATTCAGACGCGCCACGCAGCGCTCGAGATAGGCGGCGGTATCCACGCGCCGATAGGCCAGCTTGCCGGGCCGTTTGATGTGAAGGTCGCTGATTTGCGCGAACAGCATGAGCGAATTATCCGTGAAGCGAAAAGATATGGGCGGCGGGCAGCGACAGACCCACCTGATCGCCGACGCGACACTCGCGACGGCTGGAGACTTCGACCAGCACCGGGCCTGCGACGGACACGCCGCTGAGCGTCAGGCGCGTGCGGTCGCCGAGAAACTGCACTTCGTCGACACGGCCGACGAGCGGCGCGTCGCCTGCGGGCACCACGATGGCATCTTCCGGGCGGAAGTACAGCTCTTGCACGTCGGCACGCACCTCCGGGCAGGCAACGCGACCGCCCTCGAGATGGAAATGACCGTCGCGCCACACGCCTGCCAGGCGATTGAGCGTGCCGACGAAATTCGCTACATGGCGCGAAGCCGGTTGGTAGTAGATGTCGCGCGGCGCACCGATCTGCTCGATGCGGCCCGCGCTCATCACCACGATGCGGTCGCCCAGTGCCATCGCTTCGTCCTGATCGTGGGTGACGTACACCGTCGTCACCCCGAGCCCGCGCAGCAGACGATCCATATCTGCGCGCACCGTCTCGCGCAGCTTGGCGTCGAGCGCGGTGAGCGGCTCGTCGAGCAACAACACACGCGGCTCCGGCGCGAGCGCGCGTGCCAATGCCACGCGCTGCTTCTGACCGCCCGAGAGTTGTGCAATGGCACGATCGGCGAAAGGCGTGAGTTGCACGAGATCGAGCAGTTCGTTCACGCGCTTGTCGATCTGCGCCGATGGCAGTCCACGCAGCTTCAGGCCGTACGCGACGTTGCCGCGCACGGTGAAGTTCGGAAACAGGGCGTAGTTCTGGAACACCATGCCCACACGGCGCTTTTCGATGGGCAGGCGCGTGACGTCCTCGTCGCCGAAGTGCACACGCCCCCCCGCGTCGGGGCGTTCGAGGCCTGCGATCATGCGCAGGGTTGTGGTTTTGCCGCAACCGGACGGGCCGAGCAGCACTAGCGTCTCGCCCGCACCGATCGTCAGATCGAGCGGTTGCAGTACGGTGTTGCCGTGAAACGTCTTGGCACAGCGTTCGAGATGAATCGGGATGGAAGTCAGTTTCATCGTCATATCCTTGGCATTCGGTAGGCGTGCAATGCAGCCACTTGATCAGGTACGGCCTTTGGCATTGCGCACCTTCGCCCGCTGGGCCGTCATCTGCATGACGATGAGCAGCGGCACGATCAACACGAAAAACACCGCCGTGTACGCGCTGCCGATCTCCAGACGCAGCGACGCGTAGGCGTCCGCCAGCCCCACGGGCAGCGTCTTGGTATCGGGCGTGTGCAACATCCACGTCAGGTTGAATTCGCCGAGCGAGAGCGTTACCACGATGAGCGCGGCCGCCACGATCTCGCTGCGGATGTTGGGCAGCACCACGGTCGTGAAGCGTCGCAGGAAGCTCGCGCCGAGGCTCGCAGCGCCCTCTTCCATCAGCTTGATACGCGAGTCGGCGCACGCGGCCGCGACGGCACGCACCATGAACGGCAGCGTGAAAATCACATGCCCGACCACGATGAACGCCAAGCTTTCGCGAAAGCCGCGCATGCCCCCGTACACGCTGATCAGCGCGAGCGCACTCGCCAGCCCCGGCAGCGCGATGGGCAACGTCAGCAGCTCTTCGATCCAGCGCGCCATGCGGCTCTGCCAGCGCGCGAGCACGTAACCGGCCGGCACGCCGAGCAGCGTGACCACCACCAGCGTGGCACCGCCGACATACAGCGAATTCAGAATGGCGTCGTGATAGTCCTGCCAGACCTGAATCACCCACTTGAAGGTGAGGCCGGCCGACGGACCACGGAAATAGTTCACCGACAACCCCGCGAGAACCGACATGCCCACGGGGATCAGCATGAACGCACACATCAGCAGCGTAAGCAGCAGTTGCAGCGTGAATAGGGTTTTCTTGAGCATGCGAATCAACCTCCGGCAGCGACGCCCTGCCCCGTGAAATTGCGGGCGAGCATGAGCACCGCCCACGTCACGATGCCGAGAATCACCGAGAGGGCCGCCGCCGTCGCCACATTGGCGTTGAGCGTGAACTCGGTGTAGATGGTCATCGGCAAAACATCGATGTCGGTAGCCAGCGTGAAGGCCGTGCCGAACGCACCGACCGAGGTCGCGAAACACATCGCGCCCGAAGCGATCAGCGCGGGAGCCAGCGCCGGCAACGTCACGTCACGGGCAATGGCGAACGGCCCCGCGCCGAGCGACGCCGCCGCTTCCGTGAGCGAATGATCGAGCGATTCCGCTGCCGCCATCACGGCGAGGATCACACGCGGAATCGAGAAATACAGGTAGCCGAGGAACAGGCCCGCGAGCGAATACGCGAACACGAGCTTGTGGCCAATGAGCTTGGTCGACAAGTCGCCAATCAGGCCCTGACGTCCCGCGAGCATGATGACCATGAAACCGACCACCACGCCGGGGAACGCCAGCGGCAGGGTGAGCATCGACACGAGGATCGATTTACCCGGAAAGTCGTGACGGGTGAGGAAGAGGCCCGCCACAAGCGACAACGCCAGGGTGGCAAGGGTGACCAGCGCCGAGAGCACGACGGTCTGCCACAGGCTATCGAGATAACGTGCATTGGTGAGAATGGCGCGATAGGTCTCGAACGCGTGACCGTCGCCGCTCACTTGCACAAGGGCGGCCATCGGCAATAGCCAGAACGCCAGAAAAACCGCCAGCGCCGGTAGCAGAAGTGCCACGCGCCAGCCGCGCGGCAGGGTCAGGTCACGCATCGCTTGCTTTGCTCCTCTTCCTCGTTGGACATGACCGTGCTTAGCGCACGTTCTTCAGATACTGCTGACCGAACGCGTCCTGCTGTGCGGCCAGCTTCTGCAGATCGACCGGCTTCACACGGGCATAGTCGGACGCGGGCAGGAATTTGGCTGCCACGTCGGCCGGCATCGTGCTCGCACGCACCGGACGCAGGAAGGCTTGCGCCCAATGCGCCTGGCCCTTGTCGGACAGCGTGTAGTCGATCACCTTCTTGCCGTTGTCGGCGTGCGGCGCGTTCTTCACGAGCGCGATCACGTACGGCAGCGACACCGAGCCTTCCATCGGGATCACGAACTGCACGTTTGCGCGGTCCTTGTAGATGGCGCGGTACGCATTGAAGTCGAAGTCGATCAGGATGGGAATCTCACCCGAGAGCACGCGGGCATACGCCGTTTGCTTGGGCACGATCGGCGCGTTGGCCTTGAGCTTCTGGAAGTAGCCGATGGCCGGGCCGAAGTTGTCCATCGAACCGCCGAGGGCCTGATTGGCGGCAATCGCGGCGGCATAGCCGGCGAACGCGCTGCTCGGGTCCAGATACCCCACCATGCCGCGGTATTCCGGCTTGAGCAGATCGGCCCACGAACGCGGCACCGGCTTGCCTTCCAGGGCGTCGCGGTTCACGAAGAAGCCGACCGTGCCCGAGTGGATCGTCGTCCACATGCCGTTCGGATCCTTCATGGTGGCCGGCACCTGGTCCCAGTTCGCCGGTTTGTACGGGGCGAGCAGGCCCTTCTTGGCGGCTTCGATGGCCGAGGTAATGCCGAGATACACGATGTCGGCCACCGGCGCCTTCTGTTCCGCGATCATCTGCGCGACAGCCTGGCCGGAGTTCTTGTTATCGAGCGGCACGCGAATGCCGGTGTCCTGTGCAATGGCCTTGACCTGACCGGCCCAGTCCGCCCATTCCGGCGGGCAGTTGTAACAGATGGCGGTCTGCTGGGCGTGCGCGGCGCCAGCGCCGAGCAAGGTGAAAAGCGCCAGCGTGCGGGCGGCGCGGGTGATCCAAAGCTTCATTTCTGTGGGCTCCTGAATGTCTGAGCATTGGCGGCACGATGTGCTGCCGGATAAGTGCGGGCCTCGCGCCCGGATGCCTGATTGCCTCGGCCGACGCTGCACTCTCTTTTTCGGAGCCAGTCGTCAGCCAGTTTCCTTGCTATTGCTATTGCTATTGCTATTGCTATTGCTATTGCTACTGCTTTTCCTTCAAATTCGTTTCGATACCGCGTCAATGCCGATCTTTCTTTCGCGGCGGTGCCGCCACCGTGCCACCGCGACGAATCTCGTGCGGCAGGATCAAGGCATGGCCGAGCGATGCGTCGGCCGGCGCGGTCGCAGCACCGGTACGCCCATCGCGACCATCGATCTGTGCAAGCAGACGCTGCGCCGCGTGCCGGCCGATCTCCACGCTAGGCTGTACGACAGTGGCGAGCGTCGGCGAGAGCAACTCGCCCACGGCCAGCCCGTCGAAGCCGAGCACCGACATGTCGTCCGGCACGCGCAAACCGGCTTCGCGCAGCGCGCGCATCACGCCAAGGGCCAGCAGATCGTTGGAGCAGAACAGGGCCGTGGGACGTGCGCCGTCGCGCTCGCGCTGCGCCAGCCATTCACGCACTCGCTCGCCGCGTGCCCCGCTGTTGAAGTCGATTTCGAAAGCCGGCAGTGGCGTCAGGCCGGCCGCCTGCATGGCGTCGCAATAGCCGAGATAGCGGCGCTTGGCGCGGTCGGACGCGTGTAGCGCCCCGGTCACCATGACGATGTCCCGGTGCCCCGCCTCGATCAGCATCGCCACGCCCTGCGCGGCGGCAGCCCGGTTGTCCACCGACACGCAGGGACGCTGCGGCGCATCGTTATAGACAAGCTGGCACGCCACTCCCTCGGCCGCGAGATCGTCGACGAGCGCACTGTGCTCGGCGTCGGCCAGTGTCAGCAGCAGGCCGTCCACACGCTGTTGCAGCAAGGTCTCGATGGCGTTGCGCTCACGCTCCGGGTCGTACTGTGTGGTGACAAGCAGCAGGCGGCGTCCCGTGCCGTCGATGGCGGCTTCGATCCCCTCGAGACAATCGGCAAAGACCGGGTTGCCCAGCGTCGGCAGCATCACGCCGATCAGACCCGTGCGCTCTCCGCGCAACTGACGGCCCAGCGCATTGGGACGGAATTTCAGCTCGGCGGCGGCCGCCTGCACGCGAGCAAGCGTCTCGGGGCGCACCAGTTGCGGCGAATTGAGTGCGCGCGACACCGTCGCAATCGAGCACCCCGCGCGCTGTGCCACGTCCCGTATGTCTGCCACGCCCCTCTCCTTGTTATGAGCCGTCAAAATTCGAAGTTGACGGATTTTACGCAAATGTAAACGTTTACGAAAACGTTTTCACTCCGGGATTCTATGGAGGCATTGTGATGAATTCATGACAGCGCAGAAAGTCCGGCCAATTCGCTATCCGATTCATCGGCAGCGTTAGCGAAAGTCGCCGCACCGTGCCCAGGTGTTCGGTGAGCGCCGAAGGCCGGTATGCCGCCTATACTGGAATTCCCCCTCGCGCCGGGGCATGACGGCACCCCTTCCTCGACTACCGACAACCGGGATCGGCCATGAACGAATATCACTTCCTCACCTTGTGGCGGCTCACTGCACCGCTGGACGAAGTCTGGGACACGATTCGCGACGTCGACCATTGGGCACGCTGGTGGCCATGCGTGCGCAACGTGCGCACCCTGGAACCGGGCAACGCCGATGGCGTGGGCACCGTGCGCGAACTGACCTGGCATGGTGCGTTGCCCTACTCGCTCACGTTCGAGACGCGCATCACGCACATCGATCCGATGCGTGAGGTGCGCGGCGTGGCGACGGGCGAGGTGGAGGGCACCGGCGTTTGGTGCTTCGACACGGAAGGCTCGATCACCGTCGTGCGCTACGCCTGGGATGTGCACATGAAGCGCGGCTGGATGAACAAACTCTCCCCCATCGCCGAACCGCTGTTCCGCTGGAATCACAACTACGTCATGCGACGCGGCGGCGAAGGCCTGGCGGCAGTGCTCAACGCCCATCTGGTCGAGTGCCTCGATACCGACCTGCCGCCAGCAGCCATCGGTGAGGAGCGCAATCCGCGCGACCTGCGCGAAGCCCGCTCGCGCATGAGTCACCACTCCCATCACTGACCGCCCCAGCTATTCCATTCGGGAATAGATAACCCAATAAATTTCATTATTTTTTATGAAGCCGGATGCCTAGACTCGAAGGCATCCGGTGGTAGGCCCGTGGCTTTCCAACGACCGCCGCCACCCCGCAGAACATACTGCTCCAGGAGACCCTCTTGAGCCTTGCGACTCCGCCGCTGTTGCGGCACTACGTGGACGGTGCATTCGTCGCCACCGATCGCCAGTTCGATAACGTGAGCCCCGTCGACGGACGGCTTGTCGCAAAAGTCTGCGAAGCCGACGCGGCGACGGTCGACCGGGCGGTGAGCGCCGCCCGTCGCGCCCTGCGCGATGGCCCGTGGGGCAAGACCACGCCCGCCGAGCGCGCCGCGGTGTTGCACCGCATTGCCGATGACATTCAGGCGCGCTTCGACGAGTTCGTCGCCGCCGAAGTCGCCGACACCGGTCGTCCCACCGAGCAGGCCCGCACGCTGGACATTGCGCGCGGCATCGCCAACTTCCGCATGTTCGCCGACCTCATCAAGACGGCGGGCAGCGAAATGTACGAAATGCGCGCGGCCGACGGCGGCGACGTGATGAACTACGTGACGCGCAAACCCCTCGGGGTGATCGGCATCATCTCGCCGTGGAACCTGCCGTTGCTGTTGTTCACGTGGAAGGTGGCGCCCGCGCTGGCCATGGGCAACTGCGTGGTCGCCAAGCCATCGGAAGAAACGCCCTCGTCCGCGACGCTGCTCGCCGACGTGATGGACGCCGCCGGCGTGCCGCCTGGCGTCTTCAACCTGATACACGGCTTCGGCCCCGACTCGGCGGGGGAATTCCTGACGAAGCATCCTGACGTGGCCGCGGTCACCTTTACGGGCGAGTCGCGCACCGGCAGCGCCATCATGAAAGCCGTGGCCGACGGCGTGAAGGAAATCTCGTTCGAACTTGGCGGCAAGAATGCCGCCGTGGTGTTCGCCGACGCCGACTTCGACAAGGCGCTCGACGGCGTGGTGCGCTCGTCGTTCACCAACGCCGGTCAAGTGTGCCTGTGCTCGGAGCGTGTCTACGTCGAGCGGCCGATTTTCGAGCGCTTCGTCGCCGCACTGGCCGAACGCGCCGCCGCGCTGCGCATCGACGCCCCCGACGCTCCCGGCGTACAGATGGGTCCGCTCGTGTCGCGCAAGCATCGCGAGAAGGTGCTCTCGTACTATCGGCTGGCGGTCGAAGAAGGCGCGACGGTTGTCACCGGCGGTGGTGTGCCCGCCTTCGGCGACGCGCGTGACGATGGGGCCTTCGTGCAACCGACGGTCTGGACCGGCCTGCCCGACACGGCACGCTGCGTGCGCGAGGAAATCTTCGGCCCGGTGTGTCACGTCGCCCCGTTCGACGGCGAAGACGAAGTGATCCGCCGCGTGAACGATAGCGACTATGGCCTCGCCGGCTGTGTCTGGACGACGAACCTGTCGCGCGCGCATCGCGTCGCACGTCAGTTCCAGACCGGGCTCGTATGGGTGAACACCTGGTTCCTGAGAGACCTGCGCACACCGTTCGGCGGCGTGAAACTCTCCGGGCTGGGCCGCGAAGGCGGACGCCATTCGCTCGACTTCTATTCCGAAATCACCAACATCTGCATCAAACTGTGAGGCGGCGGTGCGGCAATATCGATGGGGGTCGAGACGGCCGCACCCGTGCGCCATCCCATCAAAATAACAACGGAGACTGACGACACATGAGCGCATCGCAAGACACGCAGGCCCGCGTGGTGGCCGGCAAGGCCAAACCGCGCGGCAAGTTCCCGCACATCAAACGCGCCGGCGACTTCCTGTTCGTCTCGGGCACCAGTTCGCGCCGTCCGGACAACACGTACGCGGGTGCGCAAGCCGATGCGCTGGGCGTGACGCAACTCGACATTCGCGAACAGACGCGCGCCGTCATCGAGAATATCCGCGACATTCTCGCGAGCGAGGGCGCCACGCTGGCCGACTTGGTCGAAGTCGGCACGTTCCTCGTGAACATGAACGACTTCGGCGGCTACAACGAGGTGTACGGCGAGTACTTCGACGAGAACGGTCCGACACGCACGACGGTGGCAGTGCACCAGTTGCCGCATCCGCTGTTGCTTATCGAAATCAAGTGTGTGGCCTACGCGCCGCGTTCGCGCTGAAGACCGAGACCTCACCTGACGCGGCTGACGCTGCATGCCCCGGGAGACAGCATGTTGACATATGGCAAGCCTTTCAATTTCCAGCGCTGGACCGACGATCACGCGCATCTGCTCAAGCCGCCTGTCGGCAACCAGCAGATCTGGCAGGACAGCGATTTCATCGTGACGGTCGTGGGCGGACCGAACCACCGCACCGACTATCACGACGATCCGCTCGAGGAGTTCTTCTATCAGTTCAAGGGCAACGCGTGGATCAATCTCTGGATCGACGGCCGCGCCGAGCGCATCGACCTCAGGGAAGGCGACATCTTTCTGCTGCCGCCCCACGTACGTCACTCGCCGCAGCGGCCCGAAGCCGGGAGCCTGTGTCTCGTCGTCGAACGCCAGCGCCCGCCCGGTCTGCTCGACGGCTTCGAGTGGTATTGCCTCAAATGCGGCTCGCAGGTGCACCGCGTGGAAGTGCAACTCAAGAGCATCGTGACGGACCTGCCGCCGCTGTTCGAGGCGTTTTACGGTGCCGAATCGCTGCGCCGGTGTCCGAGTTGCGGCGAGATCCACCCGGGCCGCGCGGCGCAAGTCAAGACCACCGCATCGGCGTCTGCCTGACCCGCGACACCGCCCCCAGAACATCACACGTCACGCCATGAAGAAAATCGACATGCACGCCCACTTCTTCCCGCGCATCTCGCAGGAGGAAGCGGCCCGTCTCGACCCCGCCACCGCGCCGTGGCTGCGCATCGACGCAGGCGGCGAGACCGGCAACATCATGCTCGACAACCGCGCCTTCCGTCCCGTCTACCGCGCGCTGTGGGACCCCGTGCTGCGTGTCGAAGAACTCGACCGTCATGGCATCGACCTGCAAGTGGTTTGCGCCACGCCGATCATGTTCGGCTACCGCTACGACGGGCATGCGGTCATGGACTGGGTCCGGCGCATGAACGATCTGGCACTGGCGCATTGCGCCTACGCCCCGACCCGGCTCAAGCCCATGGCGCAGGTACCGCTGCAGGACCTCGATCTGGCCTGTGCGGAAGCGTCGCGCGCCAGGGCCAGCGGTCATATCGGCGTGCAGATCGGCAATCACCTCGGCGACAAGGATCTGGACGACGAACAGCTCGTGGCGTTTTTGCGGCACTGCGGCAACGAACATATCCCCGTGCTCGTGCATCCGTGGGACATGATGACCGACGGCCGCATGAAGAAGTGGATGATGCCGTGGCTCGTGGCCATGCCCGCCGAGACGCAGCTCTCGATTCTCTCGCTGATCCTCTCGGGCGCATTCGAGCGCCTGCCCCGCTCGCTCAAGCTGTGCTTCGCGCACGGCGGCGGCGCCTTTCCGTATCTGCTGGGCCGCGCCGAGAACGCGTGGCATTGCCGCGACATCGTGCGCGCCGATAGCCCGCACCCGCCGTCCCATTATCTGGACCGTTTCTACGTGGACAGCGCCGTGTTCGACCCGCGCGCCTTGCGCCTGCTGGTCGACACCATGGGCGTAGAGCGCGTCATGCTCGGCTCGGACCACCCGTTCCCGCTCGGCGAGCAGGACATCGGCCGTCTGGTGGCCGAACAACCGGGGCTGGACGACGCCGCCCGGCACCGCATTCTGGCAGCGAACGCCCTCAGGTTCTTCGGCCTCTGACTGGTGCTTTCCCGAGGTGTTTTTGAAATTGCTTGCCTACGCAAAAGGCGTCGTTTAGGCTGGGCACTGAAATATTTGACGCTTAAACAATTTAACTAGCCTGACGCGTCTGGCCTGCCTTTGCTGCCTGCGGACGACTTGAAAGAGCGGTCAAGTATTCCGGCGCGAGTCCTTCGGCTGACAACGCTTACCAGTACCGCCAACCTAGTTTGGAGACCATGATGACGGGAACGAAGACCATGCAACGTAAAGCCATCGCTGTGCTGGGCGCCGTCGCTGCGGCGGCGGCGATGTTCGCATCGGGCGGTGCGCACGCCCAGGTGAAGATCGGCTTCATCGGCACACTCTCTGGCCCCGGCGGCGCGCTCGGCCAGGATCAGTACGACGCCTTCATGCTCGCCATCGAGCAAAAGGGCGGCAAGCTGGGCGGCGTGCCCGTGCAGGTCATCAAGGAGGACGATCAGCTCAAGCCCGACGTGGGCGTGCAGGCTGCCCAAAAGCTGGTGGAGCGCGACAAGGTGTCGCTCATCACCGGCGTGACGTTCTCGAACGTGATGATGGCCATCCACAAGAACGTGACCAACGCCGGGGTGGTAATGGTCGGCTCGAACGCCGGTCCGACCCCGATTGCCGGGGCGCAGTGCTCGCCGAACTTCTTCTCCACTTCGTGGGATAACGACGAACTGCACGAAGCCGGCGGTCAGCTCTCGACCGATCTGGGCTACAAGAAGATGTATGTCATGGCCCCGAACTATCAGGCCGGGCGCGACGCCGTGAACGGTTTCAAGCGCGACTACAAAGGCCAGATCGTCGACGAGGTCTACACGCAGGTCAACCAGCCCGATTACTCGGCTGAAATCGCCCAGTTGCAGGCCGCCAAACCCGATGCCGTCTACGTCTTCTATCCGGGCGGCATGGGCGTGAACTTCGTCAAGCAATACCGTCAGGCCGGGCTGCTCGGCAAGATTCCGCTGATCTCCGTGTCGACCATCGACGGCTCGACCCTGCCCGCGCTCAAGGAGTTGGCCGTCGGCGCCATCACCAGCGCGCCGTACTCGCCGGATCTCGACAACGCACAGAACAAGCAATTCGTCGCGGCCTTCCAGAAGAAATACAACCGTATGCCGTCGATGTATGCCGCCCAGTCGTACGACGCCGCCAACCTGATCGACTCGGCGCTCACGAAGACCAAGGGCAGCGTGGCGGATCGTGAAGCCCTGCGCGCCGCCCTCAAGGCCGCCGACTTCTCGTCCGTGCGCGGGCCGTTCAAGTTCGCCAGCAACCAGTTTCCCGTGGCGCAGTTCTATCGCGTGGATGTCGTGAAAGACGCCAACGGCGCGGCGTTCGCGACCAAGGGGAAAATTCAGATCAAGACGCGTGCCGATCTGGCCGCGCAGTGCAAGATCAAATCGTAACCTGACGCGCATTACGCCCATACGCCCATAAAGCCCGTAATTCGCGTAATGCATGTCATGCCCCGGCATCGCGGCGCTCCCGCGATGCCGATGGACCGATTTGCTGCACGCCGCACACGCGCGCGAGGTCTCGCGTGTGCGCTGCCCGCTGTTGCTGACGTGCGCCGGTGTCCCGCACCGGCGGCACTGCCATTGCACGACCCGAGCCGTACCTGAGCACTATCGAGGGTTTATGAAGCGCTACCGCAATTTCGACGAAGCCGAGCTGGACGTTCAGTACAACGCTCGCGCCACCACACCCAATGTTCTCGACATCCTGACGCAGTACGCCGCCGAGAGCGCGCACGCTCGCGCGACCACGCCCTGCGTGCTCGATGTCGCCTACGGGGACCACCCCGACGAAACGCTGGACATCTTCCCCGCCGCCGCGCCCGGCGCGCCCGTTTTCTTCTTCGTGCACGGCGGCTACTGGCGTGCGCTCAGCAAGAACGATTCGAGCAACATGGCGCCCGCCTTCACGCGCGCCGGCGCCACGGTCGTCACTATTAACTATTCGCTCGCGCCCGGCGCCTCGCTCGATACCATCGTCGATCAAACACGCCGCGCGCTGGCCTGGGTGCATCGCCACATCGGCGAGCACCAGGGCGACGCGCGCCGCATTCATGTGTGCGGAAGCTCCGCCGGCGGCCACCTCGTGGGCATGCTGCTGGCGCAGGGCTGGCACGCCCGATACGGTGTGCCGGAAGACGTCGTCGCCGGCGCCGCGCCGCTCTCCGGCCTGTTCGATCTCACGCCGATTCCATTCACACACATCAACGAATGGATGAAGCTGTCCGAGGACGACGCGCGCCGCAACAGTCCTCAATTCCATCTGCCCGCGCGCGGCTGCCCGATCGTGGCGTCGTACGGCGAGACCGAGACGGCCGAGTTCAAGCGGCAGACCGACGACTACCTCGCCGCGTGGCGCGCGCGGGGCTTCGCGGGTGAGTACGTGCCGATGCCCGGCACCAATCACTTCGACATCGTGCTCACGCTCAACGACGCCACCAGCCCGCTCACGCAAGCCATCTTCCGCCAGATGGGTCTGGCCCGGGAGGCCGCATGAGCCTGACGCTCTTCATCATGCAGTGCCTGAACGGGCTGCAACTCGGGGTGCTGTTGTTCCTGATGGCGGCCGGCCTCACGCTGGTGTTCGGCATCATGAACTTCGTCAACCTCGCCCACGGCTCGCTCTACATGATGGGGGCGTTCATCGCCGCCACCGTGTACAACCACACGGGATCGTTCGCCCTCGCGGCGATTGCCATCGTTCCCGCGATGCTGCTGCTCGGTCTGATCGTCGAGTTCGTCGCGCTCAAGACGCTCTACGACCGCGACCACCTCGATCAGGTACTGGCGACCTTCGGTCTGATCCTGTTCTTCAACGAACTGGCGCGCATGATCTGGGGGCCCTCGCCGTACTACATGGAAGTCCCCGAGTGGCTTTCCGGCACAGTGGACCTGTTCGGGCTGGCGTACCCCGCCTATCGCTTCCTCATCATCGTGGTGGGGCTCGCGGTGGCGCTAGGCTGCTACCTGCTCATCCACCGCACGCGCATCGGCATGTTGATTCGCGCCGGGGCGACACACCGTCAGATGGTCGGCGCGCTCGGCGTGAATATCGTGCTGCTCAACTCGCTGCTGTTCGGTCTCGGCGCGATTCTCGCGGGGATTGCCGGGCTCATGGCCGGCCCCATCCTCTCGGTGCAGCCGGGCATGGGGGAACCGATCCTGATTCTGACGATGGTCGTGATCGTGATCGGCGGTATCGGCTCGGTGCGCGGCGCATTTCTCGCCGCACTGATCGTCGGTGTGGTCGACACGGTGGGACGCACCGCGTTGCCCACGCTGCTGCGCAGTCTGCTCGAGCGCAGCACCGCCGACACCGCCGGGCCTGCCCTCGCGTCGATGCTTATCTACCTTGTCATGGCCGCAGTGCTTGCTGTGCGCCCGCAAGGCCTCTTCCCGGTCAAACACGGTTGACGATGGAAATGAAACTCAATCTTCGCACCGCCGTGCCGTTGCTGGTGCTGGCCGCGCTGGCTCTGGTGCCCCTTTACGCGACGTTTGCCCAGCAACCGTTCTTTCTCACCCTGTTCGGACGCATCGTGGTGTTCGCCATCGCGGCCGTCTCGCTCGATCTGATTCTCGGCTACGGCGGCATGGTCAGCTTCGGCCACGCGCTGTATCTGGGTCTCGGCGCGTATGTCGTCGGCATTCTCAGCTATCACGGCGTGGATAACGGCTTCGTGCATCTGGGCGCGACACTGCTGCTGTGCGCCATCGTCGGCGCCGTCACCGGCCTGCTCTCGCTGCGCACGACAGGTATCGCCTTCATCATGATTACGCTGGCGTTCGCCCAGATGTTCTACTTCCTCGCCGTCAGTCTGAAGCAATACGGCGGCGACGACGGCCTGCCGGTGTCTGCCGGCAGCCGTTTCGGCAGCGTAACGCTCGACGACCCGGCCGTGCTGTACTACGCGGCGTTCGCAGTGCTGTGCCTGTGCGTATGGGCAGGCCGCCGGCTGGTCGACGCCCGCTTCGGCATGGTGATTCGCGGCGCGCGTCAGAACGACCGCCGCATGCGCGCGCTCGGCTACCCGACACTGCGCTACAAGCTCGTGGCCTACATCATCAGCGCCATGACCTGCGGCGTAGCGGGCATGCTCTATGCCAATCTCACGCACTTCGTCTCTCCGGCGTATATGGCGTGGACGGCTTCGGGCGAACTGATCGTGATGGTCGTGCTCGGCGGGCTGGGATCGTTCTTCGGCCCGGTGCTGGGCAGCGCCGCCATGCTGCTGATCGAGGAATGGCTCAAGGGCATGACTGAGCACTGGATGATCATCTTCGGGCCGCTCGTCGTCGTTGCGGTTCTCGTCTCCCGCCGCGGCCTGTACGGCCTGCTCGGCGACCTGCAAGTGCGGCTCTCCCGCCGCGCCCGCACCGCGGAGGGCAAAGCATGAGCCTGCTCCTGGTCGACCAACTGGTCAAACGCTATGGCGGCCTGACCGCCACCGATCACTTCTGTCTCGATGTCGCGCCCGGCGAGCTGCATGCCATCATCGGCCCGAACGGCGCGGGCAAGAGCACGCTCATCGGTCAACTGGCAGGCGAGCTGCGTGCCGACGAGGGCAGCATTCATTTCGACGGCCGCGACATCACGGCCGTACCGATCGAACAGCGCGCCCGCGCAGGGCTCGCACGCTCTTACCAGATCACATCCGTGTTCCGCGAATTCACCGCGCTGGAAAACGTGCTCGTGGCCGTGCAGGCGATGCAGGGGCATAGCTTCGGCTTCTGGCGGCCGGCCATTCGCGAGGCGGCGCTGGTCGAACCGGCACGCGAAATTCTGGCACGCACCGGTCTGGCCGCACGCATGAACGTGCCCGCCAGCGCTCTCGCCCACGGCGAACACCGTCAGCTCGAACTGGCCATGGCGCTCGCGGGCCGTCCGAAGCTGCTGCTGCTCGACGAACCGATGGCCGGCATGTCGCAAGCCGAGTCCGAACAAATGACGCATCTGCTCGCCGACCTCAAGGGCGACTACGCCATCGTGCTCGTGGAACATGACATGGACGCCGTCTTTGCACTCGCCGACCGCATTACCGTGTTGGTCTATGGGCGCGCCATCGCCTGTGGCGACGCCGACACCATCCGAAACGACGCGGGGGTGCGCGAAGCCTATCTCGGGGACGAAACCCGCAACGAAATGCTGGGAGCCACCGCATGAGCCCCTTGTTGTCTTTGTCTGGTGTCGAGTCGTACTACGGCGCGAGCCAGGCGCTGTTCGGGATGCAGATGGAGATCGAGCGCGGTGCGTTCGTCACGCTGCTCGGCCGCAACGGCATGGGCAAGTCGACCACCGTCAAGTCGATGACCGGTCTCATGCACCCGGCGCGCGGTGAGATCGTGTTCGACGGACAACCGGTGCATGCCAGTCCGTCACATCGCATTGCACGCGCCGGCATGGGACTTGTTCCCGAGGGACGTCAGATATTTCCCACGCTGACGGTGCGCGAGAACCTCGTGGCCACCGCAAGCAACCGTCATGGCGCCCGTTCACCGTGGACGCTCGAGCGCATCTACGAACTGTTTCCGCGTTTGCGTGAACGGGAGAAAAATCTCGGAAGTCACCTCTCCGGCGGCGAACAACAGATGCTTGCGATCGGCCGCGCACTGATGACGAATCCGAAATTACTCATTCTTGACGAAGCGACCGAGGGGTTGGCGCCACTCATTCGCGGTGAAATCTGGCGGTGCCTGAAGCAACTCAAAGGCAGCGGTTTGTCGATCCTCTGCATCGACAAGAACCTGGCCCCGATGCTCGAACTCGGCGACCGTCACTACATCGTCGATAAAGGCCGTGTGGCTTGGCAGGGCGACTCGCCGAGCCTGCGCCGGGCGCTGCCGGAATTGCAGACTTATCTGGGCGTTTAAGGCGTACGGCACACTGCGTACCTCACGTTGCTGCGTACACTCTACGGCACCTCTGACCATGAGGTGCGTAGTACTCGATAGGTGTCAGACGCGAAAATCCGGTGTGTTTTGTGAAAGCACCCAGTGGAACTATGTGGTGCAATCGATTCCGCTTGATCGACTTCGCAAGCGCCTTCTTCTCACCACTTATCGACACCCGGGTAGGACTATGGCTTACTCCAATACGCCTTCGAATCCCTTCCGCTGGCTGCTATCGCAGGACACCGGTGCGCCGCAGCCCACCGAGCCGGCACACGTCAAGAACGGCCTTCCCGCGGATCTTCCGCTCAACATCAAGGAGCTACCTCGCACGCCGCTCCCCAAACTGGAAATATTTCCTGATGAGTTGCTGGCGTTGCGCAAGCATCTGGGCATGTCGCGCAACGTCTTTGCGCATTACCTTCGTACCAATCCGCGTACGCTCGAGAACTGGGAACAGGGACGCGCGCGTCCCAACGCTCAGGCTGCCTGCCTGATTCGGCTCGTGCAACAGAACCCAGGGCTCGTCTCATCACTCGCCCGCCTCTGAAACCCACAACAAAGGGCGGCTTGCCAATACATCGGCATGCCGCCCTGATTGCATTCCGGATCGCGTGAAAGCGTGGATAGCGGGTTACGGCTTGAGGCCGCAGACCTCGCGAAGACAGGCAACGAAACGCTCACACGCCGGACTCGGTTGCTTGTCGGTACGCAGTGAATACCCAACGTCGCCAAAGCTGCCCGGCATGGTATCGGCCAACACTCGCAGCAGTCCTGCCTCCACAAACGGCGTAGCAGCGACACGCGGCATCAGCGCAACACGCGGCGTTTCCAGCATCAGCCCGATATTGGTGAGTACGGAGAGCGATTCGACCACGTCTTCGGGCAACGCGAGCCCCGCGTCGTGGAACAGACGCTCGGCAGCCAGCCGCGACGGCGACTCGGGCACCGGCAGAATCCATGACCCCTCACGTAACTCCGCAAGCGGCACGCGCTCGGGGAGCTGCGTCCAGTGACGCCTGCCGCCGACCACGCACAGCGATTCGTTGAAGAGAATTTCGTGAGTCAGCGCAAAGGCCTTGGCGACTGGCAGCGCACGCTCGGGCAAACGGCCCACGACGATATCCAGGTCTCCGCTGGCCAGCGCCGGAAAGAGTTGCGCAGTGGTCGCTTCTCGCACCGTGACAAGCACACCAGGGGCTTGTGCCTTCAGCAACGCAATCGTGCGAGGCAGCAGATCAGCCGCAGCCGAAATGAGCGTGCCCACAATCACGTGTCCGCTGGTGCCTGCGCTGAACGCATTCACTTCGTCCGTCAGATAACGCAACTCCGCCATCAGCGATTTCACGCGATGGCCAAGCAGTTCGCCCAGCTCCGTGGGCTGCACACCGCGATTGCTGCGCACGAAGAGCGGCCCTTCAAAGCAGGCTTCCATCTCATGCACGATCTTGCTCACGGCCGGTTGCGTGAGGCCGGTCTCGTTGGCGGCGCGCACGAGCGAACCCGTCTCGAGCACGCGATCAAACACCTGAAGTTGATGGAACTTGAGCTTTCGCCCGAGATTGAGGGCTGTCCAGGGAAGTGAGCGCATCGGCGTCCTGTTCAGGCCGCCGCCGCAGAGCCGGACGGTATGGCCGGCTCCGCTCCCTGCGGCATGACTGCCGAGTCCGCCGGTTCCCCCGAGAGGAAGGCCGCAACGTATTCTTCGAGCATGGCGGCATCCGGCAGCGACGCCGGATTGACATGGTGATTGACGAGGCACCCGTCGAACGTCAGCACGAGGATGTCCACCAGACGCGCGCGCCGCACGCCGTCACGCGCGAGGCTGGGCGCACAGGCCGCCAGCATGCTCGAGAGGCGTTCGCGAAACCACTGCAGCAGTGACGAATCGTAAGGATCGCCAGGGGCAACGGTGGCCAGCGCCTGCACCAGATTGTGCGAAAAGCCGTTGTCGAGTCTCGGCGTCTGAACCCAAAGACCGCCAAGCAGCGTGCGCATGCGCTCATGCGCACCATGGGCTGCCATCACCTCGGATTCCAGCACCGTAATGCGCGCCTTGAACCACTTCTCGTAGACGCAAAAGAAGACCTGCAGCTTCGCGGTGAAGTAGCTGTAGATGTTCGCATGCGAAATACCTGCGCGCTTGGCGATCTGCACCATCGTCGTGTCGACGTAGCCCTTTTCCAGAAACAGGGCGTGCGACGCTTCGAGGATGGCCAGACGAATGTCTTCTTTCTTAACTTGTGGCATGTGTAAGCCTGCGCGGATAGGCCGAGCACCTCAATCGAATTTTCTCAACGTCCGCTGAATCCAATACCGAACATCAGCGGGCACAGTATGCCAGCGCAAACGCAGCTTGCGGCGAAAACTAAGCGCAAACACTCCCCCGGACTTTCCCGATATTTCAACGCATTCAACGTGGATTGCGATGACAGACATCGCGTAATGCGCCGCGTTGTCGCGCAATAGGCGCACAAGTCTCCGAACGATGTGACGCCGTGCATGACGCGCCGGATATTTCAAAAATGAACAATTTCGATGTCATGTTTTCAAGGCGCGGGATGTGACAGGCGTTGCAGATGAAGTCATATATGAACGCGAATACGAGAACGCATACGAATGCCGTCAGGAGATGACGCATTTTGCGTACACAATGTCAGCGCATTCCTACATTGCTTTGGACTACGTTATATACGTGTTCATTGATGTGCACCGCTGATGTGCGCCGCAATAGCCACGTGAGATCCCCACCAGCACGCGCTGCCTTGGCGGATTACAAAGTCTTACAAGATCCGGCGATCCAATTCCCACAATTTGCGTCGAACCTAAGTCGAGCCATGACGACGAGCGGGGGTAAACACCGCTCTCACAAGGAGGTCATGTTGAGAACGAATGCTACGGACCGTACATCGGCAAGTCTCGTGAAGGCGCACACCGCCAGGGCAGCCGCTGCAACCGGCTTGGCCGCCGCGCTGCTGACGCTGGCCGGATGTGCCTATGAGGCGCCGCCGCAACCGCGTCTGCCGTACCGAGGCGACGAAACGACGAATCCAGCCTATCAGCCGAACTGCGGGCCGCCGCCCTATGCGGCCGGTACGCCATGCAGTCCGTACGCGGCGCCGCCGTCTCCGGCACCGGCGACAGATGCCTATGGGCGCCCCTACCCGCCAACTGACGGCTACGGGCGGCCGTACCCGTCCGACGCGCAGGGCCGGCCGTATCCGCCTGCGCCGCTTCCTCCGGCGTATCAGGAGACGTATCCGGCCAATGGCACTGGTGCACCGACACCGGGCGCCGAAACCGCCCATTAGTGCGTATGCATCGCGCCTTGCCCCGAACCGGCGGCACCGCGCGCCAGTCCCGAAAGCCGCTGCTTTTGTCGAATAGCCGGCTGAGTCTCGATGCCCGGCCTGCGCATCCCTTGGGGCTTAACGCCCCCCGTTGAAGGAGCCATACGTCATGAAAAGCACACAACGATGGATCTCGCCCATCTCACATCTCCCACGTTCGGTCGCCCCGATTCTCGTAGGCGCGGCGCTGATCGGCACGCTGGCGGGCTGCGGCGGCATGACGCCCCGCGAATCGCGTAATACGGCAGTCGGCGCCGGTGTCGGCGCGCTCGGCGGTGCCCTCATCTCCGGTGGCGACCTCGGCGCGACCGTTGGCGGCGCCGTTGTCGGCGGCGTGATCGGTAACGTCATTACCGACGACCGCGGCCGCCGCCGCTGATCGCGGCGAATCGCCCCGTCGTCCTCAGTATCGTTTTCGGGCGGCATGCGCCTCGCGTGGCATTGCGCACTCGGAACACGTGCCGCCGTCATTGCTCAAGGAATCAGGAGAAGCGCGATATGACACCCCAAGACACACTCCGCGAACGGACGCTTCGAACCCTCACGACACGACGCCTCGGACGCCAGGCTCTCGCCGCCGCCGCACTTTGTGCCGGTGCGGCTGTGTTGTCGCTCGTCGCCGCCACCGGCCATGCGCAGGGCAACCCGGCAAATGACGCCATGCGCTCCACGCCGACAGCCCCTGCATCGTCGGCAGGTCCCGACTACGGCGACGCCGCCGACCAGAACGCAGCGCTGGGCCTCTATCTGCAACGCTCGTTCGATGCCATCGACACCAATCACGACGGCAAGATCGACCGTGACGAATGGGCGGCCTATCAGCGCAGCCAGTTGCAGGCGCGCCGTGCAACGTTCGAGCGCCATTTCAAGGCGGCCGACAAGGATGGCGACGGCTATCTGAGCCGCGACGAAGTGGCCGCCGCCGAGCCGTTCCTCTATCAGCATTTCGACGAGATCGACGTCAATCACGACGGCAAGCTCTCGCCAGCCGAAATTCGCGCCTACTTCCGTCGCTACCATCAGGAACGCGCACGGGCCGACGCCGCGGCCACCAAGCCCTGATTGACGGATTCGGCCGCACAAACAAATACGCCACGGCATGCCGTGGCGTATTTGTTTTCCGAGCCAGCGCGCCGCGTGTCACCGCCACGCGCACCGGGCACGCATTACACGTGGAAGAACTCGGCGATGATCGCGGCACCGAGGAACGTACCGGCGTTCGCGAGGAACGACACGATCACAATGCGCCAGCCGAGGCGGCGGAAGGCAGGCACGTCCTTGGCGACCGACAGACCCGCGTAGGTCAGCATCGGCGTGACCAGCGCGAGGAAGTTGATCTTGCCCGTGAACTGCTCGATGACCGGTGCGAACGGGAAGGCCGGCGACGTCAGGAACATGGCGATCAGCGATACCCAGCACACCGCCGGCACCTTGCGACGCGTGACGAAGTACAGCGCTTCGCCGACGAGCACGGCGCCGATGATGATGAGCATGCCCGGTACACCGTCGAGGAACGGCGTCTTGAAGGCCAGGCTGTTACCGATAAGCGCCAACGTACCCGAGAACACCCAGGCGAACAGACGCGCGCCGAAATTCATTTCGACCGTGTGCGCCTTGCTGGCTTGCTTCAGTTCCTTGGCAGCTTCGGCATCGGCCACGGCAGCGGCTTCCGCGTTGGCGCGGCCGCGGCGGCTCATGCGGCCGAGCACCGGCTCCATCACGCGATAGCCCCACACGGCGAGCGGCAGCGAGATGAACAGCGTGAAGTACGTGCCGATAGTCGTCGTGATCAGGTTCGATGCCGCCGCGAACGTGGCGACTTCCTTGGCGACTTCCGGCGTTTGCTGTGCCGCGATGGCGCCTGCTGCCGCGGCCATCATCGAGCCCGAGCCCACGCCGGCGCCCATGGCGAGCGAATGCGGATGGAACAGGTTAAGGCTGGCGACGAAACCGGCAAACAGCGAAATGAACACCGCACCGAAGATCGTGCCCGTCAGGTACTCGGCAAGCACGCCGCGGCCTTCCGGAGAGTCGAAGCCGTACTTTTCGCCGATGATGGCGAGGCTCGGCTCACGGCCGACCGAGAAGGTCGCGCCGATGGCTTCGCGCTTGATGCCGAGCATCAGCGCTACCGGCAGACCCAGGATGATCGTGCCCACGAAGTGGCCGAATTCCTGGAACACAAGCGCCCAACCCGCAGCGACGAGCTTGGGCAGCGAGCCGCCCACGAGCAGGCCCAGCTTTGCCACGAAGAGCAGCAGCGCCGGTTGCAGAATGGCGGCAGCGCGGTGCTGCATCGGCAGGTCGATCTGCGCGAAACGCGGCAAACGCGACTGCGACAAGCCCAGCGCCGCGCCGAGCAGCAACGCCCAGACCATCGGCAACAACACGATCTTGCCGTGACCGGCCTTGATGCTGATCGCCCCGATCAGCTCCGCGATCACGAGAATCACGATCGCCCAAACATACAGGCGCACGCCATCACTGAAGGCGCCCCCTTGCGGCTTGGCCGCGTTTTGTTCCATGACTGCCATCTGGGTCTCCACTGCACTTGCTATTGAACCGGTCCGGTGCCCTCCGGTGACCCGGAAGAGACGCGAACATTTCGGTGGTTAAGGAAATTCGGCGCGTTGTCCACCCGGTCGCAAAACCCGCGGACTCCTCTCCTCGTGACGCCCGAACGAGCACCACGTTGACACGCCTCGGTGACAGCAACAGCTTTGCGCGCCGAACCACCCGAGGGCGGCATTATACGCGGTCAAAATTGCCGTTCCGGCCCCAGATCTCGCAGGCTGGAACGGTTGCCTGCCGGACGGGGTCTCACGACCTTCGTCCGGCACACAATTCACACGATTACGTCACGCTCCCGACAACAGAACGCTCGATGGCAGCACATTCGCGCGGATGGCTTCGTCCGCCTCGCCGCGCGATCAGACGTAGCCGAACGGCGTGGCCGGATTCGCTGCGGTCTCGACCCACACACTCTTCGTCTGCGTGTACTCGTAGAGCGCTTCCACGCCGCTGGAGCGGCCGTAACCGCTGTGGTTGTACCCCCCGAACGGCGACGCCACGTTAATCGTCTTGTAACCGTTGATCCAGAACGTTCCGGCGTTGACCTGCGCGGCCACACGGTGAGCGCGCGCGACATCCTGCGTCCACACGGCGCCCGCCAGACCGAATTCGCTGTCGTTGGCGATCGCCAGCGCTTCCTCTTCCGTGTCGAAGGGAATTGCCACGACGACCGGGCCGAAGATTTCGGTGCGAGCCACGCCCATCGTGTTGTTCGCGTCGGCCAGCACGGTCGGACGCACGAAGAAGCCGCCGTCGCTGCGCTGCTGCGTGCCGGCCGCCAGACGCGCGCCGCCTTGCACACCTGCGTCGATCATGTTCATCACGTGCTGATACTGCGTGCGGTTGCAGATCGGGCCGACTTCGGTGGTGTCGTCCAGCGGCGCGCCAACGCGAATCTTCTCCGCGCCGCGTGCCAGCATCTCGATCATCTGATCGTACACGCCGCGCTGAACCAGCAGACGCGAGCCCGCCACGCAGCTTTGGCCTGCGCTCGAGAAGATGGCGGCCTGGGCGCCAAGGCAGGCGCGCTTCAGATCGGCATCATTGAACACGATATTGGCGGACTTGCCGCCCAATTCGAGCACGCTCGGCAGCAGACGCTGTGCGGCGGCCGTGGCGATCTTGCTGCCCGTGGCCGGCGAGCCGACGAACACCACCTTCTTGATGACCGGATGCGAGATCGCTGCCTGACCGGTGGTGTGACCGAAGCCGGCGAGCACGTTGATGAGACCGCGCGGCACGCCCGCCTGCTCGGCAAGCGCGGCCACCACGAGCGAGCTGGCCGGCGTGAGTTCCGACGGCTTGAGCAGCACGCCGTTACCCATCGCGATGGCCGGGGCGAGTTGCCAGCCGCAGGTGAACACCGGGGCGTTCCAGGGCGTGATCTGCAACACCACGCCCATCGCTTCGCGACGCGTGTAATTCAGGTGCGTGCTCGGCACCGGGATCACGTCGCCGAAGAACTTGTCGGTCCAGCCGGCGTAGTACTCGAACATTTCCGCCACCTTGCCGACTTCACCACGGCAATCGCGGATCGGTTTGCCTGCGCCGATCGATTCGAGTTGCGCGAGCGCTTCGGCATTTTCACGGATCTTGCTGCCAACGGCCTGCATCACCCGGCCGCGCGCCGCGTGGGTCAGCGCCCACCAGGTTTTCTGCGCCGCTTGCGCGGCTTCGGCGGCCTGCGCCACGACGGCGGCACCCGCATCGCGGTAAGTCAGCACCGTCTGGCCAGTGGCCGGATTGACGATATCGATGGTCGCCTCACCCGCGCCTTCGACCAGTTCGCCATTCACGAACGAGCCGATCGTGGTGGCGTTGGGGAAGAACTTTGCGAATGCGCCGAGCAAGGCGGCGGCTTGTTGATCTGCCATGAGAAAACTCCGTGCGATGCGCCGTCCGGGGCACATCCTGTCGTCAAACAAAAAAGAAATATCGAACGCGAACGCGTGGGGCCAGCGGCCGCCCGGCAACGATTACGCGCGGCCCGGTTCGATGAACTGCACGATGCGGTTGAAATCCTCGTCGTCGCCCACCGTTGCGGCGCTCGCCGCCCACAGACGGCCAACTTCGGCCGAGAGCGGTCCCGTGGCCAGCGTGCCGGTCTGCTCCGCGAGCGCCATCGCCAGGCGCACGTCCTTGCGCATGAGCTTCATCGTGAAGCCCGAGTCGAACGCGTCGTTCAGAATCCATGTCGGGTAATTGGTCTGCGTCACGCCACTGCGGCCCGAACCGGCATTCAGGCCCTCGAGCACTTGCTCGGGCGCCACGCCGGCGGCTTTCGCCAGACGCATCGCTTCGCCCGCCACGACCAGATGGGCCGCGCACATCAGGTTGTTGATGAGCTTGGTCACGTGACCCGCGCCCACGTCGCCGATGTGCACGCGCTTGGCCGACATGGCAGCAAGCACCGGCTCGACACGGGCGATGTCGTCTGCGGAACCGCCCAGCACCATCGTGAGTGCACCGTTCAGTGCACCTTTCGGGCCGCCGGAGACCGGTGCGTCGACCAGTGCGATGCCTTTCTCGCGCAGCGTGGCTGCGAGGGCGCGCGTGCTTTCCGGGTCGGCCGTCGACGTGTCGACGACGATCAACCCCTCGCGGCCGTTCGCGGCAATGCCGTCGGCGCCGTTCACCACGGCCTCGACCACTTGCGACGTCGGCAGCGACAGCACCAGGGCGTCGGCTTCGCGGGCGAGTTCGGCGACCGAAGCCCGCAGGCCGATGCCGGCCTCGGCCAGGGCGCTACCGGCAGCCGGCGACGGATCGAACCCAAGCACTGTGAAACCGCCGCGCTGCAACGACAGCGCCATGCCGCGTCCCATATTGCCCAGTCCGACCACTCCGATGATTTTCATGTTGACTCCAGATTGACTGCGAGGATGACGCCGCCGCCACGAGCGACGCCGCGTTGCTCCGCCGGCCGGATCGTCCGGCCGCCGTTTGGAAAATTCAGGGGCACGTCAGTGCGGGTAGTTGACGAACTCCAGCACGACGTTGCCCGCAAACTCGGGCTCCACCACCAGCCCGTGCTCGTTGTAGCCGTAGGGCACGCCGTGTTCGCGCCACAGCGCCTCGACGTGAGCCAGATCCGGGGCCAGCAGCGTGATCGCCACGGCATGCGTACGCGCGGCATGCGCCATCGGCAAACCGACCGCCGCATAACGCGCTTCGGCACGCTGCGGCGAGAGCGCCCACAAGTGGCCGCAGCCGGTGTCGGCCACGGCTCCGCCGTCATAGTGATCGACGTGACGCTCGCCATATATCTGCTGCCAGCGCGTGGCGAGCGTGCGCAGGGAAAGGGGATCCGGCGTCACGTAAGTCACGCCGATGATGTTGCTCACGCCGTTCGCATGCGTCTGCCACTCGGGCACCCAGATCAGCTCGGGCCGATGTTGCTGGCAGATGAAATTCGACGCATCACCCAACGAGTCGTCGATGAACAGGCCAAGCGAGACGACGGCCTGGTCGGGCGAGCCGTCCGGTTTGCGCATCGTCCGGCGAAAATCGATGATGCCTTGTGTCTCGAGACCGGCCTGCACGAGGCGGGCGTGATCGGCGCGTGCGTCCTTGCTGTGAAGGGCAATCAGCGAAACGCCTTCTTCGCGCGCCAGAAAACTGCCGAGATAACGTCCGAAACAAAAGTCTCCGATCGCATGCGTGCCGAACTTGCGGGCGTCGTCCACGCCGATCAATTCGATGAAGTTGTCGCCGAACATCATGAGCGCGGTGACCGTGCCCCACGGGTGATACGACACCGGCGACGGGGAAAAGCCCATGCGCTCGTAGTGCGTCAGGCGCCGCGGGTGGTCATGCACCGTGACCAGCGGATGATCGACGCCAAATCGCGTGTTGCGCGGAGGAATCATCTGGTGTCTCCGATGTGACCCGGCGCCGATCCTGGCGGCCCGAGGACGCTCGCCCCCGTTATCCCTGTGCGGGCCGGCGGCTCTGAAACTGGCGCGGAATCGGACCACCTCCACCAGGCCTCGCCTGGGTTCGTTGCCCAGCAGAGGGGCCGATCCGCATGTTTCGCAGTGTGAATTGAAAAAAAACGACGCTCAATGACAACGCTTGAAGATTTTTGTTCTAAAAATTAGTCTTTAGGGTATGACACCTGCCATCACCGAAAGCCGTCTGGCGTATCTGTTCGAAGCCGTCCAATGCGGCACCGTGCGCGCCGCCGCCGACAGGCTCGACATCGCCCCCTCTGCCGTCAGCCGCCAGATCGCATTACTGGAAGCCGAACTGGCGCTGCCGCTCATCGAACGCCACAAGCGCGGCGTCCACCTGACGCAGGCCGGACGGCTGCTCATGGAGTACTACCGGGAGCAGCGCGCGCACCAGGAGGACTTGCTTGCCAAGTTGCAGGAAGTCCGCGGGCTGCGGCGCGGCCACATCCGGCTGGCTGTCGGCGAGGGATTCGTCAGCGACCTGATGGGTGCACCGTTGCAGTACTTCTGCAAGCGCTATCCCGACATCACACTAACGCTCGATCTGGCGGGCACCAACGAGGTCATGCGACTCGTGGCCGAGGACGATGCGGACATCGGGCTCGTCTACAACCCGCCGGCCGAACCCAAGATCGTGTCGCGCGCACAGATGCGTCAGCCGGTGCACGCCATCGTCGCGCCCGACTCCCCGCTGATCGCGCGAATGGACGAGACGGGAGCGCTCCGGCTCGATGCGCTCTACGACGTGCCACTCGCCCTCATGCACGGGGCTTACGGCACGCGCCAACTGATGGAACTGGCCGAGCAGTCGGAAAAGCATCGGCTCACGCCCGCGGTCACGACCAACTCGATTTCCGTCCTCAAGCATTTCGTGCGTGCGGGACTGGGCGCGACATTTCTCCCCGCGTTTGCCGTGTCGCAGGAGATCGAGGCCGGCGTGTTGCGCGCGCTGCCGGTCGATCACCCGATTCTCAATAAGGCGGAGGCGCACCTCGTCACCCGCGCCGGCCGGCGGCTGTCAGGTGCCGCCAACCGGTTGCTGACGCACCTGGCGAGCAAGATGGAAGCCTTCGGCGCACCGGACTGAAACAGCCGGCTGAAGCGGGTCGACTCGAACTTGTCTCGCCGTGCGCGCCATTTCGGTTGCGGTTAAGCAACAATCGGGCGACTAAGCCTTTCCCCGATGTTGCGTGCCGGGGAAATCGGATATAACAGAAGCCATCCGGGTGATGGGTGCCCGTTGCGTCGCACTACGACCTATGCGACGCTGCGCCGGCCCCTCACCAACCGCTCCCGGCCGCACGGCCGCGCGCAAGACAATCCGAGCTTGCGCCACGCTGTCGCAGGTCCTACGCCAGTGGACTGCCATGACAACGATCTCTGACGACCAGAGCGTGACGGCATCACTCGCAACCGCCCGCACCTCCTCATGCGGTGCCCGTTGCCCAGGCGTTCCCGCTTGCCTATTTCTCGTCACTCGTAACGAAATTTCAGGCTTTCCCGCCGACCTTTCGCATCGCCCTCGCTCGGGCGCCGCGCGACGACGACGGACATAACCACGCAAGGAAGGTGCGGGGCAAAACGCAACCTGGGGAACAGACCATGAAAAAGAAGCTCATTGCAGCAAGCCTGCTTTGCGGTATCGGCACGTTTGCGCACGCGCAATCGAGTGTGCAGCTTTATGGCCGCGTGGATGGCGGCTTTCAATTCATGAACAACCTGCAGGACGGTAAAGGCGGCACCGCATCGCGCTGGAGTGCGCAAGGTGGCGACTACGGCACCAGCCTGTTCGGCCTGCGCGGCTACGAAGACCTCGGACAGGGATTGCATGCCGTATTCAATCTGGAAGGCGGATTCCAGTTGATGAACGGCTTCAACAACAACGGCTCGGGATCGATCTTCGACCGGCGCGCACTGGTCGGTCTGAACTCCCGCTCGTGGGGGCAATTGACGCTCGGCCGCAATCTGTTCATCAGCAACGGCGTCTGGGACTTCGATCCGTTCCAACAGCAGGCGTTTTCCTCGGCGTCGCTCGTGCGAGGACGTAACTGGCCGCAGGCGAGCAATACCGTCAACTATCAAAGCCCGAACTGGTACGGCTTCGATGTCGCGGGTCAGTACGCGTTCTCCAACATCGCCGGGCAGTTCAATAACGGCCGGGGCATGGGGGCACAGTTGACGTACACGCATGACCGGTTCCAGTTGCGGGCGTTGTACGACGAAATCCGCGACACCAACGGACGCTTCACCGATGTCTTCGCCACGTCGCGCGAATACTTCGCCGGCGCGAACGTGTTCCTGAACCGTTTCACGATTTCGCTGGGCTACACCCATATGTCCGCCCCGGACGCGCCGGCCCCCGATTTCGCGACACGCGCCGATCACTATTGGGCTGGCGTGAAGTATCAGGCGACCCAGGTGTGGGCCGCGAATGCGGCGGTGTATCACGTGAATGTGCCGGGCGGCTTTGGTCACGCCACGATGTTCGAGCTGGGCACGACGTACAACCTGTCGAAGCGCACGTTCCTGTACGGCACGGTCGCTTATGTCAAGAACAGCGCAAATCAGAGCTTCTCCGTCGCGGCCATTCCGAGCGACTCGCTCGATAACCCGCCCGCAGGCAAGAGCCAGACCGGTGCTTATATCGGGGTGTCGCACTCGTTCTGATCGCGGGTGAGGTAAGCGCGAATCCGCAAGACGAAAAAAGCCGTCCGGCGTATTGCCGGACGGCTTCTCCTTTACTGCGACTGCTACTGCAACTACCTTGCGAAGTGGGCACCGGCACAAGCCGGCACCTCTCACACCAGGATTACCAGACGTACTTGAGCGAACCGGCCACGCCGGCTTGCGTTTGACCTTGGCGCACGCTGCCGTTCACGCCACCGCGAAGCGAGAGCTTCTTGCCGAGCTTCACGTCGACGCTGGTTTCCGCGCTCACGATATCGCGGCCCAACTTGTTGCCCGTGACGGTCATCTTGCCGGCATTCGCGGCGTTGGCGAGTGCCACGTCCATCGACGGCGCGGCATGCGCCAGTTCGCGCTCGTAAGAAATACGCAGCGACGGCGTGACGCTGTGCGACTCGTCGCCGAACGCCTTCCACAGACGCGCGCCAATGCCCACCCGTGCCGAGTTGAAGTTGCTGCCGTCGACCTTGAGACCGGCATCGCCGTTTTCGGTGAAGCCCTTCACCGAGGTGTTCGACACCTTGAGGGTGATGCTCGGATCGATGTTCACGGCGCGTGTGACGATGTGCTTGCCGAACTGTGCGAAGCCGCCCACGGTCGTAGCGTTCGTCTTGCCGCTCAGGCCATAGACTTCGCCATCCAGTTTCGGCGCACGCTGGCTCTTGATGCTGTGCGCGCTATACGACACACCACCGTTAGCGAACCAGCCATCGACTTCGTGGGCGCCATACAGACCGACGCTGTACGTGCTCACCTTCGACGAGGCGCTCTGACTATTCTCGCCTCTGGCGTCGGCGGTCGCATCGCCGTAGCCTACTGCCACACCGACTCGCGTGTTGTTCTTCTTAACGTCGACGCCCGTCACAATACCGGCACCGCGCATGGAGAAGCCCGCAATATCACCGCGCGCCCGTCCGGTCGTCTGAGCGCCCATGGCTTGCGCCCAGGTGGAGATGCCGCTCGCCGTCGATTCGATGTCCGTCGGCTGCATAAACGCATCGTCGCCCGACAGACGGTCTTGCATACCCCTGCGGAACAGGTCGGCATTCTGTTGCGCGGCGTTGGCCATTTGAGTCAAGACCACGCCCGAGGCCATAGCTTGTGCTACCGGGTCGACCTGCGGTTGCCCAAGGGCATCTTCTTCAGCCGGATTTTCAAGCGAATCGGCAGCGAGATCGTCAGACTCGACCGTGCCACTCTCGGGCGTCGGGGCTTCCGGCTCCCCACTGTCCTCGTTCTTCCCGCTCGTGTTTCTATCGACGATGCCAGATTCCGCTTGCTCATCGAGCTTCGGCACGTCTGTTTCTTTCTGTGCAGACGCATCGTCTCGCAACGCCTTGATTGTCTCGGCTCTGAATTCCCTCATCTCTTCTCGCTTCGCGTCAGCCGCCACCGTGCGCAACGTTGCCTTAGCTACCGCTTCGATACGTTCCTTCTTCCCTGCCTTCTCGGCCGCGAGATTGTCCTGCGCAGATTTCAAGGCGCTTTCCGCTTCACGTTTCGCATTCTCTGCGTCAATGAGCCTTTGCGGTGATCTGACGAGTCTCTCCCACACGTTCAACCCTTCTCGCACCTTATCCAACTGCTTGCTTGCGGCGTCGGAACGCATTTTCACCGTGGCGACGTCCCGATTGGCTTGCGCCACACGCGCAACCTGCTCGTCGAGCAAACGGTTCGCATGCGCACGATCCCTGCGCGATTCGAGGAAGTCCGGCGTCACAAAGCGTCGCGCGATATCAGCAAATCGCGGCCGCTTCTTTTCTTCGACCGTCATTTCACTGAGAACCTCCGCAGCCACGCCGCCGGAAGCAAGCGTACCGCCCGTCAACACCAGAGCCGCCGCGCCCGCCATCGCGGTGCGATGCAGTCGGCGCGCCATTGCGTCCGCCTTATCGTGCTGATACGTCTGTGCTGCTACGTCGATACGGTTTGCATTCATGCGCTACGTCCCTCTTCAATTCGTGATTGGCAGATATCGAACAACAACACGCAAGTTGCGTTGCATTCGATGAGTGACATGAATCGTAGGACGCAATTAACGTATTAACAGTCTTCGGGATGCCGCATTGGGAAATCCCCCATCCAAAAACCCGATCTTGGGACATATCCCATGAAATTTATGGCGCGAATCACCACTCACCACGATGATATTATTGAATTCCACCAAAGCAAGCCAATTTTCTAGCGCTTCTCCATCAAATTCACGCCCCATGACGGAATGACTCATTGAGCCGTAGATTGCACATTGAACGAATGTGGCCCGTTCATCCGATGGTGAATCATCAGTTATCCGATCTAACGTCATTTTCGATTTTTCTATTTCATCCCAAGGCGCTCGCATTCAAATGTAAAAAACCCCCGTTACCGATGAGTAACGGGGGTTTTGACCCAATGGCATTAAACGGTCGACGCATCGATCAAGACTGTCCGACGCGTCACCCAGATCCCGTTGGGAAAGATCCACGCCTTCCCCTCACGAGGAAAGCGTCCTGCCGACTGCCTTAGAAGCGATACTTCGCCGAGATACCACCGCCCAGCGCGCTCTCGCCCTTACGCACGCTGACGTTACCGCCCACGCGCACTTCCAGTTGCTTCTTGAGCTGCATGTCCAGGCCCAGGTCCGCCGTGAAGATATCCTTGCCCAGCTTCGGACCCTTCACCGTGAAGCTGCTCGGCGCGCCGTAGATCGCATTCGTCAGGCTGCTCTGCGTCTTGCCGAACTCGTGCTCGTACGACAGGCGCAGCGACGGCGCTACCTTGCCCCCTGCAATGCTTGCCACTTCGCTCCACAGACGCACACCCAACACACCGCGCGTCGACGTCTGCGACTGCGAGCCAACCTTCAGACCGTCGTTGCCCGATCCGTCACGGTTCGTCTCGTCGAACGCTTTCAAACGCGTCGACGCCACACGCACACCCACCGACGGGTCGATGTTCACACCCGACACCTCAAAGCGCTTACCCACTTCACCGAACATGCCGAACGTCTGTCCGCTCGTCTTGCCCGCCACGCGGGCCGACGCGTTACGGGCGGCCACCGTGCGATCCGTCTTCACGCTGTGATTCGTGTACGACGCACCGCCGTTGACGAACCAGTTCGAACCCGTCAGGTGCGAGCCGTACAGACCCACGCTCACGCTGTTGACCTTCGACTCGCCCGGCAGACCCTTCGCCTTCGACTCCTGATTGCCAAAGCCAATCGAGCCACCCACCAACGTGTTCTGATTCAAGCGCTTGTCAACACCGATCGCACCGTCCAGACCCTTCACGTCGAACGACATGCCGTCGCCGCGCTGGCTCGTCTTGCCTCCGTTGAACGACGCCCAACCGGCGATGCCGTTATCGGTCACCATCGCACCGTTCGCGGTCTTGTCGTCGAACATCGCCCCGCCGGCGATCATCCGCGTTTGCATGCCGCGCTGGAACGACGTCGCTGCCGCTTGCGCTGCCACAGCGTTGTTCACCAGCGACTCACCCGAGAGCATACGAGCCGAACGGCGTTGCTCTTCCGTGCCTGCCGTTTGCAGGGCCATGGCCGACAGCACCTTGCCGCCGATCTTGCCCGACGCCAGATCACCCACCATCGCGCCGTCAACCGACGCCAGTACCGCTTGCTCGTTGGCGCTGTAACCACCGTCGGCCGCCAAGAACTTCACGATGTTCTTGTCCGTGATCTTCGTGCCCGTGCCCGGCTCGATAGTTGGTGTTTCCGGTCCAACATTCGGACCATCCGGGTCCTTAATCGTCGGATCCGGTTGCTTACCGCCGGTGATGCTACCCACGGTGAATTCGACGCCGGTCACTTCTGCGTCACCTTCAGCGCTCACCACTTCAAACGTGTCCACGAGATCTTGAATTTCGATGTCGGCGGCAGCGGTAACGTCAAGCGTCGTGTTGCCGAAATCGCTGCTTTCCGAGACGTGAATCTGGCCACCGCTCAGCTTGCCTTCGACTTTCTCGATGCGCGACTTGATCTTCGCGCCCGCCTCGGACGCGTAGGTGCCCACCTCGAGCTTGTTCATTCCGAGATCCAGCGTGCCGTCGTTCTGCAGGTTATTCACGCCGCTCACATCCGTGCTCAGTGCGATCGTGCCCGCCTTGGCGACGTTCACGGCCCCCGAACCCAGCGCGTTGGGATGTGCTGCCGTCAGCTTACCGCCTTGAACACTCAGGTTCGTCACACCGCTCTGATCGCCGGACAACGTCAGGTTGCCCGTGCCGACCTTGACCACGTTCGAGCCGACCGGTTGCGAAGTCAGCACGTTCGCGTGCAAAACGTTCGGATATGACTGCGTACCCGGCTTTGCCGCTTCACGAGAGATATTGCCTTCGAAGTGGTCGTCGTTGCCCAGTTCTCCGAGCATCAGCACCGTATTGCCAGTAACCACGTCGCCCTTGCCGGTCAGCGAACCGATGGTGAGCGAGTTTTCAGGCTTGCCGGCGCCAGCGTCAATGTCGGTAATCGCAATTTCAGAAACGTCCAACGAACCGCCATGCAATGTGATCGACGCGTTGGTGGCAGTGGTTTTGCCGGTCATCTTGACGGCGCCCTCGTTGGCCAGTGCCAAACTTTGGAGCTTCGTGTCGGTGAGAGTCAGTTCGCCGTCTTGAAGGTTGGCGATGAGTGCTTTGCCGCCGTCCGACTCTGTGATAGTCGCCTTGCCGGCATTGACCAGCTTCATGTCTTGAAGTTGCGTTTCGCTGATCGCAAGATCGCCGCCCAGCCAATTTGCGAGCGTTGCCTTGCCGCCCTTCGACTTGGCAATGGTCGTCGTGCCAGCGCTTTGCAAAGCCACCTCATTGAGATTCGTGTTCTCGACAGTCAGTGTCCCTTGGTTAAAGACAAGGGCAGCACCACCGTCCGACAATTTCATCTCCTGCTTTTGTAAATTGTTTTCAGGGTCGATAACCTCGTTGCCCTGATCGTCGAAAACACCGACTTCCTTGCCTTTGATGGTGACCGTCCCGCCTGCCACATTCTTCAGCTCCGCAGTGCTCAGATCGGACGCCGTGAAAGTGAGAGCACCGGCATTGGTAATGTCGGCTTCACCCGCAGACGAGTCTTCGAACTCGAGCTTGGCGCCAAGCTGTTCGGTAAGTTCCGGGAGTGCGCTGAGATCGGCGTGGACGTTGGCCTCCATAGCAGCCTCACGTTCGACCACCCGATCGGCAACATCTTCACTCGTCACCGCACGAGCGACAGTGATCTTGCTGTTCCCGGCATCAGAACCCTTGTTGAATTCCAAGCTGGCACCGCTGTAGAGATCGATCTTAGCGTTGCCGGCGCTCGTCCCATCTCCAAATGCAATCTTGGCGCCCTCATCCGCCTTGTTAATGGCAACCGCAACGTCAGCGCTCCCAGCGACCAGCGTCACGTTATCGCCCTTGATGCCACCTCTGGCATCTTTGGCTTGGTCCTCGAAGTGCAGAACACCCTTTTTACCGAGCGTCACCGAAAGCGCTCCGTTGCCTTCGGTTTCGATGAACTGATGAATGTTCAGAGCGCCTTCCACAACCTGAACATCGTGCTTGGCGCCGTCGAGTGCGCGAAGCGTGGCGATTTCACGAGTCTTGATCCCCTGCGCTGCCGCAACACCATGAATCGCGTCGGATGCTCCGCCCGAAAAACTGCCGATTTCGAGGGTGGCGGCCTGGACAATCTTGTCGTGACCAGCAGCCAGCGCTGTTTCGTTCACGAAAGTCTGCAGATTTTTATCGTTCCAGGTCAGGACACCACTGTTCTTTTCAGCATTAGCCGCGTTCGCGTTAAGCAGGAACGTCTTTTCGGTGAGGTGCTTGTATTCCTCTTCGCTAGCGGCACCGCCCAGCGAAGCAGCCTTGTGCTTCAGGAGTTCAAGATGTTGCTGCGCTTCGACGACGGCTGTCTTTGCAGGATCGACAAGTCCGTCAACGGCGCTTTTCTCCACGTGGGCACTCAGCGCCTTGCTTGAGGCGTGGTCGGACTTGATTTCTGCGGGACTGCTGATGTCGTCCACCTTGCGCATAAACGCGGTGAGGAAACCTTCGTATTCCGCATGCCACGCCTTGTTCGCAGCGTCACTCCCCCTCACCTTAACGAGTCTACTGACTTCGACTTTAATTCTCTCTGCCACCGGCTTAAGATTCGAAAATTTCGTCGCATCGTCAACATTCTCGTCAGAGAGAATCCTCTCAACTTGCCGAGCGAATGCTTCGTATCTTTTTACGTTATCAAGCTTCGTTTGCTTTTCCAGTAACGCATTCTCTGCGACAACGGTCAGCCCGCTTTCTGCTTTTGTCAGCTCAGTGACTCTTGCTTCTCTGGTTTCTTCCCACGTCGGGGTTGCCACCGCATACCCCGGCAGCGCTGCTGCCGTCACCACAGCCGCGACGGCCATGCAAATTTTCGTCTGACGCAGAGCGTTCGACTTCGGATGGTTCTTTTGCATTCGATAATCCACAATTTAATTCGTGAAAATGATGAATTGCTTCATCGCACTCCAGACACGGCACTACGACCTGCGTCAAGGCTCACGAAGTCTAAAAGCCGGACTATCGAAATCGATGCAAAAACACTCGGATTTGATACTTAACCCAAGAGATCGTTTTTTTGTTGATTTGCGGCAAATCCCAATAAATCTGAAATTTAACTATTGATTAATCCCAATAAAACGTACTTCATCGTCAGAAATCTCCCAATCACGCAAAAAATGCGGCACGCAAACAACGGATGACGGAGCGAAGCAAGTCGTTTCCCATCGACACATTCCCTCCCCGCGTCACGTGGTCTCCAACACATTTCACTTCCGCGAGAAGGGCAGGCGCCGTTACCGAACGCCGAAAATAAAAAAACCGCCGTGCCCTTTCGGGAACGACGGGTTTCTTGTCGTCAACGCTGACGGGAAGCGTGATGCTCCGGCCGCCTACGTCAACGTTCAGGCTCAGAAGCGATACTTCGCCGAGATACCACCGCCCAGCGCGCTCTCGCCCTTACGCACGCTGACGTTACCGCCTGCGCGCACCTCCAGTTGCTTCTTGATCTGCATGTCTACGCCCAGATCCGCCGTGAAGATATCTTTGCCCAACTTCGGCCCCTTCACCGTGAAGCTGCGCGGCGCGCCATAGATCGCATTCGTCAGGCTACTCTGCGTCTTGCCGAACTCGCGCTCATAAGACAGGCGCAGCGACGGGGCCACCTTGCCACCCGCGATGCTCACCACTTCGCTCCACAGACGCACGCCCACCACACCGCGCGTCGAGGTCTGCGATTGCGAGCCCACCTTCAGGCCGTCGTTGCCTTCGCTGTAACTGTTCGTTTCGTTGAACGCATTCAGACGCGTCGACGCCACGCGCACACCCACCGACGGATCGATGTTCACACCCGACACGTCGAAGCGCTTACCGACTTCACCGAACATGCCGAACGTCCGACCGCTCGTCTTACCCGCCAGACGTGTCGCCGCAAAACGTGCCGACACCGTGCGATCTGTCTTTACACTGTGATTCGTATACGACACCGCGCCGTTGACGAACCAGTTCGCGCCAGTCAGGTGCGAGCCGTACAGACCCACGCTCACGCTGTTGACCTTCGACTCGCCCGGCAGACCCTTCGCCTTCGACTCCTGATTGCCAAAGCCAATCGAGCCACCCACCAACGTGTTCTGATTCAGGCGCTTGTCAACACCGATCGCACCGTCCAGACCCTTCACGTCGAACGACATGCCGTCGCCGCGCTGGCTCGTCTTGCCTCCGTTGAACGACGCCCAACCCGCGACGCCGTTATCGGTCACCATCGCACCGTTCGCGGTCTTGTCGTCGAACATCGCCCCGCCGGCGATCATCCGCGTTTGCATGCCGCGCTGGAAAGACGTGGTAGCGGCTTGCGCTGCCACAGCGTTGTTCACCAGCGATTCGCCTGAGAGCAAATGTGCCGAACGACGTTGTTCGGCCGTATCCGCCGTTTGCAGCGCCATCTCCGAGAGCACCTTGCCGCCGATCTTGCCGGAGGTCAGATCGCCAACGCTCACGCCATCCACCGACGCCAGTACCGCTCGCTTATTCGCGGTGTAGCGGCCGTTGGCCGCAAGGAAATTGACGGCATTCCTTGAGGTGATTTTCGTCGATTCATTCGTCTGGTCGCGGCCAGGAACGCTAACGCTACCGAACGTCGTCGTTCCGGGGGTCACCTTCGCCCCCTCGGCAGCGGTCACCACCTCGAACGTGTTTTCGACATCGGAAAGTTTGATGCCATCGTCGACGGCAACCGCCAAGGCCGTATTGCTGAAGTCGCTATCCTTCTCGACATAAATCGTGCCCCCCGCGAAGCCATCACCGACCTTGGCAACACGCGATTTGATCTTTGCGCCAGCGCTCGACGTGTAGCTCTCTACGCTGAGCCTATTCGTCCCCAGATCAATTTCGCCGGCATTCTCGATTGCCTTAACGCCCGAGACACTCGGAGCCTGAATGGCAACCGCACCTGCGGCGGCAATCGATACGCTCCCCGAACCGAGGGCGTTTTCATGCTGCGCCGTCAGCTTGCCACTTTGAACATTGATGGCATTGACTTGACTCTGGTCATTCGTGAACGTCAGGTTACCGGTGCCGACTTTCGTGACGGACGTGGTAAGCCCCCTGTTTAACGATTCCAATCTTTCGCGAAGGGCTTTGTCAAGGCCACTCTCCTGCGGACCCGCCGGGGCGGTCTTCATAATCCGGCCGTTGAATACATCGTCCCGATTCAATGAGCCAAGCGTGAGGGCCGTAGTACCGGCGATGACATTGCCAACGCCGGACAGCGAACCAATCGTGACGGCCTTTTCAGTGCCCGTGTCAGTCGCCGAAAAAGTATTTGCGGACGTAGACTTACCCACGCCCGTAACATCCAGCGTGCCGCCGAGCATACTGACGACAGCCTCACTCGCAGTGGTCGTGCCCTGCAAATATGCGGTGCCAGTGTTTTTCAAAGTCATGCGTTCAAGGTCTGTATCGAAGAATTTCACCGTTCCATTCCGCATATTGTCGACCGTCGCCATTCCGCCATGTGCCCCGTCGAATTCGAGCCGCCCCGAGTTGCCGATAATTGAAGACTTGGCATTGGCCCCGACAAAGGTTGCAATACCACCATCTTTAATTGTTATCTTACTGTCACCGGCGTCGGAACCAATATCGAACGTTAGTTCTCCACGATAATTGATCTCAAGAAACGCAGATCCCGCGCTGGTGCCATCTTGGAACTCAATGAAACCCCCATCTCCGATCGCATTGGCCTTAGGATCGGTAAATATTTCCACATTGGCGGCTTTAATACCGTCGCCATTTTTCTCGAATGTCAGATTTCCGTCTCTTCCAACAAGAATCCCCAGGCGTCCCGCACCTTCAATGCCCTTGTGGATATTCAGTTGACCATTCTCGATCTTCATCACGTGATCTGCCGTCTCCAGAACATTCAATGTACCGACATCTCGCTTTGCATCGTTCGCTCCGGTGATTGGATTCGATGAACGCCCGGAACGATGCGTGATCTCAAGAGTGGTTTTCTCGTCGACAGAGCGGCTGCTGACACCGTCACTGTAGGGCAGACCATTCAAGGTATCGTTTTCCCACTTGACGGTGTTGTCTTCGCCGGCCCTCAACTCGTATCGGTTGACGGGCTTATCCTGGGGCTCGCCGGCGTCTTTCAAGGACTTTCTGACTTCGGCAATCTGCTGCGAAATCTCCCGATGGGCATTCGAGGCTTGGTCTGCCTCACTTGTGGCCCGTCCGGAGCGCTCGGTGTTAGACAGAAAATCTCTAAATTCCTGAATTCTCTCGGTTTTGTCACCAGCCTCCGCGTTCAAGACTTTATCCATGTGTGTTTTGACATTCCTCAAATCAGTCACACTCGCCCGCTGGATATGCGTCGGCTCATCCCCACCTCCTCCATTCCCCGCATTTCCTAGAGCATTAGAAATCGCAGTGGCCACCTCATTGAGCGCCGCATTTCTTTCTTCCTCAACTTCAATATTTAGGATTTTTTTGAGGGATGCTGCATCATGAATCCAGCTTGTTGCATTTAGATACGCCTCGTTATTCTCGTTACGCTGCGTCTCCAGATCTTTGAGTTGCGACTTCCAATCGCTGATTTTCTGGCTACTTCCTTGCTGCGTGGCAACGCGCGCTTTTTTCCTCTCATCCGCCTCGACTATGGTCGGAAATGATGCGGCTGCCGCCATCGTCGCCACTGCCACGTAGATCTTTGTTTGACGAAGCACGCCAACCTTTGAATTCTGTCGCTGCATTTGATACCCCCAACATTTCATTAACAAAAATCGACGACTACGTCCACCGTTACTCTGAGAGCGGCACACTGGTCACCAAAGGAGTATCGATTTTAGGATCAGAAATATCTGAAATTTCAAATTCCGCCTTGTATTGGGCGCATTCCTATAAAGTAAATCCACTAACATTAATTGGGTAAATTCCCAAAAACCAACTTAAATCCTTATAAACACTACTTAAGAGCGATAACTCTTCGTTGAAATTTCTGGGAGCGGATCACCACAAAAGACGCACATAGCGGATGCGACAGAACATATGTGCAGTCCCCCAACACCCCATCGCCACAGCATTGCCTTGAGGCAACCATTCGCGATGAGACATAAAAAAACCCGTCGCGCCCTTTCAGGCACGACGGGTTTCTTGTCTTCAACGCTGACAGCAGACGCGATGTTCCGGCCGCCTGCGTCGACGCTCTGGCTCAGAAGCGATACTTCGCCGAGATACCGCCACCCAGCGCGCTCTCGCCCTTGCGCACGCTGACGTTACCGCCCACGCGCACTTCCAGTTGCTTCTTGAGCTGCATGTCCAGGCCCAGGTCCACCGTGAAAATGTCCTTGCCCAGCTTCGGACCCTTCACCGTGAAGCTGCTCGGCGCGCCGTAGATCGTGTTCGTCAGGCTGCTCTGCGTCTTGCCGAACTCGTGCTCGTACGACAGGCGCAGCGACGGCGCTACCTTGCCCCCTGCAATGCTTGCCACTTCGCTCCACAGACGCACACCCAACACACCGCGCGTCGACGTCTGCGACTGCGAGCCCACCTTCAGACCGTCGTTGCCCGATCCGTCACGGTTCGTCTCATCGAACGCTTTCAAACGCGTCGACGCCACACGCACACCCACCGACGGATCGATGTTCACACCCGACACCTCAAAGCGCTTACCCACTTCACCGAACATGCCGAACGTCTGTCCGCTCGTCTTGCCCGACAGGCGGGCCGACGCGTTACGCGCGGCCACCGTGCGATCCGTCTTCACGCTGTGATTCGTGTACGACGCACCGCCGTTGACGAACCAGTTCGAACCCGTCAGGTGCGAGCCGTACAGACCCACGCTCACGCTGTTGACCTTCGACTCGCCCGGCAGACCCTTCGCCTTCGACTCCTGATTGCCAAAGCCAATCGAGCCACCCACCAACGTGTTCTGATTCAAGCGCTTGTCAACACCGATCGCACCGTCCAGACCCTTCACGTCGAACGACATGCCGTCGCCGCGCTGGCTCGTCTTGCCTCCGTTGAACGACGCCCAACC